>JAZKDM010000141.1:0-5318 GCA_040387535.1 Pseudomonadota bacterium | reverse complement strand
GTGCCAATTTCTTTAAACTGGCACTAATCAGATTATTTCAATACCGTTTTATTAATAGCTTGAATCAAATTGCCAGAACCTTTAGCTTGTTTTGCATTGCTTTTAGTTTTGCTTGCGTTAGCTTGAGCTGGAGCAGCAACTGGATGCGTTACTTGGTTTACAATTTGTGATTTCATGTGTGATGATGTGTCATGTGTTTCTACTTTTGCACAGCCGCCCATTACCGTTTCACATGCGTTAGCAGTAGACAAGGAAACTAAAGTGATTGCAAATACTAGTGTAAGTTTGTTCAAGTTCATGATAATCCTTATAAAAATTAAAAAAAGAATATGTAGCTAAGTTGATATAACAATTATATGGATTAGTTATTTCAGAATGATTAAAAAACTGTAATAAAATGTAATAATTTTTAAATTTTATGTAATTAAATCATAAGTTAACAGAATTTATTTAATGTAATATGATAGATAACAATACATTAGCAACTGAAACTTTAGCGAGCGAAATAGTTGGCATGCCCACGCTTAAACAAGCATTTTGGTACTGGCTTAAGTTGGGGTTTGTGAGTTTTGGCGGCCCTGCAGGGCAAATCAGCATCATGCATCAAGACTTGGTTGAAACTAAGCGCTGGATATCAGAAAAACGTTTTTTGCATGCGCTTAATTACTGCATGGTGTTACCAGGGCCTGAAGCGCAGCAACTAGCCATCTATATTGGCTGGTTAATGCATAAAACTTGGGGCGGCATTGTGGCGGGTGTGCTTTTTGTGTTTCCGTCATTACTTATCTTAACGGCTTTAAGTTACGTTTATATGCGCTTTGGCAACCAACCAGCCATTGCTGGCATTTTATATGGCATTAAACCGGCGGTAGTGGCGATTGTATTATTTGCAGCTTACAGAATCGGCCTGCGCGCGCTTAAAAATAAATTATTGTGGTCAATTGCCTTTGCATCTTTTGTGGCGATTGCGGTTTTAAAGTTGCCATTTCCAATCATTGTAATCATCGCTGCTTTGATTGGCTTGCTTGTGCATCACTTTAAACCAGCGTTGTTAGCCGATAGTGCAGGGCATCAAGCATCAAAAAAACATTACGGCAAAGCGTTGATTGATGACGATACGCCGCCGCCAGTGCATGCTATTTTTAATTTTAAAAAAATGTTGCGCCTGATTGCGATTGGCTTTTCAATCTGGTTAATTAGTATGTCGCTGATTATTTTATATTTCGGTATAGATGCAACGCTTACGCGCATGGGCTGGTTTTTTACTAAAGCAGCGTTATTAACATTTGGTGGTGCGTATGCGGTATTACCTTATGTGTTTCAAGGCGCTGTGGGGCATTATCAATGGCTTACTGCGCCGCAGATGATGGACGGTTTAGCGTTGGGCGAGACGACGCCAGGGCCATTAATTATGGTGGTCACTTTTGTTGGATTTGTGGGCGGCTGGACGCAGCCTTTTATGGGGGCTGAAACGGCATTGCTATCTGCCATTATTGCCGCTTGCACAGTCACTTTTTTTACGTTCTTGCCATCGTTCTTATTTATATTAACAGGTGCGCCGTTTATTGAATCTACTCATAACAACTTAAAACTGACTGCGCCACTTAGTGCCATTACGGCGGCAGTGGTTGGCGTGATTATGAGTTTGGCTTTGTTTTTTGCTACGCATATTTTTTGGCCAAATGGATTAGCCGCTAATCATATGTTGACAAATATAGACTGGTTTGCATGCGCGGCGACTTTGCTTGCGGCTTTGTTATTATTTAAATTTAAACTTGGCACCATTAAATTAATCGGTATTTTTGCCCTGATTGGCTTGCTGCATCATGTGTTAACTTAGCTTTTTTGACGATGCTCGAACCAATCAATTGGATTTAAGTCCATTAAGTAAGAATTTTTTAATTACTTAATTTAGCTATTTAGCTTAATTAAATTAGGGGATAAACCAAAGATGAACAAAACGATATCAGCCGCCATATTAGGTATGCTAACGCTTGGTGCTAGCTTAGTGGCAAATGCAGCCGCTTGCCCTGAGCTTTATAATCACCAATTTAAAACCTTACAAGGTCAGCAAATTAATCTATGTGATTATCAGGATAAGCCAATTTTAGTGGTGAATACCGCCAGCAAATGTGGCTTCGCACCACAGTTTGAGGCGCTTGAAGGCTTATACAAAAAACATAAAAGTCAGGGCTTATTGGTGGTTGGTTTTCCCTCCAATGATTTTAAACAAGAATTAAGTGAGGACAAGGCGATTGGTGATTTCTGCAAGGCGACCTATGGCGTTAATTTCCCAATGACGGCAAAAAGCTCTGTAGTGGGCGCCAATGCTAATCCTTTTTACAAACAATTAGCCGCCAAATCAGGTCAAGCGCCGATGTGGAATTTTTATAAATATGTGATTACGCCAGGCGGTAAGCAGGTTTATGCGTTTGAAAGTACTGTTGCGCCTGATTCGGCAGAGATTGTCGGTAAGATAAAGCCGTTTCTAAAATAGTTTTAAAGTTTGAGATAATAAAAAAGAGGCTTAGCGCCTCTTTTTTTATTTGCACATTATTAAGCCGCTTGTTTTTTAGGCTGCCTAATTTTTTGTAAAATAATAGCCGACAACTCTTCAATTGAGCGGCTGGTAGAATCGGCCCAAGTGATATTGCTGGTGCGCATTAAGTTTTCAGCCGTGGCGATTTCTTTGCGACAATTATCTAAAGACGCATAGAAACTATCTGGTCTACGTTCAGAGCGCACAGAATGTAAGCGTTCTGGCTTAATCGTTAAGCCAAATATCTTATCGATATGCTTGTACAACACTTCTGGCAAAGTGCCGCGTTCAAAATCTTCAGGAATCAGCGGGTAATTAGCCGCTTTGATACCAAACTGCATAGCCAAATAAATACTGGTTGGCGTTTTGCCACAACGCGATACGCCGATTAAAATCACTTGCGCTTCATCTAGGCCAGAGTTGGTCATGCCGTCGTCATGGTTGAGCGTAAAATTAATCGCTTCCATACGCTCATGGTAATTGGTGCCCATCACGCTGTGTGCAATGCCTGCGCCAGTCAGCGGCTTTTGATTTAACTCTTCGCCTAATGGGTCAATAAAAGCCGTAAACAAATCGATAAAATAAGCATTAGCCTCTTTTAAACTATTGCGTAGCTCAATATTACCCAGCGACATAATCACAGTCGGTCTGGCGCCATCTTCTTCAGTCGCCTCTAATATGGCATTTTTGGCCAATTTTATTTTATCGAATGTATCGCTAAATGGCATCCGTACTTGCTTAAAATTGGTACGTGGAAAATGTTCCAGCAGCTTACCCAAAGCACCAGCCGTGATGCCAGTGCCGTCCGAAATAAAAAATACAGTACGGTGATCCATTTGAAAACCGCCTTTTATTTTTTAGTCAGACGTTGCCAAGTCGCAACCACAGTATCTGGGTTAAGTGAAATTGACTGTATGCCTTCAGCCACTAACCATTCAGCAAAGTCAGGGTGATCAGAAGGGCCTTGACCACAAATGCCCACGTATTTACCTAAGCGATTACAGGTGCTAATTGCCATTTTCAGCAATACTTTAACCGCATCGTTACGTTCGTCAAAGCCATCCGCCAAAATACCAGAATCGCGGTCCATGCCTAATGTTAATTGGGTTAAATCGTTAGAGCCAATTGAGAAGCCATCAAAGTATTCTAAGAACTGTTCGGCTAATAAGGCGTTAGATGGAATCTCGCACATCATGATTAAACGTAAGCCATTTTCGCCACGTTTAAGGCCATTGGCCGCCATGATATCGGTTACGGCTTTGGCTTCATCCAAAGTGCGCACAAATGGCAGCATTAGCTCTACGTTGGTTAAGCCCATTTCGTCGCGCACTTTTTTCATGGCAACACATTCCATGGCAAAGCACTCTTTAAAGTCTTCTGCCATATAGCGCGCCGCGCCGCGGAAGCCAATCATTGGATTTTCTTCGTCTGGCTCATAAATATCGCCACCAACCAATTTTTTGTACTCGTTTGATTTGAAATCAGAGGTGCGTACAATCACAGGTTTTGGGTAGAAAGAAGCAGCAATGGTCGCCACGCCTTCAGCGACTTTATCGATATAAAACTGTTTAGGTGAGGCATAGCCACGCGCACGGCTCTTAATCGTGTCTTGAATCGCTTTTGGCATGGCATCAACGTTTAAAATCGCTTTAGGGTGAATGCCGACCATATTGTTGATCACAAACTCTAAACGCGCTAAACCCACGCCATCGTTAGGAATTTGTGCAAAACTAAACGCCATATCAGGATTGCCAACGTTCATCATGATTTTGCATGGTGGTTTTGATAAAGCGCTATTGGCTTGCGTTGATACTTCAAAATCTAGCGCGCCATGATATACAAAGCCGGTTTCGCCTTCGGCGCAAGACACGGTAACAATTTCACCTTCACGTAGTAAATCGGTTGCATTAACAGAGCCCACAATTGCTGGAATACCTAACTCACGCGCGATAATTGCCGCATGGCAGGTACGGCCGCCACGGTTGGTGACTAAAGCCGCCGCGCGTTTCATCACTGGTTCCCAGTTTGGGTCAGTCATATCGGCCACTAATACATCGCCTGGCTGCACTTCATGCATCTGCGCTGGGTCTAGCACGATACGCACTGGACCAACGCCCACTTTTTGTGTAACGGCACGGCCTGCAACCAATGGTTTAGCAGAGTGCTTTTGCAGTTTGTATGATTCAGTTACGTTATTCAGTAGCTCTTGCGATTTCACTGTCTCAGGACGCGCTTGCAAAATGTATAGCTTGTTATCTAAACCGTTTTTACCCCACTCAATATCCATTGGACAGCCGTAATGGTTTTCAATAGTCATGGCATAAGTGGCTAACTCTAAAATATCGGCATCACTTAATGAGTAAACGTCTGATTGCGCAGGATCTACATCCACAGTGTTGGTGCTTTTGCCCGCTTGTGTCGCGTCACTGAATACCATTTTGATGAGTTTTGAACCCATGGTGCGGCGGATAATCGCTGGTTTGCCAAGCGCTAATAATGGCTTGTGCACATAAAATTCATCAGGATTTACCGCGCCTTGTACCACTGTTTCGCCCAAACCATAACTTGATGTAATAAACGCCACATCTTTAAAGCCTGATTCGGTATCAATGGTAAACATCACGCCAGCACAACCAATATCGCTGCGCACCATTTGCTGCACGCCCGCTGAAAGCGCTACATCTGCATGCACAAAACCTTTATGTACCCGGTATGAAATCGCACGGTCGTTATATAAAGAAGCAAATACTTCTTTAATGGCATGGGTAATGTTATCCAA
>JAZKDM010000140.1:0-4853 GCA_040387535.1 Pseudomonadota bacterium | reverse complement strand
TGGGCGCGTAGCAAAAACGATATTACACCTGATGAATACAATGAATTTTACAAACACGTTTCGCATGATTATGAGAACCCATTAGGTTATACCCACAGCCGCGTAGAGGGCAAGCAAGAATATATTTCACTGCTTTACATTCCTAGCAAAGCACCGTTTGATTTATACGATAGAGAGCGCCGCCACGGCATCAAATTGTATGTAAAACGCGTATTTATTATGGAAGACGCTGAAAAGTTAATGCCGCAATATCTAAGATTCGTACGCGGCGTGATTGATTCGGCTGATTTGCCATTAAACGTATCGCGCGAAATCTTGCAAGATAGCCGCGATGTGGATGCCATCAAAAATGGTTCGGTTAAAAAAGTATTGGGTTTACTAGAAGATTTAGCTAAAGATAAAGCAGAAGATTATGCTAAATTTTGGGCAGAGTTTGGCCGTGTATTAAAAGAAGGCCCAGGCGAAGACTTTGCCAATAAAGATAAAATCGCAGGCTTATTAAGATTCGCCAGCACGCATGCGGATAATGAAGTACAAAATGTATCGTTTGCCGATTACGTGGCGCGCATGAAACCTGAACAAGAGGCGATTTATTTTATTACCGCTGATACCTTTGCCGCCGCACAGCACAGTCCACATTTAGAAATCTTCCGCAAAAAAGGCATTGAAGTATTGCTGATGTCAGACAAAGTGGATGAATGGTTATTAGGTAGCCTGACTGAGTTTGAAGGCAAAAAACTGCAATCAATTGCTAAAGGCGATTTAGATTTAGGCAAGCTGGAAGACGAAGCTGAAAAAGAAGCCAAAGCGAAAATTGAGGAAGACGCAAAAACCTTGATTGAGCGTATTAAAACAGCGTTAGGCGACACCGTTAAAGAAGTACGCGTGACGCATCGTTTAACCGATTCGCCGGCATGCTTGGTAGCGGGCGAACATGACGTATCGGCCAATTTGGCGCGTATTTTAAAAGCGGCTGGCCAAAACGCACCAGACAGCAAGCCGGTTTTAGAGATTAATCCTGCGCACAAATTGGTTAAACGCTTAGAAGCAGAAACCGCAGAGGCAACATTTAACGATTTAGCCCATTTAGTGTTTGATCAAGCCTTGCTGGCAGAAGGCGGTCAACTCAACGACCCAGCCAGCTTTGTGAAGCGCATGAATAGCTTGTTAGTGTAAGATTTATTATGCAAAAAGCCTGCCCTTAAAAGCAGGCTTTTTTGTCAATATACAAATTGTCACCAAAGATTGGCGTGGTATTTGCTAAAATGCATTATTAGCAATTGCTTAATATCCCCTAGAAAGCATTATTAAAATGAAAACACCAACCAAATCTGCAAAAAAAGAAACTATTGTTTTGCCTAAACTTAGCCCAGTAAAACAGGCGCTACAAAATCATTTAGTGTTGTCGTGCTTTAAGACAGATAAGGTAGCCACGTCAAGAGACTGGTATCAAAGCGCCGCTTATACGGTGCGCGATCATGTGGTTGAGCGTTGGGTTAAAACCTCGGCATCGTATTACGAGCAAGATCCTAAGCGTGTTTACTATCTCTCTTTAGAGTTTTTAATTGGGCGTATGCTTACTAATGCTGCACTTAATTTGGGCATTAAAGAGGAGTTAAGTGATGGTTTAGGTGCATTGGGCCGCAATATGGAAGCTGCCGCTGAAATGGAACATGATGCTGCTCTTGGTAATGGTGGTTTGGGTCGTTTGGCGGCTTGCTTTTTAGATTCAATGGCGACCATGGATATTCCAGCAACTGGCTATGGCATACGTTACGAATATGGCATGTTCAAGCAATCGATTGAGCACGGCCAACAAATGGAAAACCCTGATAATTGGTTGCGTTACGGCAACGTATGGGAGTTTCAACGCCCTGAGGCAACTTATGATATCAAGTTTTATGGTCATGTTGTGCCTGTGCATGATGAACATGGTGTTAAGCACCATTGGTGCAACACACAACATGTAGTGGCAATGCCCTACGATATGCCAGTACCAGGTTACGGCACCGAAACGGTTAACAATTTAAGGTTATGGAGCGCAAAAGCCACCAGAGACTTTGATTTGCATCAATTTAATAATGGTAATTATGAGCAATCGGTTGAAGAGCGCACGGATACTGAAACGATTTCAAAAGTGTTATACCCAAACGATTCCTCTGCTTCAGGCCGCGAACTACGTTTAAAACAGCAATACTTTTTTGTATCAGCCTCCATTCAAGATATTTTGCGTCGTTTTATTACTACGCGCGAAGTCAAAACCGAAAAAGATTGGGCAGAGTTACCTAATAAAATCGCGATTCAATTAAACGATACACATCCAGCGATTGGTGTGGCCGAAATGATGCACCAGTTGGTGGATGTTCATGGCTTGGCGTGGAATTTTGCTTGGGGCTTAGTGGTTAAAATATTTGCCTACACCAATCATACTTTGATGCCAGAAGCGCTAGAAACTTGGTCAGTAGACTTATTTGGCAGCTTACTGCCGCGCCATTTAGAGATTATTTACGAAATTAACCAACAATTTGTCACCATGGTGAACCATAAATTCCCAGGTGACACGGATTTGGTTAGACGTGTCTCGATTATTGATGAAACGCACGGTCGCCGCGTACGCATGGCGCACTTAGCGGTAGTGGGTAGCCATACTGTAAATGGTGTAGCGGCTTTGCACAGTGAGTTATTAAAAACTACTTTATTTGCCGATTTTAATAAAATCTACCCAAATAAATTAACCAATGTGACTAATGGTATTACACCGCGCCGTTGGCTAAATCAAGCCAATCCCGAATTAACAAAACTGATTGCGCAAGCCATTGGTGATGGCTTTCAAAAAGACTTAACGCAATTAGTTAAATTAACGCCGTTGGCAGATGACAAAGATTTCCGCAAAGCATTCCGTGCGGTTAAGCATGCCAATAAATTACGTTTAGCTCACAAAATTGAAAGCGTCACAGGCGTAAAATTAAATCCTGACTCCTTGTTTGATGTGCAAATTAAACGTATTCATGAATACAAACGCCAGCTATTAAACGTATTGCACGTTATCACGCTTTATAACCGCATTCGTCACGGCGAGAAAAACCTAACGCCACGTACCGTTATATTTGGCGGTAAAGCAGCGCCTGGTTACTGGATGGCAAAATTAATTATTCGCTTAATTAACGATGTAGCTAGCATCGTGAATAATGACCCAGCAGTCGGCGACATGCTAAAAGTGGTGTTTTATCCAAACTATGAAGTGTCAGCAGCTGAGATTTTATTCCCAGGTAGTGATTTGTCTGAACAAATATCCACAGCAGGTACTGAGGCCAGTGGCACAGGCAATATGAAAATGGCGCTTAATGGTGCGTTAACTATTGGTACCTTAGATGGCGCAAACGTGGAAATTAAAGAAGAAGTGGGTGATGAAAATATCTTTATTTTTGGATTAACCACGCCGCAAGTAGCCGAAACTAAAGCCAGTGGCTATAACCCACGCGATTATTACCAGCATAACTCTGCGTTAAAAGAAGTAATCGATATGATTGGCAATGGTTTCTTCTCATTAGAAGAGCCAAATCGCTATCAGGCTATTGTTGATAATCTTTTGAATAACGATAATTATTTATTGCTTGCCGATTACGCCAGCTACATTGCCTGCCAAGACGAAGTGTCGGCTATTTACCAGAACCAAGAAGAATGGTCACGTCGTGCAGTGTTAAACGTGGCGCGTATGGCCAAGTTTTCAAGCGACAGAACCATTGGTGAGTACGCTAAAAACATTTGGCAAGTAAAATCTTCAAAAGCATAGTAGTTAAAAGCGGTGTAGTTATAAAGAACAGCAGGGCGGTTCGGCTTAGATTCAGCCTAAGTAAATGTATTGCAAAGGTAAGGCAAGGTTAAATAAACTTAAGTACAATTAGTACTTGTATCATTAAAGTATATTCAATATTTGTTATTTGGGGCGAACCGATGAAAAAAGTAATGATGACAGCGCTATTGGCGTTATTTGTATCGCAAGCCAATGCGCTTGCTGTGAGTGACTTAAGTAATACAGATGCAAGCAACGGCCTAAAAGCCGCGTTAATACAAGGCGCAAATAAAGCTGTCAGCAACTTAGGCGCTGTAAATGGTTTCTTTGGAAACAGCCAAGTCAAAATACTATTGCCAGAATCCATGCAAAAAGCCGAAAAAGCCATGCGCATGTTTGGCATGGGTAAACAAGCCGATGAATTAGTGCTTAAAATGAACCGCGCAGCAGAAGCGGCAGTGCCAGAAGCAAAAGCCTTGTTGATTGATTCGGTTAAGAAGATGACTTTGGCCGATGCGAAAGAAATATTAACTGGCCCGCAAGATGCCGCCACTCAGTACTTTAAAAAAACAACCTCCTTACCAATGGGCGAAAAGTTTTTGCCTATTGTTAAAAGTGCAACCGAAAAAGTAAAGCTTGCTCAGCAATATAATAAGTTTGCTGAAATGGGTAATAAATACGGTTTGGTTAAAAAAGAAGACGCTAACCTAGAGCAATATGTCACACAAAGAACCTTGGATGGTGTTTATTTAATGATGGCGCAAGAAGAAGCTGCCATTCGTAAAAATCCAGTAGGGCAAGCAAGTAGTTTAATTAAAAAAGTTTTTGGTGCAATAGGTAATTAATTTTAGTAAATTAAGTCTTTATTCTGTATCGTTTTTTCTGAAGATTAAGCTTAGTTTATGGTTTTAATCTGAGTTTATTTAAAGATAAAACGCTCAATACTGTTTGACACCAATGCCCAGTCTTGCTATAGTCTCATTTCTCGGCGGCATGTATGTCGAGTCGGACGCGGGATGGAGCAGTCTGGCAGCTCGTCGGGCTCATAACCCGAAGGTCA
>JAZKDM010000139.1:0-13334 GCA_040387535.1 Pseudomonadota bacterium | reverse complement strand
TTGCATGTGTTTCCCCATTCATTAATAACACTGTTTTGAACGTGGGGATAAGCGAATTTATTTCAAGGGTGTGAGGGCAAGATTTTTGATAAAAAGCTTTTGATAAAACCTTGGATTAGAAAATTAAATGCTATTTAAATGCATTAATACGGCATCAACACTTGGGATTTCGCCAATATTACCTAAGTTGATGACTTGCGCTTTACTACCCATTACGCCAGTCAGCGCCGGATTTGTGTCGGTATAAATAGCAATAGTAGGAATATTCAGTGCCGCCGCCAAATGTGATAAACCCGTATCTACACCAACCGCGGCTTTTGCTTGGCTAATGACGGCGGCAAGCTCAGCAATACTGGATTTTGGCAAAACAATCGCATTTTCCAAAGTGTTGGCAATTAGCTCGGCACGCGCTAGTTCAGTAGTGTTTGACCAAGGTAACAACAAATTTAGAGACTGTTTTTGTAGTGCTTTACCAAGATTAATCCAGTGCTCGGTTGGCCATAGTTTGCTATCGCGACTGGTGCCGTGCAATGCGATAACAAACGGCTTGCTTGGGATTTCATTTGAATTAAGCCCTGCTTGTATACCGTAATCGGGCGCATTTACGGGTGGCGCGTAACCTAAACTTAGCGCCGCCAAAGTGCGGTTACGGCTAACCGCATGTTGCTGGTAAGAAATCGCATAGGTTTTATTGTAAAACTTACTAGCGATAGGCTCGCGAATCGAGTGTTTATCGTAGCCATGCTTAATGCCATTAGCCAAACGCATTATCAATGCGCTTTTTAATAAGCCTTGTGTGTCAATCACCGCGTCATAGTTGTTTTTGGCGATTAATTGCTTAAACAGTTTGATTTCTGACCAAGTTTTAGCACTCAACAAATGTTTGCGCCAGCGCCTGAACGCCACTGTATACACTTGGTGAATCGCAGGGTGCAAGCGCGGAATATCGGCAAAACTTTCTTCAACTATCCAGTCAATTTGCGCGTTTGGATAAACGCTAATAATGTCGTTAATCACTGGCAGGCAATGGATAACATCGCCCAGAGAGGAGGTTTTAACAATGAGAATTTTCATGGGCGTAAGCATTATTTTTAGCATTTTCGCATACAATCAATGTTTTTCATCTATTGAAAAACCGCTCATTACTTCATGAAGTTTGCTTTTATCATCTTTAAATACTTTCCGTTTGGCGGCATGCAGCGCGATATGTTGCGTACCGCAAATGAGCTGGTTAAGCGCGGGCATGCAGTGGAAATCTTTACCATGACTTGGCAGGGCGAGCTACCAAACCATATCAAAGTGCATGAGTTGCCACAAAAAGCTTGGTTTAATTATCAGCGTTATCAGCAATTTATAGAGGCCACTTTTGCGCTAATTAATGGTAACGGTTTTGATTATGTGTTTGGCTATAACCGCATGGCGAATTTGGATGCGCATTTTGCCGCCGACCCTTGTTTTATTGAGCGTGCGCACAAACAGCGCAGCTTTCTATATCGCTTATTGCCACGTTTTAAATGGTTTGCTGCTTGTGAAAAAGCCGTATTTTCCGCAGACGTGCCTACACAAATATTAGCCGTTTCACTTACCGAAAAACCGCATTTTCAACATTGGTATGGCACGCAAACTGAGCGCTTTCACTATATACCGCCATTTTTATCGCCAGAGCGTTTTGTGTTGCAAGACAAAACCGCTATGCGCGCCCATTTGCGTAACGCTTTTGGTTTTGCTGCCAATGATTTTGTATTTTTGTTAACCGGCTCTGGTTTTGCCATGAAAGGCTTGGACCGCGCGATTTTGGCACTTGCGGCCTTGCCTGATGATGTGCGTGCCAATACAAGATTGGTCGCAGTAGGGCAGGACAACCCTAAACAATTTCAGAAAATGGCACAAAAATTAGGGCTTGGCCAGCAAGTGGTCATCTCAAAAGGCAGGCCAGATATTCCGCAATTGATGCAGGGCGCTGATGTGTGCATTCACCCAGCCTATCGCGAAAATACAGGTTTGGTGATTTTAGAAGGCATGGCCTGTGGTGCGCCTATGCTGGTCACCGCCAGCTGTGGCTATGCGCACCATGTGGCGGATGCTGGCGCAGGTATTGTTTCCGCCTACCCATTTAATCAAACCGACTTTAATCAACAATTTTTGCACATGATTAAAACGGAAAATAAGGCAAAGTGGGCACAAAATGGTTTGGCTTATGTGCAGCAAATTATGCAAGCTAATGATGGCAGTGCAGAGGCGGAAATTTTGATTAAGCTGGCTATTAGCAAACGAGATGCCGCATGAATAATCATTTAGTTGTGCCTGATGAAATAAAAAAGCACCTAAGCGGTGATGCATTTAAGGCCTTGATGCAAATGCCTGGCAAAGCTTTTCGCGATGTGTGTGGCCGCAAAACCATTCAAGTGGCATTGGGTGGTAAAAGCTATTTTATTAAGCAGCATTTTGGTGTGGGCTGGGCGGAAATATTCAAGAATTTAATCGCCTTTAAAAAGCCGATATTAGGCGCAATGACAGAAGTAAACGCGATTCAAATGCTTAATAGTATTGGTATTCCAAGCACCCCTCTGGTGGCTTACGGCCAGCAAGGCTGTAACCCGGCCACTATGCAATCTTTTGTGATGACAGAAGATTTAGGCGAAATTGTCACTATTGAAGATTTGTGTGCTGATTGGCAGAGCTACCCACAAAGCTATAAAAATGCGCTGATTAAGGCAATGGCTGAATTAGCCAGAAAATTGCATGGCGCAGGGCTTGCGCATAGGGATTTTTATTTATGCCATTTTGTTTTAAAAAAACAGGATTTAGATTCTGAAAGCACCACTGTTAAAAATTTACACTTAATTGATTTGCATCGCATGTTGCAAGGACAAGCCAGCAACGGCAGGGCGGTGATGAAAGATATTGCAGGCTTGTATTTTTCGGCGATGCAATATGGCTTAAGTACACAAGATTTAGAAATATTTAAGCAGCATTACTTGCCACAAAATGCCGCTTTTTGGACGCAAGTTGAAAGCCGTGCGCAGGCTTTATTAACTAAATTTAATAGCCAAAAATTTCAGCAACGCTTGCAAAAAGAGCAATCGGCTATTCGCTAGCGTTAGTTTGGTTGTTTGTACTTTCCAGTTTTTCCATGGCGTGCCGTCTTTGTTTGTGTCTGTCATAGCGCCATAAATATTGTGCGGGTTTTAGTGCAATTTGTTGCTCAATTGCCGCGTTTAATAAGCTGGTTGTCGCAATAGATTCCACTTGCGTGACGTGAATGTTGTAACCTGCGCCGTTTTCTAGCCGTTCAGCAAATGCCATCAACACGGCGGCGCCTGTTTTTTCGGCTAACTTGCTGGCTAAGGTCATGGTGTATGCTGGCTTTCCAAAAAAATCCGCCCACTCGCCTTCGCCTGCCGCTGGTATTTGGTCTGGCAAAATGCCAATGGCTTCGTTGCGTTTTAAGGCTTGCATCAGCTTGCGTACGCCATTGGTGTTGGCTTGTGCCAATGTCACGCCTGTGCGCGTGCGGCCTTGCAAAATAAATTGCTGCAATAACTGTAATTTGGGCAGGCGATATAGCACGGTGATGGGATGCTTTGAGCCATAATAAATGGGGCTGATTTCATAACAGCCTAAATGCGGCGTTAAGAAAATAATGCCTTTACCACGTTGTAAAGCGTCTTTTACTATCTGCCAGCCATGCACTTGTTTTACCAGCGGCAAAATATCCGCTTCTTTTTTCTGCCAAATACCAATCGTTTCTAGCACCGCTTTGCCAGATTCGGCAATATTTTCATTTAAAATTTGTTTAAACTGCTGAGGATTTTTAGCTAAGCCACTGGTTTTAATATTATTTTTAATGGTGATTGCCGATTTTGGCGAACAGTAATAGATTAACCAGCCAAGCGCAGCACCCAAGCGATGTAGGCTTGGTAGTGATAAAATACCCAAGATGTTAAAAAGTGCTTTAAAAATAGTATTAAAAATAAAATTCAGCATACTTAACGCTTAAATGGCCGCTAATAATAGATTAAAGCCCACAGTTTAAAGGATATTTTTTGCAAAGTACTCACTCACCACAATTTCAGCCATTGCTGCAGCAACATCAGCTAGCCAGCTTTGAGCAATTGTGGAATTACCAAGGCGATTGGTTTGAGCCACCTAACCGTGAGCGCGGTGGCTGGAGTGGTGTGAATTATATTGAGCTAACCGATAATGCTGGCAATAAGCATGGCTTTTATTTAAAGCGGCAGCAAGCACATATGCGCCGCACATGGCGGCACCCAATGGCAGGCGAGCCCACTTTTGTGCGTGAATTTGAAATTTTAAAACATTTAAGCAAGCACGATGTGGCTACGCCAAAATGGGTTTTTTTTGGAAGCCAGCAAGATAAAGCGATATTGTTAACCCAAGCGTTAACAGGATTTGTGGCGGCGGATGAGTGGCTGAATAAGCATGCTGATATTAGCGTTAGTCTACAAAATTCATTAATGCGTGCCTTGGCAGATGCGGTGCGCAAGATGCATCAAGCGGGTGTTCAACATCGCTCACTTTATCTTAAGCATTTGTTTGTTAAACAAAATAATAGCGGCTTTGAAGTCGCCGCGATTGATTTTGAAAAATCACGCATTACCGCCTTTATTCGCTGGTTTCGATTGGCTGATTTAATTACGCTACATTATCGAACTGCTGATTTAAGCGCAGGCAACAAATTGGCTTTTTTTAAACAGTATTTTGCTATTCAACATTTAACGCCATTTTATAAAGCTTTATGCCGCTATTTGCATCAACAATCATTACAAAAAAGACGCTAAAACCATGCTTTTAACCAACTCAGATAAAATTTTAATTTTGGCTTCGGCCAGCACCGGCAACAATGTGTTTTGTACGCCTGCGATTCGATTTTTGCGCAAGCATTTGCCGCAAGCCACTATTGACGTGGTGGCGCTCAATAAATTAAGCGCAGAGGTGTTTGAAAATAGCCCAGATATTAATCGCTTGATTGTGCTGAATCGTTGGTTTGGTAATGCTCAAGCTTTTGACCGTTTGGCAAAAAAATACAACCAGCATATTTGCTTAAATATCAATGCCTTAAAGAAAATAAAAGGTCGCCAAACCATACTCAAAGTGATTCCTGATTACATTGGCGGTGTTGCGCGTGGTGAACAGCAATTGCAGTTTGTGGCCGATTTGGTTGGCAAGCCAATTACCAACGAAGATAGGCAGTATGTGATTGGTGATGGTGTTGCCGGTAAATTCGCTGGTTTGGGCAATATCAGCACATCTGACGTGCTGGTGAATATCCACTTGGGCTGCGGCACCACATCATTGCATGGCTGGAAGTTCTTTTACAAAAATCGCGCCAATAACAATCGGCTATGGTCTGTAGACCAATATATCGCTTTAGGTCAAGCACTTATCAAGGCAAATCCTGCGATTAGAATTGTAGTCACAGGCACCAAAAATGAGGCCTTTTTAGCTAAACAATTTCAGCAAGCGGTGCCCAACACCATTAATTTGGTTGGCAAAACCAGCGCAAAAGATATCTTTGATTTAATGCAGGATATGGCTTTGTTTATCGCGCACGATTGCGGTGTTTTTCATCTGGCATCGGCCTCTAACGTACCTATTGTTGGGCTTTATGGCCCAACCGATCCTATTTTGGCAGGGCCATATCCTGTGCGTCCGCAACATCATATTATTAAAGCAGAATCAATGGCGGCGATTCAAACCTCAGAAGTTTTGGATGCCGCTTTAAACCTGCTAGAAAAGTTTCCGCGCCTTGCAAAAGCCTGATTTAAAGTTGATTAAGGCGCCATGTTTAATGGCGTTTGATTTGCCTTTGGCTGATGGCTCAGTGCTGGCGGTTAGTGAAGTGGTGCGCGTAGTGCCCAATAAACGCGTGGTATGCAAAGCGCTTTGGAATAATCAACAGGTGTACGCTAAGCTGTTTATTGGCGCCAATGCCAAACGCTACGCACAACGCGATAAACGTGGTGTGCAAGCGTTAATAAACGCGCACATTGCAACGCCTGATTTATTGTATGCAGGCAATACAGACTTTGCTGAAGTGCTCATATTTAAAGCAATTGCGGCGCAAAATGCGGAAGTGTTGTATCAGCAGTTACTAGAGTCACAACAAAAGCAGGAACGTTTGCAATTAGTATTGCAATTGACTAAAGCAATGGCCCAACTGCACAGCGCTAACTTGCAGCAAACGGATTTATATTTAAAAAACTTTTTAGTGGAAGCAAATGCGATTTATGCAATTGATGGTGATGGCATTCAGCCATTTTCAGCGCTTTTTAAAAAGCGTCAAAAGCAGCGAAATTTTGCAACGCTATTATCTAAATTAGATGCGCTGGATAGTGATTGGATTGATGATTGTTATACACATTATTGCCAATTAACTGGCGCTATTTATTCAGTGTCGGACTACACAGCTATCTACCTTTTAACGCAAAAACTGCGTAAACAAGCCGCTAGCCGCTTTGCCGATAAAAAGGTATTCAGAACTTGCACCGATGTTAAAGTTAGTCAAAATTTTAATCATTTTACGGCGACAAGCAGCGATTTTGACGCAAAAAATCTTACAGTAGAGCAGTTGGATAGCGCGTTAAATGATACGAAAGATAGATTGAAAAGTGGCAACACCTGCACAGTGGGTAGCGCAATCATTGGCAATCAGCAGGTGGTCATTAAGCGTTACAACATTAAAAATTGTTTGCATGGCTTCAAATTAGGCTTTTCACAAAGCCGCGCGGAAAAATCTTGGGCAAATGCACATCGATTAGCCATTTCAAATGTTGCAACCGCTAAGCCACTTGCCTTGATTGAGGCACGATTTGGCTGGATTAAGCGGCGCGCTTATTTTTTAAGCGCCAATGTTTTTGCGCCCGATATCGCTGAATTTTTTGCACAAGACCATGACGTTTTAACAAAACAAAAAGTCGCTTATGAAACCGCTTTGCTGTTTTACAAACTAAATCTATTGCAGATTTCGCATGGCGATTGCAAAGCCAGCAATATCAAAATCTTAGATGGCAAGCCAGTTTTAATCGATTTGGATAGCATGCAGGCGCACACTTGCAGTTGGTGGTTTGAGAAAAAACACATCAAAGACTTAAAAAGGTTGATGCAAAATTGGGACAATCATCCTGAAACCATCGCCATTTTTAAGCAGGCATTTGTACAAGCCTATGATGAAATTGACGATTACATGCTGCCAACGATTTTAGAACGGGCAAAAATTGCTTAAACACGCAAGCTTTAAATTAAACAATCAGGCTTAAACCAAGTAAAATACTGAAAACACACAAGAGACTATTAGCATGATTGTATTAGGGTTATCAGGCGCGTTAGGTCATGACGCTTCAGCGGCCATTTTGGTAGATGGCAAAATTATTGCGGCGGCAGAAGAAGAGCGTTTTATTCGCGATAAGCACGCCAAAAACAAATTTCCATATGAAGCCGCTAAATTCTGTTTGAAGCAAGCCGGCATCAAAGCCGAAGAAGTCGATATCGTGGCTTTTCCCTATGCTGAAATTCCACTTAGCAGCAATGCACGCTGGCACTATGCTAAGCGTCACTGGTATGCGCCAGATAGAGCCATTGATGCACTTTTTAACGGTAATCGTCGCTTCCGCCGTAACCGCGATAAAAGCTTAAAATTGATGGCCGATTTGGGCTTAACCAATGCTAAATTTGTGCCAGTAGAACATCATTTAGCACATGCCTCTAGTGCGTATCACTTAAGTGGTTTTAAAGAAAAAACCGCCATTGTGGGCATCGATGGCAAAGGCGAATACGCCACCACTTTCTTTGGCTACGGCGAAAACGGCGTCATTCACAAAATCAAAGAATTTTACGATCCTGATTCGCTTGGCGGTATGTATGGCGCCATTACAGAATATTTGGGTTTTGAGATGCTGGATGGCGAATTCAAAGTGATGGGAATGGCGCCCTATGGTGACGCCAGCAAATACGATTTATCGCGTTTGGTTACGTTTGAAAATGGCGATTTAAAGGTCAACACCAAGCTAGTCAATGTGGTTGGTTTGCGCCGCTACAAAGAGAATGGTAAAGGCTACTACTTCACGCCAGAATTAATTGATTGGCTAGGGCCAAAACGCAGCGGCGATGAGATTGATAATCCATATATTCATTATGCAGCGTCAGTGCAAGCGTTGTTAGAAGATGTCGCGCTGAAAATGATTGATTATTATCTGGGCGATATCATTAAAGAAACCGGCAAAATCGTGATGGCTGGCGGTGTTGCGCTTAACGTTAAGCTTAATCAGCGCATTATTAATATGCCGCATGTTAAAGAGTTGTTTGTACAACCAGCTTCTGGCGATAACGGTACATCTCTAGGTGCTGCGACCTATGCCGCGCATTTGGCAGGCGAAACTATCCATAAAATGGAACATGCCTATTTAGGCCCAGCTTACAGCAGCGCAGAATGTATCGCCGCATGCGAAGCGCATCCTAACAAGCCAATTTTTACTAAAGTAGAAAACTTCCCACAAAAAGCAGCTGAATTATTGGCGGCGGGTAATCCCTTAGCATGGCTACAAGGCCGCATGGAATTTGGCCCGCGCTCACTGGGCTGTCGTAGTATCTTGGGTGACCCAAGTTTTCCAGGTGTGGCCGATAGAATTAACGCACAGATTAAATACCGCGAACGCTGGCGCCCATTTTGCCCCAGCATGCTGGATAAAGTGGCGCCAGAAATATTGCAAACCAATCATCCAGCGCCTTACATGACGTTTACTTTTGATGTGGCCGATAGCTGGAAATCGCGTATTCCAGAAGTGGTGCATGAGGATGGTACGGCGCGTGCTCAAGTGGTGACGCATGCAACCAATCCGCGCTATTACGAATTAATTGAGCACTTAGAAAAATTGCGTGGCAATGCTGTGGTGCTGAATACTTCATTAAATCGTCGCGGCGAGCCAATGATTTGCAGCCCAACAGACGCACTCAATATGTTTTATGGCTGCGATTTAGAATATTTGATGATGGAAGATATCTTAGTTACCAAAAAATAACATAAGCCAATGCATGCAAAAATCTCTGCTTTCATTGGCTTGTAGCCTTGTTTTGATAGCCGGTCTTTTATTGATATAGCGCAAGTAAAGGCCCTTTCTGGTTTGACGAATAAGCCCCAATTAGCGATAATCGAGGTGTTAGGTTTTATTTAAATAACGATTATAAAAAGCGACTGTAAAAAATATCCATGAAACAATCTATAGTAGAAGTTACCGAACGTATCATTGAACGCAGTCGCCCCACACGTACTGCTTACCTGCATCGTGTCGATGAAACCATTAATCGCGCTAAAGGTGCAGACAGACTAGGTTGCGCTAACGTTGCGCATGCTGTTGCTTCATTGCCTAGCAGCGATAAATTTAAGATTGTGGTTGAAAAAGCGCCGCATATCGGCATTGTGACGGCCTACAATGAGATGCTATCCGCGCATCAGCCTTACGTAAATTACCCTGATATTTTGCGTGACGAAGCGCATAAATTAGGTGCAACTGTACAAGTGGCAGGCGGCGTGCCAGCCATGTGTGACGGCATTACGCAAGGCGAGCCTGGCATGGAATTGTCCTTATTCAGCCGCGATAATATTGCCATGGGCACTGCCATTGCGCTATCACATGATGTGTTTGATGCGGCTTTAATGCTGGGCGTGTGCGATAAGATCGTTCCAGGTTTATTGATTGGCGCACTGCATTTTGGCCATTTGCCTACGGTTTTTGTGCCTGCAGGCCCTATGAGTACTGGCTTAGATAACACCGCAAAATCAAAAGTGCGCGAAAAATACGCGCAAGGTTTGGTTGGTCGTGAAGAGTTATTTGCATCAGAATCTGCCGCTTATCATGGTGCTGGCACCTGTACGTTTTACGGCACAGCAAACAGCAACCAAATGTTGCTAGAAGCCATGGGCTTACATGTGCCAGGCGCAGCATTTATTCATCCGCATGATGGCTTGCGTGAAGATTTAACCCGTGAAGCGGTAAAGTTAGTCTTAAACAATACGCGTAAAAATAATTTTGTCCCTATTGGCAAATTGGTAGATGAGCATGTGATTGTGAATGCAATGGTGGCTTTGTTGGCTACAGGCGGCTCTACAAACCACCTAATTCATTGGGTGGCAGTTGCGCGTGCCGCAGGCATCATTATCGATTGGACAGATTTCCACTATCTTGCAAAAGGTACGCCTTTATTAGCCAGTGTCTATCCAAATGGCAAAGCCGACGTGAATGAATTCCAAGAAGCAGGTGGTCCAGGTTTTGTGATTCGTGAGCTAATAGAAGGCGGCTACATGTACCCAGATGTGTACACTGTTGCCAAAGGTGGCTTGCGCGAATTCGGTAAAAAGCCTGTCAAAGAAGACGGAAAATTAGTCTGGAAAGACTATCCAGCTGAAAGTGGCGATGAAACCGTGGTGCGTACAGCGGCACATCCGTTCAACGAATCTGGCGGCTTGCGTTTATTAAAAGGCAATTTAGGCCGTAGCGTGATTAAGATTTCTGCCGTGCCAGAAGATCGCCATATTATTGAAGCACCAGCCATTGTGTTTGATGCACAAGAAGAATTATTAGCCGCCTTTGACCGTGGCGAGCTAGAAAAAGACTTTGTGGCGGTGGTACGTTTTCAAGGCCCTAAAGCCAACGGTATGCCAGAGCTGCATAAATTAACGCCACCATTGGCCGTATTGCAGAACAAAGGCTTTAAAGTAGCCATTGTGACAGACGGACGCATGAGTGGCGCATCTGGCAAGATTCCTGCGGCCATTCATTTAAGCCCAGAAGCCAGTGCAGGCGGCGCAATTGCTAAGATTCGTACCGGTGATATCGTGCGTTTAAACGCCAGCGTTGGTACGCTAAATGTGTTGGTGGATGAAGATACATGGGCAGACCGCGAAGCAGAAGAATTGTCGGATGCAAAACGTAGCATTAACTCGCACGGCATTGGGCGTGAGTTGTTTGGTGGGATGCGGAAGAATGTACTTTCAGCCGAAGAAGGCGCCATCACCTGGCTATAGAGAAAACTAAAACGCCGTCGTAATACGTCGTTGCAAAATAAAAATCTTCGCTTACATACTTGATGTATGCTGCGCTTGATTTTTCTTTTGCGCCTAGTATTACTTAGGCCTTTTAATTTTCTTAGCAGTTTCAACAGGTGCTTAAAAACAAGTTAGTGTATGAGCCAAGTCCCCTCGCCCTTTAAGGGAGAGGGCTAAGGAGAGGGTAAAATCTCCCTTATAAAATATTTTCAATAGTTAGGTAAACGTATGATTAATACATTAGATTTAGCAAAAGAAGGTCCAGTAATCCCCGTTATCGTTATCAATAACGTAGAAGATGCTGTGCCAATGGCAGAGGCTTTATTAGCTGGCGGTATTCGCGTGCTTGAGGTGACTTTACGCTCATCATGCGCATTGCAAGCAATGGAGCAAATTGCAAAGCATGTACCAGATGCGATTTTAGGTTCAGGCACTGTGCGCAATTTAAAAGATGCACAAGCGTCATTAGATGCAGGCTGTCAATTTGCAGTAAGCCCAGGCTACACAACAGAGCTAGGCCAATTTTCACGCAAAATTGGTTTGCCATTGTTGCCAGGCGTTTCAACAGGTTCAGAAATCATGACAGCCAATGCCGATGATTACTTTTTCTTAAAACTATTCCCAGCGGTTGCGGTTGGTGGTATTAACTTGTTAAAAGGCTTTGCTGGCCCATTTGGCGATGTGAAATTTTGCCCAACTGGCGGCGTAACGGTTGATTCTGCACCACAATTTTTAAGTCTGCCAAACGTAGTAGTTTGTGGTGGCACGTGGTTAACGCCAGCGGATGCAGTAGCACGCAAAGATTGGGCGCACATCACTAAATTAGCTAAAGAAGCTAGCGCCATTAAATCAGCGTAATTATTGGTACGCGTTAAAATTAGGGTTTGTGGTAATCACAAACCCTTTTTTTATTTCGCGCAAATATTATGTAAGATTTAATGACATAAAAACTATAAATGAGGAAATTTGTTTGCAAGTTGAATTGAAAAAATATAAAACAATCGTGTTTGATTGTGATGGCGTGATATTGGATTCGAATGTTGTTAAAACAGAAGCCTATTTTCGTACTGCCAAAAATTTAGGCGCAACAGATGAACAAGCACAAGCTTTGGTGGATTATCACGTTAAATTGGGTGGAATTTCACGCTATCACAAGTTTGATTGGTATTTGCGTGAAGTATTAAAACAACCGGTTAGCGATAAAGCGATTCAAGTATTGCTAGACGAATTTAGCCGTGAGCTAGAGGAGGGCTTGATGCATTGCACCATTGCTGAGGGTTTGCAAGAATTGCGTGACGCTACCGCAGAGGCCAAATGGATGATACTTTCTGGCGGTGATCAGCAAGAAATTCGCGATTTATTTGCTAAACGTGATTTGGCCAAGCATTTTGATGGGGGCTTATTTGGCAGCCCTGATAATAAAGATACGGTTTTGGCACGCGAAAAAGCCAATGGCCATTTGCAGATGCCTGCCTTATTTATTGGCGATAGTAAATATGACCATGAGGCTTCTACCAATGCAGGCTTGGATTTTATTTTTGTCAGCGATTGGACCGAGGTGCCTGACTGGCAGACGTACTGTAAAACAAATAAAATTAACGTATTATCCTCTCTGAGCCAATTACTTTAACAATGATATGCAGTTAGCTAAGTTAAAATTTTGGGATGTCTACAGCTATGCGCTCACAACAGAAATGTTTGAAGCGCATCTGCACTCATCTGAAGTTTTGGAGCAAGATGCGCATGGTTTAAAGGTAGTAAGGCTGCCTGATGGCAATATTTTAAAAATTTTTAGAATTAAAAGCATTTTTAGTATTGCCCGTATTTATTCATATGCGCGCCAATTCTGCCGCAATGCTAGCAAGCTAAAAGCGCTTAATATTCCAACAGTAACAGTCGTAAAATTATTCCACCTGATGGGCACCAATAAATCAGCCGTGCAATATCAGCCACTAGAGGGTTTAACGCTCAGGCAGGTGGCTCAGAATCAGCAGTTTAATGATGAGTTATTAGAAAAGCTGGGTCAGTTCGTAGCAACATTGCACGCAAAAGGAGTTTATTTTCGCTCATTACATATGGGCAATATTGTGCTGACTCCTTTGGGTGAATTTGGACTGATTGATATTGCCGATTTACGCGTACACCCCAAAGCGCTTGGCTACTATAAGTGCATGAGAAATTTTCGGCATTTTTTTCGTGTGAAAAGCGATATCCAAACCATTGATAAAAATGATTGGACGATCTTTGTTAATGCTTACATTAGCCATAGCCA
>JAZKDM010000138.1:14573-19640 GCA_040387535.1 Pseudomonadota bacterium | reverse complement strand
GTTTTTAAGTGCACTTTTTAAGTGCACTTTTTTTACACCTATATAAATTTACATAATAAGTTATTGTTTTTAAAATAAAAATAATCTGGCATACGCCTTGCATGAGTGTTTAATAAGTCTGTTAAAGTGATTGAACGCTTTCAGATGCGTTTAAATATTTTTAAAGAATGTAATCATGCAAAAATCTCCACAAGCGTTTTTTGACGAAATGCAATTTGATGCATCTAAGCCCAATGCAAAGCCAGATGAACAGCGCGTGCGCCACATTTATACCGCTTATCAAGATTGGCTTAAGGATATTCCGCACCATCAGTTAGAAAGTAAGCGCCAAGAGGCAGAGCTACTATTTCGCCGCGTTGGTATTACGTTTAACGTGTATGGTGAGGCAGATGGGGCAGAGCGGCTGATTCCGTTTGATGTGATTCCACGTTTAATTTCTGGCAAAGAATGGTCGAAATTATCGGCTGGGGCGATTCAGCGTGTTAAAGCCTTGAATATGTTTTTGCATGATATTTATCACAAACAAGAGATTATTCAAGCTGGTATTGTGCCCGCCAGCATTTTGGCTAATAGCCAATATCGCCCAGAAATGTATGGCGTAGATGTACCTAACCAAATTTATGCACATATTGCTGGCATTGATTTAGTACGCACTTCAGAATCGCAATTTTATGTGCTGGAAGACAATCTGCGCACACCGTCTGGCGTGTCTTACATGCTAGAAGACCGCAAAATGATGATGCGGCTTTTTCCTGAATTATTCCGCCGTTATCATATTGCGCAGGTGGATCATTACCCGCAAGTGCTGCTTAAGAATTTGCGCGCGGTAGCCCAGCATGGCATACAAGATCCAACGGTGGTTTTACTGTCGCCTGGCGCTTATAACAGTGCCTATTTTGAGCATGCTTTTATTGCCCAACAAATGGGTATTGAGCTGGTAGAAGGAACCGATTTATTTGTGCGTAATAACGCCGTTTATATGCGCACTACGCAAGGCCCGCAAAAAGTAGATGTGATTTATAGGCGTATTGATGACGATTACATTGACCCCTTGGTATTTAACGCCGATTCAATGTTGGGCGTGCCTGGCCTGCTTTCGGTGTATCGTAATGGCGGGGTAACGCTGGCAAACGCAGTAGGTACGGGCGTGGCAGATGATAAAGCCACTTATATTTATGTGCCTGAAATGATTAAGTTTTATTTGGGTGAAGAGCCGCTTTTAGAAAACGTGCCGACTTACGAGTTGAGCAAAGAGGCCGATTTGCAATACACCTTAGAACACTTGCATGAGCTGGTGGTTAAAGAGGTGCAAGGCTCTGGCGGCTATGGCATGTTGGTGGGGCCAGCGTCTACCAAAAAAGAAATTGAAGAATTTAGATTGCGTATTTTATCTAAACCCGCCAATTATATTGCGCAGCCAACACTTGCGCTATCCACTTGCCCAACACTGGTTGAGGCTGGCATTGCGCCTCGCCATGTGGATTTACGACCCTTTGTGTTATCAGGCAAAACCGTGACCTTGGTGCCGGGTGCACTATGCCGTGTGGCGTTAAAAGAAGGCTCGCTAGTGGTGAATTCATCGCAGGGCGGTGGCACTAAAGATACTTGGGTACTAGAAGATACTGAAGATGAAGCCGAAGTGTCGCAATCACTTGCGGCGCTTAATGCAGAAGCTAAACAAAGTGTAAAAATTAAAAATAGCAAAGTAGAAACCGTATGTTAAGCCGAACCGCAGACCACCTGTACTGGATGGCGCGCTATATTGAGCGTGCCGAAAATATGGCGCGCGTGCTAGAAGTGACTTACAGCATGTCGCTAGTGCCAAATGCCGCGCAAAGTGAGGCAGCGCTATGGCTGCCAGCCCTAGAAATTTCGGGCAATGTAGACGCCTATGAAGAAGAATATGGCGAGGTAAACGCGGCCGATGTGATTTATTATTTGTCTATGGATGCGAATAATCCATCCAGCATTTACAATGCCCTGCGTAATGCGCGTGAAAATGCGCGGGCGGTGCGGGTGGCGATGACTTCTGAAACTTGGGAAAATATCAACGCTCTGTGGCTGGAATTTTCACAATTTATTGGCCAAGATTTAGCCAAAAATGGCTTGCGCGAATTTTGCGATTGGGTAAAAGCGCGCTCGCACCTATTTAGAGGCGTATGCTTTGGCACCATGTTGCGCGATGACGCCTTTAGCTTTGTGCGGCTGGGTACGTTTATTGAGCGCGCCGATAATACCGCGCGCTTGCTGGATGTGAAATACCATTTATTACTACCAGAAGAAGAAGAAATTGGCGGTGCGGTGGATTATTACGAATGGAGTGCGGTGCTGCGTTCGGTTTCGGCTTTTCAAGCCTATCAAAAAATATTCAGCGATACCATTGTGCCGTGGCGCGTGGCAGAACTGCTAGTGTTAAGACGCGATATGCCACGCTCGTTACATGCGTGTTTAGATGAAATTTCACCTATACTAGAGCAACTTTCGGGCGCACGTCATACCGAGTGCAGGCGCCTTTCTGGCGAACTACACGCCCGATTACGTTTTGGCAAAATGCAGGATATTTTTCAGCATGGCTTGCATGAGTTTTTAAGTGATTTTATTGATTCCAATAATTTATTAGGCGCCGAAATTCAACGTGCTTTTTTAAGTATTAACGCCAGTTAACCTTTAGTACCAGTTAAAAATTGAGTACTAATAAACTTTTAGCCTAAGTAGAAATAGCATTATGCGTCTTACTATTGAACACCATACCCAATATGTTTACAGCTCGCCTGTTAACTATACGATTCAGCAATTAAGGCTGACCCCGCAAAGCGGTTTTGGCCAGCATGTAAAGTATTGGGATATTAAAGTACAAGGCCAACTGCATGCGTTTGAAGATGCGTTTGGTAACACCACGCATACGCTGGTGGTAGATACGCCGCATAGCGAGTTAAGCGTAACGGTTGTGGGCGAGGTAGAAACAGGCGTCAACGATTACTCGCAACATCAACCCTTACCCTTAACCATTTTTATGCGCGATACGCCATTAACATTGGCAGATGCGGCGATTACTGAGTTTGCGGCCCATTTTAAACATAAGCCAATTGACGACTTAATGCGTGCGCTAGTGGAAAAAGTGGGCTATATCGCAGGTGCCACAGAAGTAAAAACTACCGCAATTGAGGCGTTTGCTTTGGGTCAGGGTGTTTGCCAAGATCATGCGCATGTGTTTATTGCCTGTTGCCGCAGCTTAGGCTATCCAGCGCGTTATGTCAGCGGCTATTTGTTCACGCAAGATGGCAGCCTAATGCAAAGCCACGCTTGGGTAGACGTATGGTTTGATAGCGCATGGCAAAGTGTGGATGTATCAAACGGCTGCCGCGCAGGCGAAACTTATGTGCGGCTAGCAACTGGTTTAGATTACCGCACCGCCAGCCCAGTCACCGGCATGCGCTCTGGCGGCGGGGTAGAGGGCATGGCCACTAGCGTGGTGGTGAATCAGGCAGGCGTACCTATCCATCAACAACATAAAATGAACCAAATCGAGCTGTTAAAAGCAGCGCAATCCATGCAACAGGCACAGCAATAAACATGACAATCAATTCACTACAATTTGATCGCCACGGCGATAAAGAAAATTCCGATTTTTTTGAAGAAAACCTAGTGCGCTTGCTTGATGAGCGCGACAAACTTGGCTTAACCAGCATGATTCACGAAATCGATGCGCTAATGATTTCGGTTGATCCAGAGCATTCAACTAAGTACATCGCTGAGCTGGCGTTAATGACGCCGTACCATTACATGGTGACACTAGAAACAGAGCAACATTTAACGCATATTTTGCGTATCGATTTAAATTCCCCCGATATTTTGTTGCGCGAAGTGAAAGACCCAAACCTGCGCGGCATTTTTAGAAGCCTAAATGAAGTGTACCCAGTGGGCGCTAAAAAGCCCAATAGCCGCTATATGGGTGAAATTATTCGGGTAGACGATTTACATAGCGTAGTTAAAATTCAGCAGCAGCGCGGCTTTCGCTTTTTTAATCAAGATGATACGCGCAAGCTGGAATTGCCAGGCAACCTGGCGATTAGCAAACCATCGCCTTACACACATAATATTGTGGCTTATCTTGAACGCGAACCAAATGAGCTAAGAGTATATGCGCTGGGCGTGAGCGTCATTAAGCCAGATGTACAAGCCGCTTATTTAGAAGCAAAAACCTTGCAAACAAAAATTGGCGTTGCCGATTTATTATTGCCGCTAGACCATTTAGCCACAAGGGTTTATAGCCAAAACCGTGAAGTAGCAATTTTGGAATATTTGTCACTATCCAGCTATTATTTTTGGGGCGCCTACAATATTAAAGACCAAAACTCGTCTACCAACGTGACCAAAAGCACGCATGCGATTCCAGAATCCAAAAGCCCTGCCAAAGTATTTACCGCCAACAACACGCCTTACTTTATTAACCATTTAGAGCATTTGCCATCGCCTACCGAAACCTTTGTGCGTAACTATGGCCCGCGTTTGCACCATATGGCGATTTCGGTAAAAGATGGCGAATACGAAGGCAAAGAGAATATTGATTATGTGGTGGATGCGATTGCCGAAAACGGCAAAGGCTTTTTGTTGGATGTGATTGGCTCTAAAGAACAAGGTTTAAAGCAAATATTTTCAAACGCGTCTGAACACTCGTCTTTAATTATTGAGTATGTGCAGCGTTATGGCAGTTTTGATGGCTTTTTTACGCGTGAAAACGTGGCTAAGTTAACCGAAGCGGCGGGTTTTATGTAACGTTAGTTTTAGGAAAAATCCGCAAATTTTCAATAATTCCGTCATCAGCCATTACCCAAAATGGTATGATTAGTTTTCTGCAAACTTCTGTATTTTCATCATCATCATCATGACATATTGCGTTGGATTTTTATTAGAAGAAGGCATGGTTTTTGCCTCTGACACTCGCACCAATGCTGGCGTAGATCAAGTCGCCATAGTACCCAAGATGCACATTTTTGAAGTAAAAAATGAGCGAGTGATTGTATTAATGACGGCAGGTAATTTAGCGATTACGCAATCTGTGGTTAA
>JAZKDM010000138.1:1384-14473 GCA_040387535.1 Pseudomonadota bacterium | reverse complement strand
AAGCCGATTATCGACCGCGTAGTGAAATACGATACGGATATGATGGATGCAGTGAAATGTTTGCTGATTTCGTTTGATTCCACCATACGCAGCAATGTATCTGTTGCCGCACCGATTGATTTACTGATTTATCGTACAGATAGTTTGCATGCCGATTGTAAGCAACGCATTACAGAAAGCGACCCCTATTATTCAACCGTAAGACAAGGTTGGGGCACAGGGCTTAAGCAAGTGTTTTCTGGCATACCAAGCCCAGATTGGTGTGCTGAAATTGGTATAAAAGTATGACTTTAAGCATGACATTAGAGCAGGTGGCGGGAAATCTTTTTATTATCACGGCACCGTCGGGCGCAGGTAAAACCAGCCTAGTTAAATCCATCTTGATGCACGATGCGCAAATCAAATTATCGGTTTCGCACACCACGCGCACGCCAAGAGTAGGCGAAGAAAACGGCGTGCATTATCACTTTGTGAGTGAAGCGCAATTTTTAAGCACCCTGAGCGCGGGCGGCTTTTTAGAGAGTGCCGATGTGCACGGCGCAAAATACGGGACCTCGCAAGCGGCGGTAGATCGCGCTTTGCAGGCGGGTTACGACGTGATTTTAGAAATCGATTGGCAGGGCGCCGCGCAAGTACGCGCCATTTACCCACAAGCCATCAGCATTTTTATATTGCCACCGTCGGTAGAAACGCTGGAACAGCGCTTGAACAACCGCGGCCAAGATAGCTTGGAAGTGATTAATCAGCGCGTTGCGGCAGCGCGTGAGGAAATGAGCCATGTGGTCGAGTTTGATTATGTTACAATCAATGATAATTTCGATATGGCTTTACAAGACTTATTGGCGATTATTCGGGCAAATAGGCTGAAATCGTCATCACAACTACAGCGTTATGCTGCACTTGTTCAAAAGCTAACCTGATTTAAGCATCTAGCTAATTTTAAAATTAACTTTGCTTAAACATAAACTTAGCTGAACAATTAACCTAATTTAGCAGTCATATCTCAATAGAGCTGCGCAATTTATTTTAAGGATTAAAAATGGCACGTATTACAGTAGATGATTGTTTAGAAAAAATTCCAAACCGCTTTCAATTGACATTAGTAGCCGCTTATCGCGCGCGTCAATTGGCAAACGGTTCAGATCCTTACGTGCACAGCACAGGTCAAAAAGACAAGCCAACAGTGCTGGCTTTGCGTGAAATTGCAGCGGGTAAAGTGGGTTTGGAAATTTTAAACCGCACGCATCCTTAAGCTTTAAGCATGTTATGTGATGCCAAAAACTGCAACCAAATCAGGCATTAACAAATCTACAATCGACACTTTTCAACCTGCCGAGCAAAACTTGTTGCCGGCAGATTCTGAAACTTCTCAGCTTACCCTTTTACTTAAAGAATACTTTAGCCAAGCCGACATTGAACAAGTGTGGGCCGCTTATCGTTATGCTTTTGACGCGCATGATGGCCAAACCCGTAAAACGGGTGAGCCTTACATTACACACCCAGTTTCAGTTGCCTGCATTCTAGCCAAGCTACATCTGGATTTACCCACTTTACTGGCCGCTTTGTTGCATGACGTGGTGGAAGATACGGGTGTTTCGGTGGAAGAAATCGCCGAATTATTTGGCAAACAGGTAGGTGTATTGGTTGATGGCTTAACCAAGCTGGATAAGATTGAATTTCAAAGCGCTACCCAAGCGCAGGCGGAAAATTTCCGTAAAATGCTATTGGCCATGAGCCAAGATGTGCGTGTGATTTTGGTGAAACTGGCGGATAGATTGCATAATATGCAAACGCTAGAATCGATGCGGCCTGAGAAGCAAAAACGTATCGCGCGCGAAACGCTAGAAATTTATGCACCAATCGCCAATCGACTTGGGCTTAATCTGATTTATCAAGAATTAGAAGATTTAAGCTTTAAATATCTGTATCCCATGCGTTATCGCGTGCTTTCCAAAGCCATTAAAGTCGCCAGAGGTAACCGCAAAGAAGTGATTGCCAAAATTTTAGACGCCATTAAAGAGCGCCTAAATGAGGTGCACATTGAAGCCGATGTAAAAGGCCGCCAAAAACATTTGTATAGCGTGTATCGAAAAATGGCCAGCAAAGGTAGCGCGCTAGAGCAAATTCACGATATTTACGGCTTTAGAATTTTGGTGAAAGACATGGCGCAGTGCTATTTAACGCTAGGTTATTTGCATGCCTTGTACAAGCCGATTCCAGGCAAATTTAAAGACTATATCGCCATACCTAAAGCCAACGGCTATCAGTCTTTGCATACCACTTTATTTGGCCCTTTCGGCACGCCAATTGAGGTGCAAATTCGCAGTGAGCAAATGCATAGCGTTGCCAATGCGGGAGTTGCGGCGCATTGGATGTACAAAACATCGGATGCTAATTTAACCGCCTTGCAGCAGCAAACGCATCAATGGCTGCAGCGTTTGTTAGAAATTCAAACCGAATCGGAAGATAGCTACGAATTTTTAGAGCACTTTAAAGTCGATTTATTCCCTGATGAAGTGTATGTGTTTACGCCTAAAGGCAAGATTTTAGCCTTGCCGCGCGGCTCTACCGCGGTGGATTTTGCCTATGCGGTGCATACGGATGTGGGCAACAGTTGTGTGGCGGTAAAGATCAATAATGAATTAGCGCCACTACGTGCCGAAATGCGCAATGGCGACCATGTAGAAATTATTACAGCCGCACTGGCAAAACCAAACCCCGCTTGGTTGAATTATGTGGTTACAGGCAAGGCGCGTTCACATATTCGGCATTATTTAAAAACCATACAAGTATCAGAATCTGCCCATTTAGGTGAGCGTATGCTTAACCTTGCCTTGCGTGCCTTGCATATAGAGCCTAGTGCGATTACAGATAAGCAATGGCATAAAGTCATGAGCGATTATGGCGCCAAACATAAAAACGATATTTTGGCGGATATTGGCTTAGGCAAGCGCGTCAGCCTAATGGTGGCGCATCAGTTATTAGCCAACGGCCATGACTCAAGTAATGATGAAAACGGTAAAGCCAAAACATTCAAACCACTGGATATGATTACGATTCGCGGCTCCGAAGGTATGGCGGTGCAATTTGCGCAGTGTTGCACGCCTATTCCGGGGGACCCGATTTTGGGCTTTATTAATAAAGAAAAAGGCTTAATCATTCATACCCACGATTGCGCTACGGTGGCCAAATTTAAGCTAGACCCGGATAAATGGCTGGATGTAGAGTGGGATCCAGACAATCAAAAATTATTTAAAGTAAATGTGCGCATGGTTGTCGCCAATGAGCGCGGTATGCTAGCAAAAATCGCGGCGGGTATTTCTGAGGCTGGCGCCAATATTGATAACGTGAGTGTAGAAGATTCAGATGGCAGCCAATATTCCAACGTGAATTTTGTGGTGCAAGTGCGCAATCGCGTGCATTTGGCCGATTTAATGCGCAATTTGCGTAAAATTCCCGACGTGGTGCGCATTAATCGCGTTAAAGGCGGCAACTCAGAAAATAGAATTCAATAAGCCTATTCATTGTTGGGTATGAGTAAACTCACTGAAATTAAGGCGTTTTCAAAACCACTGATTGCCAACTTATTCAAGCTTGGCATTTCCACCATTCAAGATTTACTGTTGCATTTGCCCTTGCGCTATATGGATGAAACGCGCATTACCGCCGTGCGCGATTTAAGGCTTGGTGATACAGCGCAAGTAGAAGGCGAGATTGTGCATTGCGAGGTGACTTATAAGCCACGCAAAGCCTTGATTGCGCGTATTGAAGATGCCAGTGGCCAGCTTACTTTACGTTTTCTGCATTTTTACCCCAGCCAAATCGCCGCGCTTAAAGTTGGTAGCGTTTTGCGCGTGTATGGCGAAATCCGTCATGGTTTTTTTGGCTATGAAATGGTGCATCCACAATGCAAAGCGGTGGGTGAAAAAACAGAGGTGGCGGAAACATTAACGCCCATCTACCCAACTACCGCAGGCTTAACGCAGCCCAATATCCGCAAGGCGATTGCACTGGCTTTAAAGCAAGATGCTCTGACTGAAACCTTGCCTGCTGGTGTTTATAAGGCATTTAATCTGCCCAGCTTTGCCGCCAGTATCCAGGCTTTGCATCACCCAACGCCCGATGCCAATTTGGCCGATTTAGAAAATCACAGCACACCAGAATGGCGCCGATTAGCGTTTGATGAATTGCTGGCGCAGCAGCTTTCTATGCGTAAACATTATGCCAAGCGGCGCAGTATCAACGCACCTGCGATTGCAATATCCAAAACATTAACCCATCAAATGCTTGAAAATTTGCCGTTTCAATTAACCAATTCGCAACAAAAAGTAGTGGCTGAGATTAGTGAAGATTTAACACAGCCACACCCAATGCAGCGCCTGCTGCAGGGTGATGTGGGTAGCGGCAAAACCATTGTCGCCTGCATGGCGGCCTTGCAAAGTATTGAGCACGGCTGGCAAGTGGCGTTGATGGCGCCCACCGAAATTTTGGCTGAACAGCATTTTAAAAAGTTTGAAACATGGCTTAAGCCGTTAAATATTCAAATCGCTTGGCTAACGGGCAGCCAAAGTAAAAAAGAGCGTGAAGCCGCCTTAGCCGATATTGCCAGCGGCAAAGCCCAACTTGCCGTGGGTACGCATGCTTTGTTTCAAGACGCAGTAAGTTTTAAAAAACTAGGCTTAGCGATTATTGATGAGCAACACCGTTTTGGTGTGCAGCAGCGTTTGGCTTTGCGCAAGAAAGGCGAGCCAGAACCGCATCAGCTGATGATGTCTGCCACGCCCATTCCGCGCACCTTATCCATGAGCTATTTTGCTGATTTGGATGTATCTGTGATTGACGAACTACCGCCTGGCCGCACCCCGATTGTGACTAAACTGGTGTCAGACGAGCGCCGTGATGAGATTTTGCAGCGCGTGCGTGAAGCCTGTTTGGCTGGTAGTCAGGCGTATTGGGTGTGCCCATTGATTGAAGAATCGGAAGCCTTGCAGCTGCAAACCGCTAATGATACCTTTGCGCATATGCAAGCCAGCTTTCCAGAACTCAACATTGGCTTGGTGCATGGCCGCATGAAGCCAGCCGAAAAACAAGCGGTGATGCAGGCTTTTAGCAAAAACGAAACACAACTGCTAGTGGCCACTACGGTGATAGAAGTGGGTGTAGATGTGCCCAACGCCAGCCTAATGGTCATTGAGCATGCAGAACGTTCTGGCTTAAGCCAATTGCATCAGCTACGCGGGCGGGTAGGGCGTGGCGCAGCCAAAAGCACCTGTATTTTGCTCTACCAAAACAAGTTAAGTGAAACCGCACGCGCCAGATTAAAAGTTATTTTCGAAAGTAATGACGGTTTTGCCATCGCCCAAGCCGATTTGCATTTACGCGGCCCCGGCGAATTTTTGGGTACGCGTCAAAGTGGTGTGCCCATGTTAAAAATCGCCGATTTAGAACGCGATGTGGATTTGCTAGAAGCGGCAAAAAGTGCGGCAGATAGCCTAATTAAGCAATATCCAGCGGCGGTAGAAGCGCATTTGCAACGCTGGATGCGCCATGCAGGGGAGCTGGTGAAAGTTTGAAGCAAAAACACAACCATTCCGCATGGCTAATTAATCCGATATTGGCGGGGCGATTAAAGCCTTGGTTGATTGATAAAGGCTCACTCACCTTGCGTTTACAAAAACGCTACCCTGCTTTTGGCGTTAATCCTGTAAGCGTTCACTATGCAAAACCCATTCTGGATGAGGCATTGCGCTTGGGCCTGCCCAGTTACAAAACAGCTTTAATCCGTGAAGTGCTGTTAATTGGCAACAACAAATCAGTCGTATTTGCACATAGCGTTTTGCCAAGGGCAAGCTTGCGCGGTGCATGGAATGGGCTTGGGCGGCTGGGCAATAAACCCTTAGGTGCCGCTTTATTTGCCAATCCGCAAGTCAAGCGTGCTCCATTACGCTTTAAAAAACTATCGCCGCACCATGTGTTATATCAGCATGCGGTTCAGCATTTAAGCACTAAGCCAGCGTATTTGTGGGCGCGGCGTTCGGTTTTTAGTTTAAATTGCGCTACTATTTTGGTTACCGAAGTTTTTTTACCGCAACTACTATCCACATGAATACACAACAATTGATTAAGAAACTAGATGCCTATGAACGGCTGATGCGTCTAGATAAGCCGATTGGCATTTTATTATTGTTGTGGCCAACACTTTGGGCCTTGTGGATAGCCAGCCGTGGCAAGCCAGATTGGATTATTGTGCTAGTTTTTGTAACAGGCACGGTGCTGATGCGCAGCGCAGGCTGTGTGATGAATGATATTGCCGACCGTAAATACGATGGTTTGGTTGAACGTACCAAAAACCGACCGCTGGCAACAGGTGAGGTGAGCGTTAAAGAGGCCTATTTATTGGCAACGGGCTTAAGTTTATTGGCTTTTTGCTTGGTATTGCTGTTTAACAAAACCACTATTCTGTTATCGTTTGCAGCCCTATTTTTAGCCGCAAGCTACCCATTTACCAAACGTTTTTTAGCCATTCCACAAGCTTATTTGGGCATTGCATTTGGCTTTGGTATTCCCATGGCATTTGCTGCGGTTAATGATTATATTCCGCCAATCGCATGGGTTTTACTTTTGGCAAATGTGTTTTGGGCGATTGCTTACGACACCGAATACGCCATGGTGGATAGGGATGACGATTTAAAAATTGGCATAAAATCATCCGCCCTGTTTTTTGGTAAATACGACGTGCTTGCCGTAATGCTTTGCTATGCCGCCATGCTAGGCCTATTGGCTTATATCGGCCAGTTTTTAGGCTTTGGCCTTTACTATTACCTTGGCCTAGTAATCGCTTTGGCGCTGGTTGCATTGCAATATCAAGCTATTAAAAAACGCCTTAAAGCCGATTGTTTTAAAGCGTTTCTACAAAACAACTGGATTGGCTTTGCTATTTTTGTTGGTATTGTGGCGCAGTATTACTTCAAACACGCCATCTAAATCTAGCATTGACCACATCAAAGCTCAAACCGAGAGTTTAAAATGAAGTGCTTATTTATACTCAATTAAGTTAAATTCAAACAACTCTACATGCTCTTCAGCATCGCTAACATTTGCTTTTTCAGCCTCAAGCAACGTTAATTCTTCTAACTTTTGCAGTTTATCTGCTTTGCTAGCTGCCAATTTTGCTTCTTTCATTTCTTTAATCGCCATTTTTTTCTCATCCAATTGAATTACATCTGCTTTGTTAACGTTAGTTTGGGCAATACTTCTTAATAAAATTAACTCTTCTAATACACTTTTCTCAAAGCCAACACGGTTTTCAAGACGGCTGTTGTAAATCAAGTCATCCAAATAAACCGAGGCGGCAGGGCTACCCCATGCTTGTTCTAAGCCTGCCATTAGGCGAGGAAAGTCTTCCAGTTTTTGTTTTGGGCTTGCTTCATCATTACTAAATGCGGCAATGCGGATATTAAAATGCTCTTTACATTCAAGCGTTGTTTGTTCGTACATGGCCTGTAAATTCTCTTTTGCCAATAAATCCAATAAAAACAGCCAGATAGTGACAGATTGTTTTGGGAAATCCATCAAATGGTTTTGCAGTAATTGAATCGCTAAGCTGGTGCGGCCGTGGGATAAAAATACATCGGCATGATCCAGAATATTGTGCTCAAAAATATCTTCTTCTACTTGAATAGGTTCAGATGCGGCTTGCGATGCTTCAATCTCAGCTAGTTCTTGTTCGGCATTTTTTTGCGTACTTAAATTAGCGGCCGTCTCAGCTTTGTTTTCAAACAAAGTATCTTCAAGTTCAGCATCTTTGTAATAAACAAGGCTGTTTGAATTAGCGTCTAGTACGTTCCAAACATCTTCGGCATTCGTTAATTGTTGCGTTTGACGACGACGGCGCCAGTAATCTGCCGCAAAATAGCCGCCAATTAATAAGCCTAAGCCTGCTAGATAAGGCCACCATTTGGCCGCACCAGTGAATAAGCTAGATGCAACTATTGGTTGCGCTGTCTGTTGCTGTAATTGTTTTTCAGCCTCAAGCGCGCGGTTACGTTGTTGCAAACTAGTAATTTGTTGTTCTAGGTGAGCAAGGCGGTTGCTCAATACCGTTGCTTCATCTTCTATAGCAATCGTACTAGCAAGTGCCTGCGGTGCAGTATCAGCCGAAAAATGCAATTGTTTATCTAAACGCAGCGCAATCATGTTGGCCTGATTATCGTTAGCTGCACCAGAAATACTTAAGCGCGGTTTAGATTCATTATTAATCGGCAGATTGGTGGGCTTTTTTGCCGTACTGTCACTTAATACAATATTATTGCTTTCCGCTTTAGTAGTTGCCGATAGGTTTTTGGCACTAACTGGTTTTACGCGAATTGTTTGGCTATAAGTTGGAGTAGCAACTGGCGATTTTCTCACAGTCGGTTTCGCAACAACGGTGTCGGCAATTTCGACACTATTGACGACTTCTTCATCGCTTGCTTGCTCAATTTCAGTCGTTAAAAGTGGGTCAATCAGCAATACATAATCGCGTGTAAAAGTGCTGTCGCATTCTGCAATCACCGATAAGCTCACAATAGGCTCATTCATCACATCGGTAGTCGTAATGCTTAAAACCGCCTCATCACCTTTAATATTACCTAGCTTTAATTGGGCGCGACTCACATGATTGATTTGACCCGTATCGTCGCCTAATCTAAAGCAGGCTTGGTCTTTCAAGCCTTCAACGCCCTGTACTTTTATCTTAGCTTGCAAAGGCTGGCCAATATGCGACTTCACTTCGATATCACCCAAACCTACAGCAAAAACCTGACTTTGCATGCTAATAGATAGCAAGGTGAGTGCGGCTATTACGGCTTGCTTTAATATATAATTGTTGTGCATGATGATTACCTGTTCTTCCAGAGTATCGTTGTTGTAAATATACAGCAAGCAATTGACGTGCCAACTAAAAATTATGCCTCTAAATGCATTAAAACAGTATTAAGCTTTAAAAAACCATTATTTAATCAATTTTTATAATTGACAAGCCCATAAGCGAAAGCATATAATCCGCCCTCTTGTTTTTATAAGCTATAGATAAATCATAGCTTGATACAGAACTGGCTTAAACTGAATTAGCTTATATTGAAATAGGTAGTGATACGATGAATATTTTTTCTGGAAAAACATTTTCTGCAAAATCGCATGAAGTACAACGCGATTGGTTTGTAATTGACGCAACTGACTTAGTGTTAGGTCGTTTAGCCAGTGCAGTAGCGCACCGCTTACGCGGTAAGCATAAAACCATTTACACACCGCACGTTGATACGGGCGATTACATTGTGGTAATTAATGCTGACAAAATTAAAGTGACAGGCGCAAAAGCGACTGACAAACAATACCACAGCCACTCTGGTTACCCAGGTGGTATCAGCACAACAACATTCTCTAAAATGCAAGACAAGTTTCCTGGTCGCGCTTTAGAAAAAGCAGTAAAAGGCATGTTGCCAAAAGGCCCGTTAGGCTATGCAATGGCTAAAAAAATGAAAGTGTATGCTGGCGACAAGCATGAGCACGCTGCACAACAACCAAAAGCACTGACTATTTAAGGTAGATGAAATGATTGGTAAATACAATTACGGTACAGGCCGCCGCAAAAGCTCAGTAGCGCGCGTGTTTTTAAAATCGGGTAAAGGCAATATCATTGTGAATGATAAGCCTGTTGATGAGTATTTCTCACGCGTAACTTCACGCATGATTTTACGTCAACCACTAGAGCTAACAAACAACACAGCTAGCTTTGACATTATGGTTAACGTAATCGGTGGTGGTGAATCAGGCCAAGCTGGTGCGGTTCGTCACGGTATTACACGTGCCTTAATCGACTACGATGCAGCATTGAAAAGCGCATTGTCACACGCTGGATTCGTAACACGTGATGCACGTGAAGTAGAACGTAAAAAAGTTGGTCTACGCAAAGCGCGTCGTCGTAAACAATTCTCTAAACGCTAATTTAGCCTACGCCTTATTTTGGGCGTATAGAGTAAAAAAGGTCGCGTTAGCGGCCTTTTTCATTTAAGGTTTCGTTTTCACATTTTTATTTCGAATCTATTTGTATGGCAAATCAAAAACTAAAAATCGGCATTGTTGGTGGCACAGGGTATACCGGTGTGGAGTTGCTGCGTCTGTTGGCGATTCATCCGCATGTAGAGCTAACAGCCATTACTTCGCGTGGCGAGGCAGGCTTGCCTGTAGCTGATATGTTCCCTAGCCTACGTGGCTTTGTCGATTTAGCCTTTGCTGACCCAGCCACAGCCGATTTAAGCAGCTGTGATGTGGTATTTTTTGCAACGCCGCATGGTGTAGCCATGAGCCAAGCACAGGCTTTATTAAAAGCTAATGTCAAAATCATCGATTTAGCGGCCGATTTTAGGTTGCAAGACACCGCCGTTTTTGAAAAATGGTACAAAATGCCGCATAGCTGCCCAGATGTATTGAATGAGGCGGTGTATGGCATTCCAGAATTGAATCGGGAACAAATCAAAACCGCGAAGGTGATTGGTAACCCAGGTTGCTATCCAACAACGGTAATATTAGGTTTGGCACCTTTGCTAGAGGCGGGATTAATCGATTTTTCAGCACCGATTATTGCCGATGCTAAATCAGGCGTGTCAGGCGCAGGCAGAAAAGCTGAAGTGGCTACATTATTTGCCGAATCTAGCGACAATATGAAAGCCTACGGTGTGTCTGGACACAGGCACCATCCAGAAATTCATGCGCAGCTGACACAGCTTGCAGGTACCAATATTGATTTCATTTTTGTACCGCATTTGATTCCGATGATACGCGGCATGCTATCGACCATTTATGTGAAATTAACGCCTGTTGGCCAAACAACGGATTTGCAAGCGCTGTATGAAAAGCGTTATCTTAACGAACAGTTTGTGGATGTATTACCTGCTGGCAACATGCCAGAAACACGCTCTGTGCGCGGTTCTAACCAATTGCGTATTGCCCTGCAAAAACAAGCCGATACGGGCTATTTAACTGTGGTTGCTGTGCAAGATAATCTAGTGAAAGGCGCGGCAGGGCAGGCGATTCAGAATATGAATATTATGTTTGGCTTTGATGAGCATTGTGGCTTGCAAGTTGTGCCGCTGTTACCATAGCAAACTATGAAACCAGTACGCCGCAAAATTCGCCGCCATTTTGGATTAACTGCCAAGCAAGTGGCGGTGCGTTCAAAGCGCCCTTGGTATTTTCAAACCTTATTGGCGATTTTGTTTGTTGTGTTCGGTTTTGTATTAGCCTATTGGTTAATGCATGACGGTGAAAATAGAAATGTTCGTCAACGCTCAGAACAAATTGCGCTAGAAAATAAGGTCTTGCAAACCAAGCTGGTTGGCGCACAACGTGAGTTGCAAATTGAGCTGGCAACCAATAATAACCTTGCCAAAGAGCTAGCAAGCGTTCAAGATGAGAACATTAAGATTAAAGAAGATCTATTCTTTTACAAAAACATGTTGAATGGTAAAAGATCAAAATAGCCTTGCGCCAATTCAATTTGACTAAAAATATAATCAGCGGGGAAAGCTATGTTTGGGTTTGGTAAAAAAGCCAACAAAATTGATAATCGTATTGATACGCTAGTAGGCGTAGAAACACGTATTGAAGGTGATTTGCATTTTAGTGGTGGGTTACGTGTAGATGGCGCGATTCGTGGCAATGTGAGTGAGCAAAATGGCACGCCAAGTACTTTAATATTAGGTGAGAATGGCAAAATTGAAGGCGCGATAACCGCCGCAAAAATTGTGTTAATCGGTAAAGTGATTGGCCCTGTCAAATCGAGTCAGTTTATTGAGTTACAAACAACCGCGCGCATTACGGGTGATTTATATTACAAATCACTAGAAATGCACACTGGTGCCGTAATTGAAGGCAAATTGGTGTACCTAGGTGATGGTGCGCCAGACGATGAAATGTGAGTAAACAAGGCCTGACTTTCTAATTAAATTGTTAATGGCTTGTAAAAATGAACATTAACCCCCAATTATGTTCTATAGTAGTTAAGTATATGAAGTTTAAGGAGTAATCATGAACGCAGTAACCGACTTACCCGATGTAGAAATGCCAACCCCCTTGGTGTTTACCGATAATGCAGCCAAAAAAGTCAAAGAATTGATTGAAGAAGAAGGCAGCCCAGATTTGAAGTTACGCGTGTTTGTTAGCGGCGGCGGTTGCTCAGGCTTTCAATACGGTTTTACGTTTGAAGAAGAAGTAAACGACGACGACACGCAAGTGCAAAAAGATACCGTGACTTTGCTGATTGACCCAATGAGTCTGCAATATTTGATGGGTGCAGAAATTGATTATCAAGATAATCTACAAGGGTCACAATTTGTAATTCGTAACCCACAAGCCACTTCTACTTGTGGTTGTGGCTCTTCATTCTCGGTTTAATATTTGTTCTGTGCTTAATCATTAGTTCTTAATAAAAAGCCAAGCAATTGCTTGGCTTTTTTGCATTTAAAGGTTTGATTTCATGAAGAAATATCTCGCTTTGTTATTCGTTCTACTTGCTGTGTTGATAGCCGCTTGTAGTGATTCTGCACAATATGCAGCCATACCCAAAGGCGCAACAGTATTGATTTTGGGCGATAGCCTAAGTTACGGTACCGGTGCCAAAGAAGGCGAAGACTACCCCTCTTTGTTAGCGCAAACCACTGGCTGGAAAATAATTAACGAAGGTGTTCCAGGCGATACAACGGCTGGCGGCTTAGAGCGATTACCTGACTTGCTAGAAGAACATCAACCAAAATTGCTAATTGTAGAGTTGGGCGGTAACGATTTTCTGCACCAATTACCAAAAAGCCAAACAGAAGCCAATTTAAAGGCTATTTTAACCTTGGCTAAAGCGCAAAATATACCCACTACTTTGGTGGCGATTCCAGAATTTAATGCCTTAAGAGCCGCTGTGGGGAGTTTATCTGACCATGGATTGTATGAAGCAATCGCTAATGAAACGAAAACGCCTTTGATTAAAGATGTATTTTCAGAGGTTTTATCAGATAGAAATCTAAAGTCTGACCAGATACACCCTAATGCGGCAGGCTATTT
>JAZKDM010000138.1:0-1284 GCA_040387535.1 Pseudomonadota bacterium | reverse complement strand
GCTATCCAGCCTGCGGTGCGGGCTAGGGCGAAGATGGCGGTAAACATAGAGTTTGGAATGCCCATGGCTCGCATCACGATGCCGCTGTAAAAATCGACGTTTGGATACAGTTTGCGTGAAACGAAATATTCGTCTTCTAACGCGATTTTTTCTAATTCCATGGCTAGCTTAAACAGCGGGTCATCTTGTAAGCCCAGTTCATTTAATACTTCATGACAGGTTGTGCGCATAATGGCGGCGCGCGGGTCCATATTTCGGTAGACTCTGTGGCCAAAACCCATCAGGCGGAAGCTATCAGACTTATCTTTGGCGCGTTTAATAAATTCACCAATGCGCGATACATCGCCCATTTCTTCTAGCATCTGCAAGGTTGCTTCGTTGGCGCCGCCATGTGCTGGGCCCCACAGTGATGCAATGCCGGCAGCCACGCTGGCGAATGGGTTTGCGCCACTTGAGCCTACCAAGCGTACCGTGCTGGTTGAAGCGTTCTGTTCGTGATCGGCATGCAAAATTAATATTTTTTCAAACGCTTTGGCTAATATTGGGTTTGGTACATATTCTTCACAAGGCGTGGCAAACATCATATGCATAAAGTTTTCGGCATAATTGAGTTTGTTGTTTGGATACATAAAGGGCTGGCCCATAATGTATTTGTAGCTCCAAGCCGCAATGGTTGGCACTTTTGCCAGCAAGCGATAAGCAGAAACTTGGCGATCAGCTGAATCGTAAACGCTCATTTCATTGAAATAGAAGGCAGACATAGAGCCTACCACCCCCACCATTACCGCCATTGGGTGTGCATCGCGCCTAAAACCACGGAACACATTGTTAAGCTGATCATGCAGCATGGTGTGGCCGCTAATTAAGTTAATGAATTCAGACTTTTGCGTGGCGTTCGGCAATTCGCCGTGCATTAATAGATAAGAAACTTCTAAAAAATTACAGTTTTCAGCCAATTGCTCAATTGGATAGCCGCGGTGATACAACAATCCTTTTTCACCATCGATATAAGTGATGTTGGATTGGCAAGCGGCTGTCGACATAAAGCCTGGGTCGTAGGTAAATATGCCATGTTTGCCTAGGCTGCGAATATCAATTACGTCGTTTCCTAAACTGCCAGAAAGCATAGGCAATTCAATCGGCGCTGCACCGTTATCAAAGGTGATGGTGGCTTTTGTTGGTTTTGTAGTCATAGTCAATCTTTAATCTGCATGTGAATTGTTATGTTTAAGCAACAATAATACCAAATGTTTCAGTGTTAAAAGCGCTTAGGCTGAATAAATT
>JAZKDM010000137.1:18236-33611 GCA_040387535.1 Pseudomonadota bacterium | reverse complement strand
CGAACCCATGATAATGGCTACTAAAGGTTTACTCATTTTCAACATTCTCACTCAAGAATAATTAGGTTGTGGTTTCGGCCGTTTCACTTAACCTAAAGGTTAGCCTACACCGCAATCTTGCTTTGCTAAAGCAAAACAAGATTGTCTCTATGGATTAACTCAGATTCCTCTACGTAACCCAAAATTTGTTCAATTTCACTGCTAGATTTGCGCTTAATACGGCTGGCGTCATTTGAATTATAGTTCACAATACCACGCGCCACTTCAATGCCGGATTCATTTACGCAGGCAACTACATCACCGCGCTCAAAACTGCCTTGCACTTCCGTTACACCAATTGGCAATAAGCTTTTGCCATCTGTTTTTAATACTTTGACGGCGCCTGCATCCAGCACCAGCTTACCACCTAAACGTAAATGATCAGCCAACCATTGCTTTTTAGCCAATGTTTTCATTTGCGTGGCTTTTAAATGCGTACCTATTGCTTCGCCTTTGCTTAAACGTAGCAACACATCTGGCTCACGCCCCGATGCAATAATGGTGTGTGCGCCACTTTTGGCAGCGCGTTTGGCTGCTAGAATTTTAGTCAACATGCCGCCAGTGCCTACATTACTGCCTGCACCGCCTGCCATTTTTTCTAATTCTAAATTGCCAGCGGTTTCAAAATTGATAAATTGTGCGGTTTTATCTTTGCGCGGATCAGCCGAATACAAGCCTTGCTGATCGGTTAATATCACTAAAGTATCAGCCTCGATTAAATTGGCGACTAAAGCCGCTAAAGTATCGTTATCGCCAAAGCGAATCTCTTCTGTCACCACCGTATCATTTTCGTTGATGATGGGAATCACGTTTAAATCGAGCAAGGTTTTTAAGGTGCTGCGCGCGTTTAAATAGCGCTTTCTGTCGGCTAAATCTTCATGTGTCAGTAGCAACTGTGCGGTGTGCAGACCATGTTGCGCAAAGCAACTTTCATACATTTGCACTAAACCCATTTGCCCAACGGCCGCGGCGGCTTGCAACTCGTTTATTTCTACAGGGCGCTTTTTCCAGCCAAGTCTTTGCATGCCTTCTGCCACTGCGCCTGACGACACAAGCACAACTTGCTTGCCAAGCTTCACCAGCTCACTAATTTGCGCTGCCCATGCCGCAATTGCCGCCCTATCCAAGCCCTCACCATTGTTGGTGACAAGGCTAGAGCCAACTTTGACGATTAATGTCTTGGTATTAATCAGTAATGATTGGCTCATTTTTTACTTGTTCTTGTGTTTCTATATTATCTATTTCAGCGCTTTCCACTTCCTGCGCGGCTTTTTTCACGGCGTCCAAATGGTCCATCATCGCGTAAGTCAGTTCTTTGCAGCCAACACCGCTAATGGCAGAAATCGCAAACACTGGGCCTGTCCAGCCGTAATCTTTCACGAATTTTTTTACCACATCTTTGCTATCTTGCAGCATGTCGGTTTTGTTTAACACTAACCAACGTGGCTTGTTATATAGCTCTTCATCATATTTTTTAAGCTCATTTACAATTGCCTTAGCCTCAGCCACAGGGTCAGTCGCATCATCAAATGGCGCAATATCTACCAAGTGCAAAAGTAACGACGTACGCGCCAAATGGCGTAAAAACTGATGCCCCAAACCTGCGCCCTCAGCCGCACCTTCAATCAAACCTGGCACGTCAGCAATTACAAAGCTGCGCTCAGAATCCACGCGCACCACACCTAAATTAGGGTGCAAAGTGGTAAAGGGATAATCGGCGACTTTTGGTTTTGCTGCCGAAACGGAACGGATAAAGGTCGATTTACCCGCATTTGGCATGCCCAGCAGGCCAACATCGGCTAATACTTTAAGCTCCATATACAGCTCAAATTCTTCGCCAGGCTCACCTTTGGTACATTGACGCGGCGAACGATTAATTGAGGATTTGAAATGCACATTGCCTAAACCGTTATTGCCGCCTTTTGCCAGCAATACTTTGCGGCCATGCGTATCTAAATCGACAATCATGCGCTCAGTGGCTTTGTCCGAAATCACGGTACCAACAGGTACGCGCAAAATGGTGTCTTCACCTTTTGCGCCATAGCACTCTGCGCCACGTCCATTCTCGCCGCGCTGACCGCGGAAGGTACGCGTATAGCGATAATCCACTAAAGTATTGATGTTGCGGTCTGCAATGGCGTAGATTGAACCACCCTTGCCACCATCGCCACCATTCGGCCCGCCCATAGGCTCATATTTTTCGCGCCTAAACGTGGCAACGCCGTTACCGCCGTCACCTGCGTAGACCTTAATAGTCGCTTCATCAATAAACTTCATTCAAAAACCTTTTTAACTCAATCTTCAAGCACATCGCTTCGTTGCGCGATGCTCGAAATCCTCATGTACTGAATGTACATTCCGGTTTCTGTGCTTCGTGCGCCTTGCGCTGTATCTTGAATTTTTGAGTTATCAAAAGCTTTTGATGCAGCGACAATCATTAGTCATTCTAAATCATTTAATCTAAAAACAAAAAAGCCCCATCAAACGATGAGGCTTTAATGAGATTACTTAAACTTAAACTGCAACAATACTTACAGTGTGGCGTTTTAAAGCACCTTTGATTGCAAAAGTTACTTTGCCTTCAATTTTTGCAAACAATGTGTGGTCTTTGCCCATGCCTACGTTTTCACCAGCGTGCATTTTAGTACCGCGTTGACGCACAATGATGCTGCCTGCGCTAACAACTGTTTCACCAAATGCCTTAACACCTAAGCGTTGTGAGTGTGAATCGCGACCGTTACGTGAACTACCGCCTGCTTTTTTGTGTGCCATGATTTAATCCTTTATTACTTAAATAAATAAGCGTTTAATTATTCAGCAGCTTTAGCCGCTTTAGCTTTAGTTGCCTTAGGCGCTGCTTTTGCAGCTGATGCGCCTGCCGCTAAAATTTCACCAATTTGAATCTCTGTAAAGCTTTGGCGATGGCCTTGAGTTTTACGGTAGTGTTTACGGCGACGGAATTTAAAAATCATCACTTTATCTGCACGGCCATGTGAAAGCACGGTTGCGCTAACAGTTGCACCAGCAATTAAAGGCGCGCCGATAGTTGTATTTGCATCATCAGAAATCATCAACACTTTGTCGATAACTACTGTAGCGCCAACATCGCCTACGATTTTCTCTACTTTAAGTCTCTCACCGGCAACTACTTTATATTGTTTGCCACCTGTTTTAATTACTGCGTACATGGTTTTGACCTTGCTTCTACACGTTCAAATGAATCGCGCATTATACTTAAATAAACACACATTGCAAACCTTAAATCGCAATTATTCACACTAATCAATTCATTGAAAGTCGTGAATAAAGACCGCGGTTGCCTGTGTTAAAATATTGTTAATTATATTGCTTTTTAATTATTGGCGCATCGCGTGGCTTTAAAACCTATTCAATCATCCATTTCGCTTGATATGCAAGCGGTCGACACGGTTATTCGTAACTCTCTTTATTCTGAAGTTAGTTTGATTAATACCATTGGCGAACACATCATCAATGGCGGTGGCAAACGTCTGCGCCCTGCTTTGGTGCTGCTTTCTAGCGGCTTATTTAGCCCTATTCAATCGCCACATCATCAACTGGCTGCTATTGTAGAGTTTATTCACACTGCTACTTTGTTGCATGATGATGTTGTAGATGAATCAGCGATGCGGCGCGGCAAAAGCACTGCCAATCATTTGTTTGGCAATGCTGCCAGCGTATTGGTGGGTGATTTTTTATATTCGCGCGCTTTTCAAATGATGGTGCAATTAAAAAATATGCGCGTCATGGAAATTTTATCGGAAGCCACCAATGTGATTGCCGAAGGTGAAGTTTTACAGTTACTCAATATTCATAATGCCGATGTGACCGAGCAGCAATATTTAAAAGTCATCCATTATAAAACGGCCAAATTATTTGAAGCCGCCATGCGCTTGGGTGCAGTGATTAACGATGCTTCAAAACAAGATGAAGATGCATTGGCGCTATATGGCATGAAACTGGGTACAGCCTTTCAATTGGTGGATGATGTGCTGGATCTAACTGGCGACCCTGACAAAATTGGCAAAAACTTGGGCGATGATTTAAGTGAAGGCAAGCCTACACTGCCTTTGATATACGCCATGCACAACAGCTCAACTGAGCAAGCTGAAACATTGCGTAAAGCCATAAAAGCAGGCGGTTTAGAAGATTTGGATAGCGTATTAGCGGCCGTTAAAGCCACACAGGCTAACGAATACGTGTTGAGTGTTGCGAAACAAGAATCATTAGAAGGCTGCGCCGCGATCGCGCATTTCCCTGATTCTATTTACAAACAATCTCTATTGGATTTAGCCGATTTCGCGGTGACGCGTTCTTATTAAAACGCGTCAATAAAGCCTTAATTCAAGGTAATCGGCTCGCCGCTTTCGGCATGAAAATAACTTAAATGCGCGCAATCACTGGTGCCATTGGTTAATGTACCGTCAAACAGGGCTGTTCCATCCACATCAACCACAGCATAACCGTTATGATAAAGCGTCACTTCAGCTAGTTTTTGTGCCAGTTTAGAAGCAGTGGCTTTGCTTTTAGCATGCTCATGCATATTTAATTCACGCAACGCAAAACTAATGCAAGTTTCGGCTTCGTCTTCGCCATACACTTCCCATTGCTTGCCGCCTGTTAATTGCTTTAACCAGCCTGGCAAATCCACTTCTACGCGGCAAATAATCGGCTCATCCCAAGCAGGATGGTCGATATTATTCAACTCGATTAATTCTCTCGTATTAATTAATGTTTCTTTTTGATTGGTCATATTGTTTCCTAAGCGCTTGCATCAACATCTCAACACTACATGGCGGCTAAACGTTTTATTTCAAGCAATTTTAACGCCAATTGCACCTACCCACCAATAAATAGCCATTATCCAAGTTGCGCACTTAGTTTAACGATGCGATGATATCTATAGTTTACCTTAACTATCAGGCTCAATTGGGGACCCTATGTTTGATTTTTTAATGCCATTTTCTGACCTACTGCGCAATGAACCAACTATTTTTATGACACTTTCTGTCATATTAGGGCTCTTGGTGGGCAGTTTTCTCAATGTGGTGATTCACCGCCTACCCAAAATGATGGAACGCGAATGGCATGCAAACTGCCTAGAACTGCAAGGCAAAGATGTGCCCGAACAAACCAAATACACCATTGTGACACCGCGCTCTGCCTGCCCTAAATGTGGGCATCAAATCAGTGCGCTGGAAAATATTCCCGTGATTAGCTACCTATTTTTGGGCGGAAAATGCAAAGGCTGCAAAACAAAAATTAGCCTGCGCTATCCTTTAATAGAAGCGCTATCTGGCGCTTTAATCGGCGCAGCCGCTTATCATTATGGCTACACCTATGCCGCCTTGTTTGCCTTTATCTTTATCTTCGCCTTAATTACGCTTACTTTTATCGATTTTGATACGCAGTTATTACCAGATGACATCACCCTGCCCTTGCTGTGGTTGGGGCTATTGTTCAATTTAAATGGCGGCTTTACCGATTTAAAATCGGCTGTGATTGGTGCCATGCTGGGTTATCTCATTTTGTGGAGCGTATATTGGCTATTTAAATTAGTCACTGGCAAAGAAGGCATGGGTTATGGCGATTTTAAATTGCTAGGCGCAATCGGTGCTTGGTTTGGTTGGCAATTACTACCTGCAGTTATTTTACTAAGCTCAGTGGCTGGCGCCTTGATTGGCATTGGCTTAATACTATTTAAGGGCACAGGTCGTAGCACAGCAATTCCGTTTGGGCCATTTTTGGCGCTTGGTGGCATTGCTGCATTATTTTTTGGGCAACAGCTAGCCGCGTTTTACTTAGGCTAGGTATGAACGTTGTTGCTTTAACTGGCGGCATTGGCAGTGGCAAATCAGAAGCCGCTAAAATATTTGCTGAGCTGGGCGTGCCAGTGACCGATGTTGATGTTATTTCACATCAACTCACTGCGGCCAATCAACCATCAGTAAAAGAGCTAGAAGTGGCTTTCGGCAACCAGTATGTTTCGCCTGATGGCGCTTTAAACCGTTCCGCCATGCGCGATTTGGTGTTTAGCGACAAAAACGCTTTGGCTAAATTAAACGCTATTTTGCACCCCGCCATTTATGCAGAAGCGATACAACAATTACAACAAAACTCTAATGCGCCTTACCAAATATTGGTGATTCCATTACTATTTGAAAGCCCGCGTTATTTGCCGCACGTCAATCGTATTTTGTTGATTGATTGCGATGAAAAAACACAAATTGAACGCATTAAACAACGCAGCCAATTAACTGAAGCGCAAATTATTGCCATAATCAACTCGCAAACGCCCAGAAAAAAACGCTTAGAACTGGCAAACGATGTGATTGAAAACAACGAAAATGTGGAAAATTTGCGCGAAAAAATAGTAGTGATTCATAAAAATTACATTAATACTTGCATACTTAGCAAAACAATCTCATAATCTGCATCAATTTAATTCTATAAGTAAGCAGACTTTAATTTTATAAGATGTCTAGCTACGAATTTCCATTTAACGAACGCATCCGTACACTTTTACGATTAGAAGACCTCTTTTCAAAAGTGTTGCTTAATGTTGACTCCAAACATCAACACAGCCATCACAGCGCGCTAATTTCATTGCTACAAATGCTGGATATTATCGACCGCGCTGATTTAAAAATGGATTTAGTACAAGAATTAGACCGCCAGCGTTTAGCCATGCAAAATTTGCGTGGCAACCCTGTTATTGCAGAAGCCGTTTTAGACAAAATACTCAAACAAATTGGCGCCTGCTCTACTACTCTGCGAAGCGATAGCGCTAAGCTGGGCCAGCATTTACGTGAAAACGAATGGCTAATGAGCATTAAACAGCGCGCTGGCATTCCAGGCGGCGTTTGCCAATTTGATATTCCTTCTTACCATCACTGGCTTAATCTTGATTGTGCCAAGCGCAGGCAAGATTTTGATAACTGGCTGGCAAAATTGATGCCTATGTACGATGCCATTAAAACTATTTTGCATATTTTGCGCGGTAGCGGCGTGGCAACAAAACACCATGCCGATAGCGGCTTTTTTCAGCAAATGTTGGGGGGTGCCAAGCCTGCACAGATGCTGATTATTCAAATGGCTGATGATTGCCCATGCTTTCCTGAAGTGAGTGCTAATAAATACGCGATTAATGTGCGTTTTAATGGCCTAGATTTTGTGCAAAAACCCAAGCAATGTGACCATGCAATTGATTTCACAATTACGCTTTGCAATCTGTAGTTTTTTATAGTTGGTAATGTTGGCAATCTATAATCCATAGTCACCTATAATCCAACTCATCTATAATACGGCATACGATTTTAGGAATTGCCAAATGTCATCAGTAAGCCCCCGTTTAGTTGCCTGCCCGCATTGCAAAAAACTCATTGAATATAGTATCGATAACAAATTTCGCCCTTTTTGCTCAGAGCGTTGCCAGTTAATTGATTTGGGCGATTGGGCTAACGAAAACTATAAAATCCCAGATAATTCGCCGCCCAGTGCCGATGATGAATTGAATTAAAATACGGCTATAAATTAAAAACCAAGAAATTTAAATTAAACATATGCAATTATATTTGCGCTTATTTGTCATAAATATACATTTAAATAGCGGCCCATTATCATGAAAAATCTATTAAAAACGGCTGTTTTTATCGGCCTACTAACCGCTTTTCAAGCGCATGCCGAAGTGAAAATTGGCGATGCTTGGGTGCGTGCTAATGTGCCAGGCCAAAAGGTAGGCGCCGCTTATATGACGCTTAATAGCCCACAAGATAGCACACTGGTATTTGTAGAATCGCCTAACGCAGGCTCTGTTGAGATTCATAGTATGAGCATGAATAACGGCGTGATGAAAATGCGTATGCTAGAAGAGTTGGTGCTTAAAGCGGGTAAAACAGAAAAACTAGCGCCGGGCGGCTTTCACTTAATGTTATTTGATTTAGCTAAGCCATTGAAAGCTGGTGAAAAAGCTACTTTTAAGCTGTGTTTTAAAGACAAAGCAGGCAAAATTACGCACCAAACTATTGTACTGCCAATAAAAGAGTTCAATTAGAAACTAATTATTGCCACAGCGCGCGTTGCATAGCCACGCCGCGTGCGCCGGATTGCAATGCTTGTGGCAAATCTGATTCGCACATTCCACCCAGCGCGTAAACAGGAATAGAGCAGTTTTCAATCATCTGTGCAAAACTCTGCCAGCCTAATGGCTCAGCGTCATCGTGGCTTTTGGTGGCTTTTACTGGTGATAACACCACAAAATCTAAGCCTAATTTTTCTGCATGCGCTAACTCTAAAGCATCATGACAAGAGGCGGCCACCGTTAAATCTGCTGGCTTTTGTTGTAACTGCATCAGCTGTGCACTGGTTAAATGCACACCATCTGCAGCCAATTGTCGCGCTAATTCAACGTCACCATTGATTAAAACTTTTGCCTGATAGGGTTTTGCCAGTGTAATGACTTTATCTGCAAAGCCTGCTAAATCTGTACTTATAAGCTGCTTTTCACGAATTTGAATCAACTTTAAACCCTGCTTTAATTGACTCTCAAGCGCACTTATAAATGCCTGCTCACCCATCTCATGCAAATTAGTAATGGCATAAAGAGTGGGCAACGCCAGCGCATGCATAATGGGCGCATTGGCCGGCAAAACGGGTGAAACCGTAATATTGGAAGGCGTTTGCCAGCTTAATTGTTGGCCTTCTTTTGCCTCTAACGTGCCTTGCCATTGTGTGACAAAATAAAAATGCAGTTTGACGGTTTTAGCAACGGAATCATGTGTAGCAGGATAGTCGAAACGACGCGTTAGCCAAGCTTGCATTTTAGTGGGCGTAATGCCCAACTCTTCTTGCAACTCGCGGCTTAAGCCTTGCTCTGGCGTTTCGTCTGCTTCAATTTTCCCACCTGGGAACTCCCACCAGCCAGCCCAACCTTTGCCAGTGGGGCGACTTGCCATTAGGAATTGACCATCTGATTGCTGCAGAATACCAACTGCGACTTGCACGACGCTTACCGCCACTTCTTTAGTCATGTAATGATTGCTTAGTAAGGCCTATCTTGCCAGCGTAATCGCGCGCAAATTGATACGCCACACGACCACTGCGCGCGCCACGCGTGTGAGTAAATTGCAAAGCAGCTTTTTGTGCCGCATCATCAAAATTCAAACCAAACGTTTCTAACCAATTTTTGGCGATGGCTAAATACTCATCTTGATCAAACGCATAGAACGATAGCCACAAACCGAACCGCTCAGCCAGCGCCGTTTTTTCTTCGATGGTGTCGCTTGGCCTAATTTCGCCATCGAAATGCTTAACCGCTAAGTTATCCACCATATATTCTGGCATTAAATTTTTGCGGTTAGATGTGGCATACACCAAAACATTATTTGAAATGCTGGCTACTGAGCCATCCAGCACCACTTTTAATGCTTTGTAACTGGCATCGTTTGCTTCAAAGGTTAAATCATCACAAAAAATAATAAATTTTTCAGAGCGATCGCGAATCTGGCTGACAATTTCGCCTAAAGAAATCAAGTCTTGCTTATCCACCTCAATCAAGCGCAAACCTTGTGATGAATATTGCGTTAATAACGCTTTGATAAGCGATGATTTACCCGTACCGCGCGCACCTGTGAGCAAGACATTATTAGCTGGCAATCCCGCTAAAAATTGGCGCGTATTACGCACAATCTCTGCTTTTTGCGCATCTACAAAATGAATATTAGCCAACTGCATATGATGCGGATGCGCAATCGCTTGCAGATGGCCTTTGCCATTTTGCACAACCCAGCGCCAGGCTACAGCATTCCAATTCACTGGCAAGTTAGCCGTAGGTAACAGGATTTCTAGCTTATCAATTAAGCTCTCTGCGCGAGTAATTAAGTTTTCAAGTAAATTCACAGTCTAACTTCTATAATCGGCGTTAATTTTGACGTAGTCGTAACTAAAGTCACAAGTCCAGATAGTGATATTTTCACTGCCACGATTTAACAACACGCGCACTAAAATATCCGATTCTTTCATAATCGCTGAGCCTTGGCTTTCTTGATAGCTAGCGGCGCGGCCACCTTTTTCCGCTACCAAAACATCGCCTAAATATAAATCCAGATTATCCACATCTAAATCATCAATACCAGCATAGCCAATTGCGGCCAAAATACGGCCTAAGTTTGGGTCACTGGCAAAAAATGCGGTTTTAATCAACGGTGAATGGGCGATGGCATAGGCTACTTTGCGGCACTCTGCTTCATTTTTACCGCCTTCAACCGTTACCGTCATAAACTTGGTAGCGCCTTCGCCATCGCGCACAATGGCTTGCGCCAGCTCAATGGCCACATCGGTTAATGCATCGCGCAAGGCAATAAAATCAGCACTGTCCTTTTCAACTTGTGTATTACCAGCAAGATTAGTCGCCATCATAATCAGGCTGTCGTTGGTTGAGGTATCGCCATCCACCGTAATACAGTTAAACGATTTATTCACGGCGTATTGAATAATCGCCTCTAGCGCCGATTGGCTCACAGCCGCATCGGTGGCGATATAACCTAGCATGGTCGCCATATTGGGGTGAATCATGCCACTACCCTTGCTGATACCCGTAATCGTCACCGTTTTGCCAGCTAGCTGAATTTGACGCGATGTGCCTTTAGCCACAATATCCGTGGTCATAATCGCTTCAGCCGCATTTAGCCAATTATCTTCTTTTAGACTCTCAATCGCCGCTGGCATGCCTGCAATTACTTTATCCACTGGCAAAGGCTCTAAAATCACACCCGTTGAAAACGGCAATACTTGATTAGGCGCAATATTCAGTAGCGCACTTAGTGCATCGCAACTTTGCTTGGCGCGCTTTAAGCCATCCTCACCGGTACCCGCATTGGCACAACCCGTATTCACCAATAATGCGCGAATACCCGCTGTTTCGGCCAAATGCGTTTTACACAAAATAACCGGCGCAGCGCAAAAACGATTTTGCGTAAAAACACCCGCCACAGCACTTTCCACTGGCAAAGTAATAACCAATACATCTTTACGGTCTGGCTTGCGCACATGCGCTTTGGCAAAGCCCAATTGCACGCCGTTTACAGGCAATAAAGCAGATGAAATGGGAGCGACTAATTTTACTGGCATTGAATATCCTACAAATTGAAAAGAATCTTGAATATTTTAAGTGGTTTGGGAGATTTAAAAAAATTATTTTATTGTTTTTATGTGCGATATCGAACAAAAGAAAAAAAAATTGCAAGTTAGAGTAAGTTTCTCTGACATTTATTTGATGAGCGGATGAGCGCATGTTTTTAAACTACATCAACGCTTTTAGAGCGTTTGCCATTATCTTTATTGTAGCAATCCATACAATCCATATTTTTCATTGGCAAGAACAGTTTGCGACAGAAAAAGCTTTATGGATATTACTTGGTAATGGAACGGTTTTCTTTGTTTTTATTTCTGGATACTTATTTCAGCATCTATCGGCAAAGTTTAAGGTAATTAAATACTATAGCTCAAAAATTTCAAACGTTTTATTGCCATATCTAATAGTCTCCATTCCCGCACTGCTCTACTTTCTGGTCTTTCCGCATGACGTAAAACTTTTTCCCAACTTTTATGAAAACCCATTGTGGCTTCAAATAATCCAAACGTATGTTTACGCCCTGCATTTGTATCCATATTGGTTTATCCCTATGATTATGCTGTTTTATTTAGCGGCACCAGTGTTGCTATTGGCAGATAAAAGAAACATTTTTTACTGGCTGTTACCTTTGTTAATCGTATTTTCCTGCATGACTGATAGAAGCTCAATATTAAGCAGTTTTATTCACTTCTTTTCAATTTATGTGATTGGCATGTTTTGCAGCAAATATAAAACCCAAGTTAATGAATTTCTGTCTTTTAATTCAACAAGATTGTTTTTATTACTAGGCTTTATCTTTTTATTTGCGTTTGAATTTTTTGCAGTTTTTCCCGACTTTAAATCCATTAACTTTGTTCAAAAGTTATTTCTGCTGTTTCTAATGTTAAGCGTATTTATTAAATACGATCAGTACCTTAATAATATATACATCAATACCTTGGCTAACGTGAGTTTTGGCATCTTTTTCTTGCATGCCTATGTATTATTTGTGTTGAGATTAACCTCAATCAATATAGGTAAATACGTGTTGCACAGCGAGCATGCAATGATTACTGGCAATATTATTATTTTTTTAACTACGGTTATTTTTACTTTATTGATTTGTACTTATTTTACTTATTTAATCCGCAAGATACTGGGTGAAAAAAGCCATCTACTCATTGGTTATTTAAAGTCTGGTAAATTAAGCGTCGCTTGATTCTAATAGATTATTTTTTATTAATCGTTCAATAATAGCCGTATCTGTTTCTGTTTTTTTGTTATCTATAATCTTGGGTAACTTTCACTATCTTTAGAACTTAAGATCAAGTTTTTATCCATAATCACCCAATTAAACCCATAACCAACAACTTTAAAAGTAGTTGTTATCAGTTACGTTTAGCCCATAGCACCAAAAACCAAAAAATCCTCAAAATATTTTTAAAGCTCAGAAATTTTCATATTCTCAATCAGCTAGTTTGCTTGCCAAGTCTGCATATGTGAGGATGGCTCTTTATACAATCAAGCCTTTATTCACTGCTGACTTCTATCTAAGTTCACATTTTCACTGCAACGTTCTAAAGTATTTAACCTGCGCTTTCACAATTTAAAATGCAGCTTTATTAACAACTTATGCATCATTTAAAGCAAGGTTAGCCTACAAACTATTTGCGCACTAAAGCTTCCATAAAAAATTTTATATTGTGCTAAACTTGGACATGAGTATAGACCTTTGCAACAGCGCACATAATGCAAGAGAAACAAAAGCACATCCACATTGAAAAAATTAAACTATTGTATTTGCATAGTTTAATTCCTGCTGTGTTAAGCGGCGTGGCTGGCCTTTTTTTAGTAGCTGCGTTGTGGAAAAGCGCTAATCAGCAGCATTTAATGATTTGGCTAGCCATTACCTTATTTCTATCCTGCCTTCGCGTCATACTCCTCACCAAATTTCAGCAGGACAATCCGCAAGGTGATGCCGTGCTTAATTGGGAAAAGCCCTATTCCATTAGCTTGTTAATCGTGTTTTTATCTTGGAGCATTGGCTTGCTCTGGATTATGCCTAAAGACAATTTAAGCGCGATATTTATCATTAATACCTTTTCGATTGGCTTAGCCGGTGCTGCTATTTCTTGGTACAGCCCGTTGCGCTATTTGCAAATGTCCAGCATTTCGCTGGCATTGATTCCCATGATTATTGTTTTACTGACCTTAGGCCGTGATGAGGCTTTATGGGTGGGTGTTGCGGCTTGCTGTATGTATGTATCTTGCATGATTACCAGCGTGCTTCTGCAAAAAACCTTTAATGGCAATTTAGAGCTGGCTTACGATTTAGAAGTGGCCAAGAAGCATGCCGAGAATTTAGCTAGTATTGACGTGTTAACGGGTTTAAATAATCGCCGAGCATTTTTTAATAAAGCAGAAAGCCTATTTGCTTTTTGTAAGCGCAATAATCAGCCAATTAGCGCTTTAATGTTGGATATTGATCACTTTAAAAAAATTAACGATAGCTTTGGCCATTCCGCAGGTGACATTGCCTTGCGCAATCTAGGCCGATTACTGAAAAACAATCTGCGCGATTCTGATTTATCGTGCCGCTTTGGTGGCGAAGAATTTGCCGTCTTGTTACCCAACACCACAGCCGCAGAGGCTTGTGAAATGGCGCATGAGTTAAAAAACATTATGATGTCATCAACTATTGCGTTGGCCGATGAAAATTCACTTTCACTGACCGCCAGCTTTGGCGTTTCGGCGCACGGCGAAACGGTTGAGGATTTATTGCATCATGCAGATGAAGCCATGTATTTAGCCAAAAACGGCGGCCGCAACCATGTGATGGTATATTGCATGTAAACTTTGCTTAACTTATAGGCAAACCACATTAAGCATAATTAACAGTTAATTACACTAAGCCCTGCGCCAAGTAGTGCCTTGAGGTGTATCTTCTAAAATAATGCCAGCATCGGCAAGCTCTTTACGAATGCGGTCAGCTTCTGCAAAGTTTTTGGCTTTTTTCGCCTCTGCTCTAAATTGAATAAACTCTTCTACAGTTTTCTCAACGCCTGAAAGCTGAATCGTTGCTTTCGACTTTAAATTACCTAACTGAGACTGCATGCCAATTCCAGTTAATGCAACAGTTACCTGTCTTAATCCCTGTAAATACGGCTCAGCGTCTAGTGTTAGCAAACCCAAAACACCACCCAACTTCTTTAACAGCCCAGAAACTTTAGCATCCTTAGTTCGATTTGCTTCAGTTGCTAAGTCAAAGAGTACAGCCATAGCCTCTGAAGTACTAAAATCATCATCCATTGCAACTTTAAATCTTAGCGCATATGGATTAGCCCAATCAATTTCTATATTTGCCGGTGGTACATTTTTAAGAGTTATATATAAGCGGTCATGGGCTTGTTTCGCATCATCTAGATGCGCATCGGAATAGTTGAGAGGACTGCGGTAATGTGCCCTCAAGATAAAAAAGCGTACTACATCGGCATCGTATTTTTTCAACACCTCGCGAATAGTAAAAAAGTTGCCTAAGGACTTAGACATCTTCTCATCGTCTACTCGCACAAAACCATTATGCATCCAGTAATTAGCCATTTGGCAAGGCTTGCCATCATGACTATGCGCCGCTTCTGATTGCGCGATTTCGTTTTCGTGATGTGGAAACTGTAAATCTTGCCCGCCACCGTGAATATCGAAGTGAGCGCCTAAATGTGCGGCGCTCATCACAGAGCATTCAATATGCCAACCAGGTCGACCAGCTCCCCAAGGCGACGGCCAGTTAGGCTCATTTGGTTTAACGGATTTCCAAAGCACGAAATCCATGGGGTCTTTTTTAAAGGTATCGACTTCTACGCGCTCGCCTGCGCGCAAATCTTCTAAACTTTTACCGGATAATTTGCCGTAATCGTTAAAGCTGCGCACGCTATAAAACACATCGCCATTGGCAGCCGCGTAGGCATGGCCTTTTTCAATCAAAGCGGCAATCATCTTAATCATGCCATCAATATATTGGGTGGCGCGCGGCTCGATATCAGGGCGAATAATGCCCAATTTGGCCGAATCTTCATCCATGGCGTCAATAAATCGCTGAGTTAAATCGCCGATGGTTTCATTATTTTCGTTAGCACGTTTGATGATTTTGTCGTCGATATCGGTGATATTACGCACATAAGTTACCTCATAATTTGAGGCACGAAACCAGC
>JAZKDM010000137.1:5465-18136 GCA_040387535.1 Pseudomonadota bacterium | reverse complement strand
ATATCGGTGATATTACGCACATAAGTTACCTCATAATTTGAGGCACGAAACCAGCGCGAAACCATATCAAAAACCACCATCACACGCGCATGACCCAAGTGGCAAAAATCGTATACCGTCATGCCGCAAACGTACATGCGCACAGTGTTAGGCTCAATCGGGGTAAAAGTTTGTTTGTCGCGGCTTAGGGTGTTGTAGATTTTTAGCATGAATTAAAGTTAAAAATTAGGTTTTGACATAAATTTACACATATTTGCATTAAAAACTAACTAATCAGCCTTGTATGGTAAATGGGCTATTGGATGTTAGCTACGCTATTGATAGAATGGCGTTTTAATAACGCATTTGAGTATATCACAATGAATATTCGCAGCCGCTCGCTATATAAACTTGCCTTTCAAATTTTGCTTGCCTTAAGCTTTGCAACATCGAATGTTTTTGCTGACGAGCTTAAAGACATTTCACAGCTGTCAGACCAAGGTCAGCAAGCGGCAGCTCTTGAACGCATTAATGCGTACTTGGCGGCGAATCCTAAAGACCCGCAAGCCATGTTTATGAAAGGTATTATCCAGGTTGAAAGCGGCAAACGTGATGATGCGATTAAAACCTTTACCGATTTAACAAGCAAATATCCAAACTTACCAGAACCCTATAACAATTTGGCTGTATTGTACGCAGACGCTGGCGAGTATGACAAAGCGAAAAAAGCGCTTGAAACTGCCATAAAAACCCATCCAAGTTATGCAACAGCGCACGAAAACCTAGGCGACATTTATGCGCGCATGGCGTCTGAAGCTTACGATAAAGCCTTGCAATTGGATAATGGTAATTCACGCGCCCAAAGCAAATTATCGATGATTAAAGATTTGTTTGGCACAGGTAATAAAGTGGTTGCAAAAGCAGACCCAGCAAAAACCACTAAAACTGGCACAATGCCCATTCGCCCAGCTGATAAAAAAGCAGAGCCGACAAAGGCCGTTGAAACAGCAAAAGCACCTGTGGACACATCTGCAGATGACCAAAGAAGCGTGACCGATGCCGTAGGCAATTGGGCAAAAGCATGGTCTAGCCAAGATGTAGATAAATATTTAGCCAGTTATGCAGACAGTTTCAAAACCCCAAAAGGCGAAAGCCGCAAAGCTTGGGAGCAACAACGTCGTGAGCGTATTAGCGCGCCAAAAAGTATTAGCGTAGAATTAGCTAACCAAGATGTAACAATTTTAGATAGTAACAGCGCAAAAGTGACTTTTAAACAATCGTACAAAGGTGCGGGCAAAGCGATTCGTACCGACAAAACGTTACTACTTAAAAAAGAAAATGGCAGTTGGTTGATTGAGCAAGAAGTTGCATCAAACTAAGGTTTGCCGTCGCAAGTGAACGGAATCAACGGCAAAAAAAGGCAATGCAAATTAATTTAAAGCTAACAGTACTAAAAAGCGTCGCTATTTTAGCTTGCGTGCTATTGCCGTGGAACGCAACAGCGGTTAATCACGGCAGTATCGCCGATTTATTGCTGGCGCAAAAATTTGGCAAATCCTTAGTTGAAAGTTTGTTGGTTAAAAGCCTTGTAGAAATCACGCAAGGCAATACCAAGCAAGCCTTTGCAACAGTCAATGAGCTTATCCGCACTGCACCTAATTTTAAGCTAGCGTACTTAATCCGTGGCGATTTACTCTCTGCACAGGGCCGCCCAATTGAAGCAATTGGTAGCGCCAATAGCAACTCATCTAAACTAAATGATGAAATGATTGAAGGCCTGCGTGACGAGGCGCGTACGCGTATTAATTATTATTTGTCCGATAAAAAAATCAATCAGTTACCCAATTTATTAATTAAATTAACCCCTGAACAAACGCATGTCATTGTGGTGGACACGGTTAAATCGCGTTTATATTTGTATAAAAACGTAGATGGCAATTTGCAATACACGGCGGATTACTACGTGACTATTGGCAAAAACGGTGCGGGTAAACAAGTGCAAGGCGACAAGCGTACGCCGATTGGCGTGTATTTTGCCGGCAAAAAACTGACACAACCTTTAGCTGATATGTATGGCGATGGTGCGTATCCACTTAATTATCCTAACGAGTTAGATACGCATCAACAAAAAAATGGCTATGGTATTTGGTTGCATGGTACGCCTACCAACACCTATAGCCGCCCGCCGCGTGCCAGTGATGGTTGCGTAGTGCTGAGCAATCCCGATTTAAAATCGTTGGCGCCAGCTTTGCAATCAGGCAAAACACCTGTCATTATTTCGGACAATATTGAATGGTTAGATAAAGACAAATCGGACTTTCAATCGCAAGAACAAGAAACACTGGCTGAAACGATAGATGAATGGCATAAAGATTGGGTAGCGCAAGATGCCGACAAATATTTAAGCCACTATTCAGAGCAGTTTTTTTACGATGGTGGCAGCTTTGAAAAATGGGCGAATTACAAGCGCAGCATTCAAGCAAGCAAGCCTAAAGTAGCTATTAATATTAACGATATCAGCATGTTTAGTTACCCAAGCTTGAAGCAGAGTGCGCCGCAAAATATTATCGTTGTGGATTTTGAACAGGATTTTAGAAGCCAAAATTTACAAAACAAAATGCGCAAACGCCAATACTGGATTAACGAAAACAATCAATGGAAAATTATTTATGAAGGCGCAGCTTAACGCAATGCAATTACTCACCCAGTTTTTAGCCACAAGCAGTATGGTTTTAGCATTATCTGGTAGCTTACAAGCTGCCCCTAGCGTAGAGTTCCAAACCAGCCAAGGCAGTTTTACCGTAGAACTTTACCCTGAAAAAGCACCAAAAACAGTGGCAAATTTTGTGCAATATGTAAAAGATGGCTTTTACGACAACACCATTTTTCATCGCGTAATTAATCGTTTTATGATTCAAGGCGGTGGCTTTGAGCGTGATTTAACCGAAAAAAACACGCGCGCACCGATTGTGAATGAATCAAACAATGGCTTATTAAATGAGTTGGGCACTATCGCCATGGCGCGTACAGCCGACCCTGATTCGGCTACTGCGCAATTTTTTGTTAACTTGGGTGATAACCAATTTTTAAACTACACCAGCCCAGACCCAGAAGCGATTGGCTATTGCGTATTTGGCAAAGTAACCAGTGGCTTGGATGTGGTACAAAAAATTGGCCTAAGCGCAACGGGTAATATGGGCAGACACTCTGATGTGCCGATTAAGCCTATTACCATCAAAAGCGCAAAACTTATTTCTGCTGATGCAAAAACTGAAGCAAAACCAGCAGCAAAATAACTAGCTAAAAGCTAGTTAATCTATTCAATTTATTTGTTTTTTTTAAAGGATCTACCCGTGGTTAAACTTTCTACCAATTTTGGCGATATTACCCTTGAACTGAATGCAGAAAAGGCACCGATTACGGTTGCCAACTTTTTGCAGTATGTGGAAAGTGGTTTTTACACTGATGTGATTTTTCATCGCGTAATTGATGGCTTTATGATTCAAGGCGGTGGTTTTGACACAAGCATGAAACAAAAAAAGACTGTTGCTGAAATTAAAAATGAAGCTAATAACGGCTTGGCTAATGATAAATATACCATTGCCATGGCACGCACCTCCATTCCTGATTCTGCCAGTAGCCAGTTTTTTATCAACGTTGGCAACAATGACTTTTTAAATCATACGGCGCCAACATCAAGCGGTTGGGGCTACTGTGTATTTGGTAAAGTAGTTGAAGGTATGGACGTGATAGACAAGATTAAAGCCGTTAAAACAGGCAGCAAAGCAGGCCACCAAGATGTGCCTGTAGAGCCAGTGATTATTACAAGCGCGGTTGTTTGCTAATTTAGCATTCGCAAATTAAGCTTTAAGTAATCCGCGTTAGCCCATGCAAAACAAGGCATACAGCTTATTTATTTCTGATTTGCATTTATGTGATTCGCGGCCCAATATCACACAGGCTTTTATCGATTTTTTAAAAGAAACCGCTTTAAAAGCCCAAGCACTGTATATTTTAGGTGATTTGTTTGAATATTGGGCAGGCGATGACGCGATTGAAGCGGGTCATCAGCAAGCCGTTATTTCCGCACTAAGAAAGCTAAATAGCCAAGGCGTGGAGCTTTTCTTTATGCATGGTAATCGCGATTTCTTACTCAACAGCGACTTTGCACAGGCCACCCTCGGCAATCTATTGCCAGATCCAACTTTATTGCATCTTTATGGCAAACCCGTTTTATTAAGCCATGGCGACATGCTTTGCACGGATGATATCGCCTATCAGCAATTTCGCGTTCAGGTACGTAATCCGGCTTGGAAAAAAGAGTTTTTAAATCAGCCACTTGATACTCGCATTGCTTACATTGAAAAAATTCGAATGAAAAGCGAGCTTGAAAAGTCGCTTAAAAGCATGCAGATTATGGATGTGAATCAGCAAGCTGTAGAGTCTTTGCTAAGACAACATGATTACCCGCCTATATTAATCCATGGCCATACACACAGGCCCAACAAACATATCGTATCAGTAGACAATCAGACTTGCGAACGTTGGGTGTTAGGTGATTGGTATGAGCAAGGCAGCTATTTAAAACTAGATCAAAATGGCTGCCAATCTCAAAGTTTATAGAATGATTATTAGTCATTTTTATCATGCCAAAAACTAAAAACAAATAAAAATAGGCCATGAAAAAATTATTAGTGTGTACTAACTATCGCGGCAATCCAAATACTCCTTCATGTGCCGCACGTGGTAGTAAATCACTTTTAAGTCTATTTTCGCAACAGTGCCAAGAAAATAACCTAATTATACAAATTGAAGAAAGCCCTTGTTTAGGCTTTTGTCAGATTGGCCCGAATGTTCGCCTAGTGCCAAGCGGCGCGTTTTTTCATGGTGTTTTGGCAGATGAATTAAGCGCAATTATTGGGGCGGCTAAAGAGTCTAGCGAAAACTAAGTTTAGTTAAGGCTGGTAATTCAATCCTATATGTATAGCCTAATTTAATTAGGCCTTAAAATTAAGCCTTGCTGTTATAGCCAGGAATTTTCGCTTCAATGACTTCATCAATTTGTGTTGCTTCTAAGAATTTTTCAGCATACTTTAAGTAAAGTTTTTCGCGGATAAACAAATCAAATATATCGGGATCGATATGATTATCTAACTTCATCTTGCCCAATATGTGCAATGTTTCGGATAAAGTTTTGGCTTTTTTGTACGGCCTATCTTTTGAGGTAAGTGCTTCAAAAATATCGGCCACCCCCATCATGCGTGCGGGTATCGACATTTGCTCACGCGTTAAACCTTTTGGGTAACCCTTACCATCCATACGCTCATGATGCCCACCTGCATACTCTGGCACACGGCGTAAATCTTTTGGGTATGGTAGCGCCTCCAACATATTAATGGTTACCACAATATGGTTATTGATAACCGTACGCTCTTCTGGGGTTAAGGTACCACGCACTATCGTTAAGTTGTATACCTCGTTATCACTTAAAAACTTTACTGAATGCCCAGAATCACTGAGGTATTCATAGTTCGCAATATCGTGCACGCGCGCTTGATCTTCTGGCGTCATAAACTCACTGCCAATATTAATTTTACGAATAAAATTCCTATCATCATCTAGCTGTTTATTAATGACGTTGACGCCATGCTCAACGTCATTGGCACTCACTGGCAAACCACTTAGCACTTCATCCATCGCTTTACGTAAATGCGCATTTTCGCGCTGGGTTTTTAGTAGCTCAAAACGTTGATCAATTAAATGAATGCGGTCAAAAGTAGTTTCTAATTTAGTGGCTTTATCCATCACTGATTCTGGCGTGGTGACTTTGCCGCAATCATGTAACCAAGCGGCAATTTTTAATTCATAGACCTCTTTTTCGGTCATTGTAAAATCACGGAATGGCCCTGTGCTGGTATTAATAGCGGCTTCTGCCAACATCATCGTAAGCTCTGGTACACGCTGGCAGTGGCCGCCTGTATAAGGCGATTTTTCATCAATGGCATCGGCAATTAATTTAATAAACGATTCAAACAGGTCTTTAAGTCCGTTAATTAAATTTTGATTGGTGAGCGCAACGGCTGCCTGCGAAGCTAATGACTCCACCAAGCGCTGATGAGAATCGGAGAAAGGGATGATTTGCTTGGTGAGCGGATCGATTGCATTAATCAGTTGCAGTACACCAATAATTTCGTTTTCATGGTTCATCATGGGAACCGTTAAAAACGATTGTGAACGGTAGCCCATTTTGGCATCAAATTTGGCGGTGCCAGCAAAATCAAAGCCTTCAGTTAAATAAGCGTCAGGAATGTTGACCGTTCTGGCATTGGTGGCGCTGTACACTGCCACCATGGTTAAGTTTGGTTTACCATCGTCACCATAAATCGGCAAAGGTGGGAAAGGAATAGGCTTGCCTGTAGTGCCGCCCATGGCGATATCTAGGCTTAAGTTACGCAAAATTTCAAACTTTAATTGCGCATCCTCGGTCACCGTGTACAAAGTGCCACCGTCTGCATTGGTGAGCTCTTTGGCCCCCAATAAAATAATCTCTAGTAAGCGTTTATGGTCATGCTCGGCAGAGAGTGCAACGCCAATAGAATTAAGACGTTCCAGCTGATTAAGCACATCTTGTTGAATAGACTCAAGCGACATATATTAAGCAATAAAAGACCATGATTAAATCTACTGCGATTAAATCCAGCACTAAGCCAGATGAAATTCCATTTTAGTGCCAGCCAACTCAATAATATCTTGATCGTTTAAGGCATGTGCTTGCACACCAATTAGCAAGCCATTAACTATGGGGTGGTTATTACCACCAACATGCGTAATAAAGTAGCCATGCGGCCTTTTAGTAATCACAGCCACTTGCGAGCCTGGCTTGCCAAGCGTGGTCATGGTTTTATTGAGCACCAATTCACGCCCAGCACTAGTGCCAGTAATCACCAGCAAACGACCAATACTTTCAATAGCGGCTATTGCATCATCCGCATCTACTGCGTCTTCGGCATCTACAGACTCTACTATTTCCGGCAAACTTTCTGCTTTTGGATTTTTTTCATCACCTTCTGCAATCCCAGCCTTTTCAGCCGCCGCTTGCTCTAATGCCGCTTTAAGCGCAGCGGCGGGTTCCTGTTTAGGCAAGATCATCATCGTTTTTTCAAAGCCATCACCTGCGTGAGGCGTATGATTTTCATTCAGATATTTAAGCTGATATTTACCAAACTCAATCAAATCATCATGTTGCAATACATGCTTTTTAATGGCTTTGCCGTTAACCATGGTGCCATTTGTGCTGTTCAAATCTTCTAGAAAAGAGTCATTACCAATTGTGACAATCACGGCATGCACACCACTTACAGCCAAATTATCAATATGAATTTGATTGCTTGGCCTGCGCCCAATCGTCATGCGCTCTTTATCCAGCTCAAACTCACCCATTGGGTTGCCATCTAATAAAAAATGTAACTTTGCCATAATGACCCTTAAATATTAACAAACTAAGATTTAGCCTACTAAAATTACTTCTTAGCTTAGTGTGCGCACCATATTTTAATGCAGTTTACAAAAATTTACAGTTACGATTTTTTTGCTTTCGTAAAAAGATTTTTCACCCAGCCACCTTCTAAAACAAAAGGCTTGTCCACCATTGCAATCACTACCGAAATATTATCCTTACCACCGTATTCGTTGGCAGTACGCACCAAGCGCGCAGCGGCATGTTCAATATTGCCATCAGCATCAATCAAAATTTGGCTGATTATTTCATCTTCAACCAAGTCTGTTAATCCATCCGAACATAACAAATAAATATCACCTACTTCTACCGCAAACTCTTGTACTTCCAAATCCACTTCTTCATCAATGCCTAAGGCGCGCGTCACTAAATTTTTCTGTAGTGACACTTTTGCTTGCTGCGGGGTGATTAAGCCAGCGTTTAATTGCTCTTGCAAAAGCGAGTGATCTTCGGTGAGTTGCGTTAAGGTTAAATTGCGCAAACGATACATGCGCGAATCACCAATATGCCCTACCACCAATTTATTATCCGTAAATATACCCACAACTAAGGTAGTACCCATGCCTGCGCATTGCGGCTGCTCTTGCGAAATTTGATAAATCGTAGCATTGGCGCGTTCTACTGCATGTATCAGCATTTGCGCCTCTGGCAGCAAGCCTGGCAGAAACCGAGGTACCGACTTGCGGCGCATGGCTTCTGTAAGCTCAGATGTAAGTGTTAGCACGGCAACCTCACTCGCCACCTCTCCCGCTTTGTATCCGCCCATGCCGTCTGCAAGCACTAATAAACCAATAGATAAATCACTCGCTACTGCATCCTCATTATGATCGCGAACTAAACCCACGTCTGTTAGACGGGCCACATTAATCGCACTTGCTACATTCATGCTTTAACAACCTTGATATGACATTTTCTTAAACTCTCTGCAACCTCTTTACCCGTTTGGTAACGATTCTGCGCATTTTTTTCTAGCAGTTTATTGACGACAGTCGCCAAATCTTCTGTTAACGTTGGTTTTATTTGCCGAATATCCATATGCGGCTCATTGGAAATTTTATACATTAACGCGGCTATAGAGTCGGCAGTAAAAGGTAACTCACCTGTTAATAAAGAATACAGAGTAACACCTAAAGAAAACAAATCCGATTGCCCATCGATTTTTTTACCAGACAATTGCTCTGGTGACATATAACTTGGCGTGCCTAACACAAGGCCTGTCTTGGTTTTAGAGGCATCGGTAATGCGCGCTATGCCAAAATCGGTCACCTTTACCATGCCAGTATCTAGCTGTACCATAATATTGGCCGGCTTAATGTCTCTATGCACCACATGGCTTGCATGCGCGTAATCTAATGCATCGGCAACCTTAATCATAATCTCTAACACTTGTGAAACTGGCAGTAAATTATCAGCATTGGTATATGGCGTTAAATCTTCACCTTTTAAAAACTCCATCGCAATATAGGCCAAATCGTGCTCTTCACCCGCATCGTAAATGGTCACAATATTAGGATGATTTAAGCGGCCTGCCGTTTCAGCCTCACGGAAAAAACGCGCCTTCACTTCAATCAGTTCATCTGCAGCAAACGCATCGGAAAGTGCCATGGTTTTAATGGCAACCACGCGGCTAATTTTAGGATCACGCCCTAAATACACCACACCCATAGCGCCCTTGCCTAGCTCTTTTTCCACTTGGTAGCGACCTAGCATGGGCTTCTCAACACCATCATCTTTTAGCAGCAAAGTACTTTCATTGCTGCGCCCGCTGCTGCCACCAAATATCACGGTTTCAGCCATTTGTTTTGAGCGCGAAATGCGTTGCGCCAAATCTTTATAGCTGGGTTCAAAGCTGGCCATATAATTAAACACAGCCTCTGCCTTGTTAAATTGGCGCTTACGCTCAAAATCCAAGCCCAAACTATACAAACCATCCATCACAGAGCCATCCACAGGGCACTTTCTAAAACGGTCAAATGCCATGTCTAACTGGCCTTGGCTTTGAAACATCAGCGCCAAATTGCGGTTACTTTCGGCCGAATCTGCATCAGATTTTTCTTTGCCTTTTTCTGTGATTAAGTAGCGCTTAGTGGTTAACGCCGCATGCCCAATCACCAACAGCATTGCTGGCATCATCAATTGCAACCACCACCCTTTTTGTGTCATCAACAGATAGTGCGCCATCATTAAAGCTAGCAACAAACCTGCTGTAACCATTGCCGCATGGCTCGCTTTTAATTGCGGAAATAATAGAATTAAATAGGCTGAAACCAGCACCCAAACGGCTAGCTCCGCCCAAATGGCCCAGCTGGGGGAAATATAAAAATCTTCATTCAAAATACTGGCAACAGAATGTGCCAGCGTTTCAATCGGCTTCATATTGGCCGAAATTGGCGTAACAAAACTATCGCCCACACCATTGGCAGTAGCGCCTATCAATACAATCTTGCCCGCATATTTTTGGGCCGAAATTTTACCTGTGAGTACGTCATAAAATGAATCTATTGCAAATGCAGGGTGATTAGATTTACCCGCATAAAAAAAAGTATGCATTTGCAAAGCAGGATTTGTTGCAATTTTTAAGCGCCCTAAAGTGACACCTGCATGCCCACTTTCGCCCATTTGCAACGTAATATCACTGGCCGATAGATTCAAATATTTTGCCGCTACTTGCAAAGCCACTGACGGGTAATATTGATTGTAGTAATTCAATACTAGGGGTTCGGCACGTATGGCGCCATCAATATCCGGACTAGCATTTAAATGCCCAATTGACAGTGCGGATTCTGCAATGGCAGGTACAGGTAAAAATGCCGCATTAGCAGGCATAAGTTGCAATGCGGCCTGCTCATCTACATCGGCAATATTTAATTGATTTTTAGTGATATAGGCTGGAAATGGTGCGTCTGGATTACCAAGTGGCTCACCCATTACAAACGGCATAGCCAGCACTACATTATTGGCGGCTTTAATGCTGGTAGCCAAGATAACATCGGTATTAAGCTGTGTTTGCGCTTCTGAAATTAAGGCGTCAAGCTGAGGGTTTATATTATTTGAACTGGCAACAAAATCGGCGATTTTGTTAATATAAGCAAGGCCTGGGTCAATTTGAGGCTCTAGAAAAAAAATGGTGTTACCGATGACTTTTGGCTTGGCAGCAGCCAATTTATCTAGCATTTTTGCTTGAACATCACGCGGCCACGGCCAGCGGCCAATGTTGGCGATGCTTTCATCATCAATCGCAATAATGGCGATTTTATCGCCGGCATCACGGTAAGACGCACTCACACCGAAATCGTAGGCTTTGCGTTCAATGCTTTGCAAAACAGTGCCACCACTTGCCAATAAAAAGGCAAGTGACAGCGCACTGGCTAAAAACCAGTCTGAATTCCAATGCAATTTCGGCAAGTGTTAACCTTTCGGCAATTAATGAAAGCTGTTACAGGATAAACAACTTTAAAACTGCTTATATTCTTGTGCAATTAAACTATTGCAACACAAAGAAAGGCTAAATAAAACCCATGAATAAAGCTATACCTAAAATTAGTGTTGGCAAAAAACGCCACAAAAACTATTAACGCCTAAACTCTTGCGGCCTTACCGCTGCCGCTACTTTATCTAACACGCCGTTAATGTATTTATGTCCGTCTGCGCCACCGTATAACTTGGCTAGCTCAACACCTTCATTTATCGCAACGCGATATGGAATTGTCGAATCAAACATTAACTCAAAGGATGAAATGCGTAATATCGCATGTTCAACTGGGCTTAGTTCTTCAATTTTTCGATCAATAAATTCGGCTACTTGGCTATCCAACTCACTAATTTTAGCCGTCACACCTTCTAACAAATGCCTAAAATAGGCCTCATCCGCTTTTATAAATTCTGGGTCTTCTTTAGCATCTGCAATGATTTGCTTTAATTCTGAAGCATTAATCATGCCACGATAAACCGCCTTTAATACCAACTCGCGCGATTTACGGCGGTTTTGGCTAGTTTTCACTTTTTTAGCTGGCTTAACGGCTACTTCGGTTTTTGCCGCCTCTAACGCATCGGCTTTTGGAATAATCATAATGCACGTACCAAATTAGCCATCTCAATGGCTACTTGTGCCGCTTCTGCACCTTTAATTTGCATACGCGCCAAAGCTTGGTCGTCATCTTCGGTCGTTAAAACAGCGTTTGCTACTGGCACGCCAGTATTCAGCTGAACCTCTGAAATGCCGCGCGCTGATTCGTTTGCAACCACTTCAAAGTGATATGTTTCACCGCGAATAATCGCACCCAAAGCAATCAAGGCATCAAAGCGCTCGCTCAATGCCATGTGCTGCAAAATTAGTGGTGTTTCTAATGCACCAGGCACAGTGGCAATACGAATATCTTCTGCCGCCACGCCTAGTTTTAAAAGTTCAGCATAACAAGCGGCTAGTAAACCATCGCCAATATTGCTATTAAAACGCGACAAAACTACGCCTACTTTTTTGCCTGTGCCGTCTAAATTGATTTGAATTTTGTCCACTTGAATCTCTATATATACCAAAAACGTCTATTTTACCCTAAGTTGGGTGACACAAATCGTCAGTACTTTTGATGCATTCATTTTATCGGGCATCTAGTTTTAAATAGTATCAAGAAAACAAGGCCCACGCTTTTTGTACTGTGCTCCAAATGCCGTAGCTAATCGGTATCAATACCGCTGCCCAAGCCAACTTAACCAATAAACCATGTTGTTGCTGTTGATTATCGGCCGCGCTTTTAGCCGCCCCGTTTTGCAGGGATTTTTCATGCGCTACTTTGCGTTCTGTTTCTAATTCTGCATCGGTCATAAAATAATGGTCGGCTACTGGCCTAACCAATAAGTTAGCAATAAAACCAATCACTAGCATGCACGCCAACACCATAAAAATAGGCGCATAGATTTGATCAAACGGCACGCCTGCTTCTAGACGCGTATCGTGCATATAATTCACAACCACTGGCCCTAATATGCCCGCTGTAGACCAAGCCGTAAGTAAACGCCCATGAATGGCACCCACAAATTGCGTGCCAAACATATCAGCCAAATAGGCTGGAATCGTGGCAAAACCACCGCCATACATGGATGCAATGACGCAAAAACTGGCCACAAACAAGGCTAGTGATTTCATACCTGCCAAATAAGTAGCGCTACAGTACAAAAT
>JAZKDM010000137.1:0-5365 GCA_040387535.1 Pseudomonadota bacterium | reverse complement strand
AACCAAAATTGTGGCGTTTTGTGCGCTTTGTTTAAATGCACATGGCGGCTGGCAATCATGGTGTTTTTTTGCGCGGCAGGCGGTGTCCAATTAGCTGGTTTCCAGCCAACTGGTGGCACGCGATAACCCAAGCTTCCGCACAACATAAATACCGTGTAAATCATCGCCAGCACTACAAATGTTTGCCAAACGCCCACACTGCCTGCACTGGCAAAATAGGTCATTAATTTGGTGGCTAAAGGTGATCCAATCATGGCGCCGCCGCCAAAGCCCATAATCGCCATACCTGTGGCCATACCGCGCCTATCGGGAAACCATTTAATTAAGGTAGAAACGGGTGAAATATAGCCCAAACCTAAGCCAATACCGCCAATGACGCCGCTACCCAGCCACATTAGCCATAATTGGTGGGCGTAAACGCCGTAAGCCGAAATCAACAAGCCACCGCACCAGCACAAAGTAGACACCAACCCAGCTTTACGCGGCCCTGCGCGCTCTAGCCAGCCACCCCACAGTGCGGCAGAACAGCCGAGCAACACAAAAAACAAGGTATACATCCAGCCCAAATCAAATTGGGTCCAATTGCAATCGGTGGCAAATAAGGCTTTTGCGGTACCTGCCAGCTTTTCACTAAAATTGGCAGCGCCTGCGGCACAAGTCGCTAGGGGTTTGCCATCTTCACCCATCAGGGCGTTGCCAAGGGGTTTCCAAAAAACACTGAAGCCATAAGCCATGCCAATAGAAAGGTGTACAGCCAATGCGGCTGGGGGCACTAACCAGCGATTAAAATTTGCGTTTGCGGTAATGTGTTCTTTTGATAAAAAATCTGCCATGCTGACCCCAAAAAAGATACGCAAAAATTGATTGGCTTTTCGCAAGCCTTATTTGTCTACTTAACTGCCATCATGTTACAAAATTGTAAAAATGGCAATTACTGCTGTGTGTGATGCGTTGAGCAGATTCAAAATCACTGTCAAATAAACATTTAAAATTTGTCATTAATATGTCATATTAAAGTCACAAAATAGCGTCGTTATATAAATGCCTACATCATTAATGAATACAGTGTGATTGGAACTAACGAATGCCAGCAAATATTTTAGTGATAGAAGACGAACCAGCGATTCAGGAATTGCTGGCATTGAACATTACCCAAGCTGGGCATAATGCCCTACGCGCCTTATCAGTTGAGCATGCGCAAGAATTACTACGCGAAACCATGCCAGATTTAATTTTATTAGATTGGATGTTGCCAGGCATGAGCGGCATTGAATATGCGCGCCGCTTAAAGTCAGATAATTTAACCAAAGCCATCCCAATTATTATGCTAACGGCACGTGGCGATGAGTACGACAAAGTGCGCGGCTTAGAAGTAGGCGCCGATGATTACGTGACCAAACCATTTAGCCCGCGTGAACTGAATGCACGTATTAAAGCGGTATTGCGCCGCCGTGCACCACAAATGACAGACGACCCGATTGAGATTCAAGGTTTATTGTTAGACCCAACCACGCACCGCGTGACAGGCAATTCTGCCAATATTGATTTGGGCCCAACTGAATTTAGATTGCTGCACTACTTTATGAGCAACGCCGAGCGCGTGCATACGCGTAGCCAGTTGCTGGATAAAGTATGGGGCGACCGCGTATTTGTTGAAGACCGCACAGTAGATGTACATATTCGCCGCTTACGTAACGCCCTAGCGGTTTCAGGCCATCAAGATTTAATTCAAACCGTGCGTGGTTCTGGCTATCGCTTATCGGCGCAAATGAATTAAGTTATCTCACACGCCAATCACCCGCCAAATTTGTTTGATTATTTGGCGGCTGATTGCGCAAAAGCCCTAAAAAAGCTCGCTATAATAGCGACAGTTAATTGATAGTGAGCAACTGTGCAAGATATTCGCTGGAATGCATTTTGGTTAATTTTATCGCTAAGCTTGCTCTGCTTAGTGATATGGGCGTCAGCTGACGCCGTTACCGCGCTAATTACTTTGTGCGCAGGCTTGTTTTTATACCTGATTAGTCACTTATTTTGGCTGCACAAACTGCACGATTGGTTAAAAAAACCTGTGCTCAATCACATGCCAAATGGCATTGGCGTTTGGGAAGACATTTTCGCCTCACTTTACCAAGAACACCGTAAAAATTCGCGTAGCCAAACCCAACTAAGCTCCACCTTAGAGCGTTTTAGACATGCCGCTAGTGCGCTACCGGATGGTGTAGTTGTACTTAATAGCGATAACGAAATTGAATGGTGTAACCCGCCTGCCGAAAGCCAACTGGGTTTAAATTTAAAACAAGATCAGAATCAGCCCATTAGTTATTTAGTGCGGCATAGCGATTTCGTGGCGTATCTGCAAGCACAAGAAGCAGACGGGCTTGTTAAATTAGATTCAGCCAAATTAGATCCGATTAAATTAAAGTCATGGCGCAATCCTGAAATCACGCTTGAAATCCAGCTGATTCCTTTTGGCTCTAAGCAAAAATTACTCATTTGCCGCGATGTCACCTCTTTAGAAAAAACAGAAACCGTACGCCGTGATTTTATTGCCAACGTATCGCATGAATTACGCACCCCACTCACAGTGGTGGGCGGCTTTTTAGAAACGCTAGGCGATATGGATGGCGCGGTACCCGAAAGCTCAAAAACCTATTTCAGTATGATGCTAGATCAAACCAGCCGCATGCGCCGTATTATTGAGGACTTGCTGACTTTATCGACCATTGAGAGCAACGCGCAAAGCCCTGATGACAACCAAATTGATATGCCAAAACTACTGAATCAGATTCAGAACGATGCCAAAAACCTTAGCAAAAGCTTACACAAAACCCCGCATGCTATTTATTTAGAAATGGATAAAAACCTTAATATTAAAGGCGCACAAGAAGAGCTTTACAGTGCATTAAGCAACCTAACCAGCAATGCGGTGCGCTACACGCCAGAAGGCGGTGATATTTTTATCAGCTGGCATTTGCGCGATAGCCAAGCCGTGTTTAGCGTGCGTGATACGGGCATTGGTATTGAGCAACAACATATTGATAGATTAACCGAACGCTTTTATCGCGTTGACCGCAGTCGCAGCCGCGAAACGGGTGGCACAGGCTTGGGCTTGGCGATTGTTAAACATATTTTAAGCCGCCACCAAGCTAAACTAGAAATCGAAAGTGAATGGGGCGTGGGCAGCACGTTTAGCATTGCGTTTCCAATGGCACGTATCGTGCAAAAAACGGCTGAGATTGCTGAGTGAAATTCGTTTATTGGCTAATTTTATGTGGATTTTTAAGCGCATGTGCGGCCAACTCCACTAATACAGCAAAGCAGATTCCGCAACGCAGTGATAGAAGCTCTGCCAACCAATTAGCAAAAAATGATTTTGACCGCATGGCCGATGTGGAGCTAGCCGAAAACACGCAAAGTGTACGCTTATTAATGACCAAGCTATACAAACGCAATCCGCGCGAGCTCAGTAAAAGCACATCGGATTCAATGGATAAAATGGTGGATTGGGTGTTTGAAGGTGAGTTACAGCATCAGTTTAAGTTTAAAGAAATTGATAACAAACAAGGCACTGACGCCATTTTTTTAGCGTTCGACGCCAACTACCAAGGCGATCGCGTGCTGCCTTTTATTGTAGGCTTGCACACCATGCTGCTAAAAGCACATGGTAACAAAAAAGATTTTTACCTTACCGATAGCATAGACCCGCAGAATATTTATAACGTGGCGCGCAATATCGAAATTGCCGCTTGGAAACTATCCACCAGCCGTGATGCCAATGGCAATTTATACCTAGTAACCAACGAACTGAGTAACGCAGACCGTAATTTAAGTTTTGAACGCGAATTTGGAAAAATGATTGGCCGCACCGATTTATATGCCATTAGCCTAGCAGAAAAATCACAGCGCCTTATTTCACGCATTATGCAAAGCATTGCCACGGCTGCATTCTTACCGTTTTAAGTTTTAATATTTAACAAGTACGGATTAGCAAGAGTGCTAGCACTCTTGCTATCTTAGAGCTAATAAGTACTATTACTATTTATTGTTATCAGCAGCGTCTTCTATTTTTTCGCCGCCTTTTTGAATGTCTTTACCTGCACCTGCAAATGTATTACATGCGCTTAATGAAACAGCAAAAGCCAAGATTAAAAATGTGCTAAGAATTTTCATTTTGTTTTCCCTTTAATTTAGATTAAATAAAAAATTTGTTTGTACGCTAATTATTTATACAACGACGTAGCATATGGCTCAACTGTGGTAATAGATATAAGCAAACACTTAAATTCGTGTCAGACAATTCTGACAATGACTTTAAAATTCATAGCTAATAAAAAAGGGCTTACAAAAGCCCTTTTTTACTCAAACCTAATAAATGCTTAACTTATTGTGCTGCTGCCACTGGAGCTGGCTCTGCCACAAAAATTTCAACACGGCGATTTTTTGCCTTGTTTGCGGCCGTATCATTCGCCACGATTGGCTCACGTGAACCACGGCCATCAATCGCAACACGGCTAGAAGCCACACCGCGTGATGACAAGTAATCACGCACACTCGCCGCACGGTTTAAAGACAACGGATTATTCACCGCATCTGAACCAGTGCTATCGGTATGACCAATCACCGTCACATTACTAGCTGGGTTGTTCACCAAGCTTGTTGCAAACGTATCTAAAATTGTTCTGAAATTAGATTGAATATCTGCACGACCTACCGCAAACGAAATATCACTAGGAATATCTAATTTCAAACGGTTATCCGCTGTTTGCGAAACCGCAACACCAGTACCTGCTGTCGCCTCTTCCATTTGGCGTTTTTGCTCTTCTTGACGTTTTGTCCAAACGTTACCCGCCACCGCACCAACACCAGCACCCACCGCCGCACCAATTGCCGCGCCCTTGCCTTTACCAGCAATAGCACCCACAACCGCACCAACACCAGCGCCAATACCAGCACCCTTAGCCGTACCTTTTTGCGTCTCTGTCATATTAGCGCAACCGCCCAACACAAACGCCACCAACACAGAACTAATGATTATTTTATTACGCATATTATTTACCTTCTATTGAATTACATGGGTTTACGAAAAAACCAAACTACTTAAAATTTAACTTTCGTCATTATTGTAAACGAACAAAAAATTAAGCTTTGTTAACTAACGTACATAAGCGCAAACAGTTTACCTACATTGCTTAATTGAAGATGTTAAGGAAAAGTAAAATAGCGTAAATATAAGTAAAAATCTTCATTGTCATTCCCGCTTAAGCGGGAATGACAAAATAAGAGAGATTTGTTTATTAAATAGTTAATGCAGCTAATAACAGTTTAAACATTGCATATAGTGGGTGTTGACTTTAATCCCCCT
>JAZKDM010000136.1:0-1848 GCA_040387535.1 Pseudomonadota bacterium | reverse complement strand
CCAATTAAAGCAGTGCCCGCAGCGATTAAAGCAAAGCCAGTAACAATGGCTCCTGCCACATCGGCTAGGGTTTAGGCTAAGGGTTAAAAATGAAAAAGGGAGTAAATAATGAGTAAGGTTCGTGAAGATAAAAACCTAATTGTGGGGTTAGATATCGGCACATCTAAGATTGTGACTATTGTGGCCGAGTTACTGCCAGAGGGCACATTAAAGGTTATTGGCCTTGGTCAGCATGTGTCACGCGGTTTAAAAAAAGGCGTGGTGATTAATATTGATTCCACTATGCAGGCGATTCAGCGCTCGATTGAAGAAGCGGAATTGATGGCGGATTGCAAAATTAATGCGGTGTTTACCGGCATTGCTGGCAGCCATATTAAAAGCCTTAACTCGCACGGCATGGTCAAGATTAAAGAGGCCGAAGTGACGCAAATGGATATTGACCGCGTGGTAGAAACGGCGCGCGCAATTGCTTTGCCTGCTGATCAGCAAATTCTGCATATTCTGACGCAAGAATTTATTATCGATGGCCAAGACGATGTGCGCGACCCATTGGGCATGAGCGGCATGAAATTAGAGGCCAAAGTACATATCGTCACTGGCGCAGTCGCCGCCGCACAAAATATTGTTAAGTGCATCAAGCGCTGCGGATTAGAAGTCAGTGATTTGATCTTACAACCATTGGCATCCAGCGTAGCTGTGTTAACCGATGATGAAAAAGATTTAGGCGTTTGCATTGTGGATATCGGTGGCGGCACAACGGATATCGCCGTGTTTAAAAACGGGTCTATACGTCACACAGCTGTTATACCGATTGCGGGTGACCAAATCACCAATGACGTAGCTGTTGCTTTCCGCACACCAACCCAATCGGCAGAGGACATTAAAGTTAAATACGGTTGCGCGTTACGCCAATTAGCCGATGCGCGTGAAATCGTTGAAGTGCCAGGTGTTGATGGCCGTGAAGCACGTCAATTATCGGTGCAAACGCTGGCAGAAGTGATTGAGCCGCGTGTGGTTGAACTGTATGAATTTGTATTGCAAGAGTTACGCCGCAGCGGCATGGAAGAAATGATTGCCTCTGGCATTGTGATTACAGGCGGCTCTGCGATGATGCGCGGCATGATTGAGCTGGGCGAAGAGATTTTTCATATGCCGGTACGTTTAGGCATGCCACGTTATGTAGGTGGTTTGTCCGAAGTGGTGAGCAATCCGCGTTACGCCACAGCGGTAGGTTTGATTTTGATGGGCAAGCAGCAATTAGAGCGTCAGATTAGTGGGCAGATGGAATCGAGTTCAATAGGGCGGTTGTTTGAAAAAATGAAAAGTTGGTTTCAAGGTAATTTTTAAGCGGTTTTTTAGAAACAAGTTTCAGAGTCTAGTTTTAGAGTCAAGTTGTAGAAATAGGGCAGCGTTTAACGCAAGTTAATCGCAAACATTAAAGGCAAATAGGAGATTTAACATGTTTGAAATTATGGAAAAAGATTCACAAGAAGCGGTCATTAAAGTAATAGGCGTGGGCGGTTGCGGCGGCAATGCAATCAACCATATGATTAGCAAAAACGTATTGGGCGTAGAGTTCATCAGCGCTAATACCGATGCGCAGGCGTTAAAGAAAAGCTCTGCTACTAAAACTTTACAAATCGGTAGCGATATCACTAAAGGTTTAGGCGCAGGCGCTAAACCAGAAGTGGGTCGTGATGCCGCTTTAGAAGACCGCGACCGTATTGCAGAAATGATTGATGGCGCGGATATGCTGTTTATTACCGCTGGCATGGGTGGCGGTACTGGTACTGGCGCTGCGCCAATTATTGCTGAAGTAGCCAAAGAAATGGGTATTCTGACAGTAGC
>JAZKDM010000135.1:30186-34261 GCA_040387535.1 Pseudomonadota bacterium | reverse complement strand
GCGGCAACGATTTAACTACACCACGCCCAGAATACGGCTTTGAAGGGCTAGTGGCGGGCGACCGCTGGTGCGTATGTGCCGCGCGCTGGTTAGAAGCCAGTGAAGCAGGATTTGCGCCGCCTGTGGTGCTGGAAGCTTGCCATGAAAAATGCTTAGAAATTGTGAGTTTGGCGGACTTGAAATATCACGAATTGCGCTAGTGGTTTTGAATTTTAACGCGAAAGTTCAGGGCGTTTGAGGAAGTTAATACTCAATTTTGGTTTAATGGGCGAAGGTGCAAGGCATAGAGTTGCAAGGAGTAAAGCACCCAAATATTGTTCAAATGAAGCTGAGGCAAGGCATTTGAGCGAACGCAGTACATTAAGTACGAGGAGTGAAAATAACGCAGCATCAGCGATATTTCAACAATATTTTATTTGCTGTGGTGTTGCCTGAGCCGTTATCCTGAACCAAAAAGGTCCAAGTGGTAACAACCTAAAGCGCTTAAGGTTCACTCGCCAAGGGTATCTTAAAAGATATCCCAATTTAGAGCGCTCACACCGCGACTTGAATAGCTGAAACCTATAACGAAAACTAGTTCAAGGAATTTAAGACTCAAGCAACACCACAGAAAACAAGTTGGATTTTAAAGCTGACTTGTGACGAACTGATGAAGGTTTCTGTTAAAAAATCTAATCACAACAGTCTAGCTTTAGAGGCTAGATTTTTAAAAAGTTTCTATTTATAACAATTTAGTTTGGCTAGCCATCGCTTCATCAATTTGATTCTGCATGGCACTAATCCTACGCTTATAATCACCGATGTCAATATCGCCAGTCTTGGTATGCAGCAATTCGTGCGACATATTCAGCGCGGCCATTATCGCAATTCTATCGATGCCGACCACTTTTCCTGTGTCACGAATATCGTGCATTTTTTTATCTAAATAATTAACCGCTTCCAACAATCCAGCGCGCTCTTCATCGCTACAGGCGACTGTAAATTCACGCCCCATAATGTTTACATCAATGGTTTTTGCATTACTCATAAGGGCTCTGTGCCTAAAGATGGCAATGTACTTAACGATACAGTGTCAGAAGGGATTGTTTCAAGCAAAACCTCTAGCTTTTCGCTTGCTAGCAACATATTGCTTTTTAAAGTGTTTGAATTTTGTTGCGCTAGGTTTAAATCGTCGCGCAATTGAACATTTTCTTCGCGCAATGTTGCACACAAAGAAATAAGCTTGCTAATTTTGTCTTCTAATCTTTTTAAATCTGCATCCATGCCCCACTATAATTGAAAAAATTCATTGTAGTCAATAGCTAAGGTGAGCTATTCAAAGTAAATTGATATGTTTAACATGCTTGTTGCGTAAACAATCAAGTTACAAAGCGTCAATTCAATCCACAATGCCGCACAATAAAAGTTATAATTGGCACCTAGTTGTAAGGTGCCACTATTAATTTCATATTAATAAGGGTGAAACTGGGAAATAGGTGCGTTTCGTTTTAAGCATGTTAAAACATTGCTTTTCAAACAAAGACAATCCCTATGCTGCCCCCGCAACGGTAAGTGAGAGTAGTTTTGCAATAAGCCACTGAATTGATATTTGGGAAGGCGCAAATCATTCCTCATAAGCCCGGAGACCGGCCTTGCAATTAAACGTTAGGACATACCGCGGGGTGACGGTAATCAAAACAAAATGCGCATTAAGACTGTAAAACTGTAAACGCAAGCACTGCAGTCTTAAAGAATCAATTCGGCACATTTTCGTTCCAGATTATTCAATCACTTCTAGTATTCCTCATTATAAAAAAAGCACGCGGGGTCGCGTGTAAACAGGGATATTTTTACCATGCAAAAAACCATCATAGCCAGCCTCGTCGGCTTGGCTATTCAATCATCTGCCTTTGCCGCCGAAAATTTAAATTTAGACGAAGTCACTGTAAAAGCGAATCGCTTTGAGCGCAAAGATACAGAAACTACGTATGCTTCTGAAATTCATACCGATAAGCAAATTGAAGCTTCTGGCGCCACAACACTTTACGATTTTTTAGCGCAACAAACCTCATTGAATGTATTGTCTAGCTTTGGTAACAAGGCGGCACCACTTATCAATTTGCGCGGTTATGGTAATGAAAACGGCTACCAAAATGTGGCGATTACTGTCGACGGGCAACGCTTAAACAATGTTGATTTAACGCCACAGCTATTGGGTGCCATTCCAATCGGCAATATTGAGCGCATTGAAATCAGCAAGGGTAGTGGTTCTGTCATTTACGGCGACGGCGCCACTGCAGGTGCGATTCAGATTTATACAAAATCAAAAACAGGTGTGTCAGTTACAGGGTCATTAGGCAATTATGGCCAAAAATCTGGCTACATATCTGCCGGTATTTCTGGGCAACATTTTGATTTATCTGCCAGTGCGGCTGATGATAGTCATGATGGCTTTAGCAAAAAAGATATTCTTGGTGAGCGTGATACCTTTGATAGCGCAACGCAAAACGTTAAGCTTAAATTTAAGCCTATTGATGCCCTGCGGATAAAGGCAGAAGCCACTAGTGCGCGTATTAGTACGTTTTTTATTGGCAATATGACAGAGGCTGAATTTAAAGGTGATCCACGCCAAAATTCTGGTAATGCTTACACTTATCAGCGCTATGAAACAGACCAATGGCGATTGGGTTTTGAGTATGACATCAACCAAAACCTCACATTAGCGTACAACCATGGCAACGAAGATAAAACATCCTTTTTCGATGCACCACAGCCGCCGTTTCCATTCTCGCAATTACGCGATTATGACTATAAAAATGATGAGCTGACGCTAAAATATGCCGATAGCAATTTAAGAGCTTTAGTCGGATACCAAAGCTTTGACGGCACAATGGAACGCAGCACAGACAAAACCAGCAAAGACAATTCAGGCTTGTTTGCACAAGCGGAATATCAAATTAGCGATTTGACCTTATCTGCAGGGGCAAGGCACGAACGTGTGAAGTATAACTTTGCGCCAGTGGGTGGTACAAAGCTAAAAAGAGATAGTCATTTAGAGGCATTTGACCTGGGTGCCAACTATAAATTTAGTCCAGAGTTTAGTATATTTACTAATATCAATCAGGCATTTCAAGCACCCGATATTGACCGCTTTTTTGGCTTTGGCTTTGGATTCAACCCCAATATTGTGCCTGCTAAATCTCAAACATTTAATATTGGTTTAAATCATGTGTTGGCCAATAATCGCTTAAAAGTCACAGCTTTTCATACAGATTTAGAAAACGAAATTTACTTAGATTTTGCTACTTTTAACAATACCAATATTGATGCGTCGCACAAATATGGTATCGAGGTGCAAGATTATTTTAAATTTAACGATCAGTTAGGCGCGTCATTAATTTACAACTACACACGCGCTAAAATTGATCGTGAAGATGCGGCTGGCGGTGCTTACAATGGCAAAGATTTACCAGGTGTGCCTAAGCACACAGTGGTTGCTAATTTAAATTATCAATTTTTGAATCATGCGAATCTTAATTTAAATCACACTTGGCGCGCAAAAGCATACGCGTTTAACGATCTGCAAAACAATTTCAATCAAAAGCAAGATAACTATCAATCGACCAACTTAGCATTGAGCTATCAGTATAAAAACTTCAATTTTTTTACGGCGATTAATAATATTTTTGAGCATGAAAATACGATTCAAGTACAAGACGATGCCGTTTACCCAGTGGATTTTGTGCGTACGTGGCGTGTTGGTATGCGTGCCGATTTTTAAGATTGATTCTCATCAAAAAAGCAACAAAATGGTATGATTCGGTATTATTTATATGTGGCTTTTTAAAGCTTTAAGCACAGGGTTTACTATGCAAAACAATTTAACTGTATCTAAACAACTTTTTGTCGCTGCTGCGATTGCATTTTTTATGCTGTTAACTCGCGGCAGCCATGTGCTGACGCACGTTTCCTTACCAGATGCCAGCTTGGTATTATTTTTATTAGGTGGCTTGCTGTTAAAACGCTCTGCTTGGTTTGCTGGTTTTTTTGTGTTGGCAACGGTGATTGATTTTGGCGCAGCGGCGTTTGATCCAGC
>JAZKDM010000135.1:0-30086 GCA_040387535.1 Pseudomonadota bacterium | reverse complement strand
GTTTTTTTGTGTTGGCAACGGTGATTGATTTTGGCGCAGCGGCGTTTGATCCAGCGCAAGGCTTTTGCCTGACTAACGGCTACTGGGGATTGATTCCGGCTTATGGCGCAATGTGGCTTGGTGGCTTATGGTTGAGTAAACAGGCAGATGTTTTCGCGCTTAATTTAAAAGCAATTTCAAGCTATGTTTTAGTGAGCTTAGGCACTACATTTGTCGCATTTGTTATTTCTACCCAAACGTATTACTTATTCTCAGGCCGCTTTCCAGCAGAGGGTTTAATTGAATCTATGCAACATGGTTGGGAGTATTTGCCAAATTGGATGGGCTTTGCGGCCATGTATTTTGCCTTTGTTTGGTTAAGCGTGGCTTTATGGCGCAGTATCAAACCCTTGCAAACTTCAAAAGCTTAATGCGAATTAATTGCTATAAGCCGCTTCCAGTTAAGCGGCTTTTTTTGCGTCAAAACCATTCATCGTCACCATGTCCAATCCACACGCGTACAGCTTAGAAGAGCAAGCGGCTATCTACAAAGTGATTCGCGAGCGTCGCGATATGCGACACTTTTTGCCAACACCAGTAGATAGCGCTATTTTGCAAAAAATATTAGCCGCCGCGCATCACGCGCCAAGTGTTGGTTTAATGCAGCCGTGGCGATTTATTCGCATTACCGATGTGAATATTCGCCAAGCTATTCACAAACAAGTCGATGCAGAGCGTATTAAAACCGCACTTGCAATTGGCGAATGTGAAACCAGCGCACGCATGTCAGAATTTTTACGCTTAAAAGTAGAAGGCATTTTAGAGTGCGGCGAGCTATTGGTTGCCACGCTTTGCGATAAGCGCGAAAACAATATTTTTGGCCGCCGTACACTGCCTGAGATGGATATTGCATCAGTCAGTTGCGCTATTCAAAATATGTGGCTAGCCGCGCGTGCAGAGGGTTTGGGCTTGGGTTGGGTGAGTTTGTTTGACCCAATTGAGTTGGCGCAATTGTTGAATATGCCAGCTGATGCAAAACCGATTGCGGTGTTGTGCCTAGGCCATGTTGCCAGCTTTTATAAAGAGCCCATGCTGGTTGAAACGGGTTGGAAAACAGAGAAACCCTTGAGTGATATGTTAATGGAAAATGGCTGGAAACAAGATGACGCAAAATAACGCTACTAACATTACTTTGGTTTTGGGTGGCGCACGTTCTGGTAAAAGTAGCTACGCAGAACAGCTGGCAACAGATTCTGGCTTGCCAGTGACTTATATCGCCACCGCCTTAGTCTTTGACGATGAGTTTGGGCAGCGCGTGGCGCATCACCAATCACGCCGCCCCAATCATTGGAGCACCGTTGAGCAGGCGCATAATTTGGCACTTGCGCTGCAAAACCATGTCAAAGCAGGGCAGTGCGTAATTGTGGATTGCCTAACCTTATGGTTGGCACAATGTATTTGCCCCGATTGCGCACAGCCTGAAACGCTTGATTGGCAATCCGAAAAAGCGGGTTTATTAGAAGCGCTGCCAAAGCTAGCTGGAAAAGTAATTTTGGTCAGCAATGAAGTCGGCATGGGTATTGTGCCTTTAGGCGCGATTAATCGCCAGTTTCAAGATGAGCAAGGCAGGCTGAACCAAGCGGTGGCGCAGCTAGCCGACGAAGTGGTGTTTATTGCCGCTGGCTTACCAATTAAATTAAAGGGTTAAATATGGAAGTTCAATTTGAATTAAAAGGCGAATTTATAGCACTTTGCGATTTGCTTAAAACCACAGGTATTGCCGATAGCGGCGGCCAAGGTAAAGCGTTTGTGGCCGATGGCATTGTGTTGGTTGATGGCGAAATTGAATTGCGCAAAACCGCTAAGATTCGTGTCGGGCAAGTGGTGGAAATTTTTGATAATCATATTACGCTGATTGCCGCTACCGTTTAAAGATTAACGAAATTAATCTTGGGCACAGCCCCTAATTTGGTATCGCCAAATTCTAACTGCGTAATGCTGCCATAATCAATCGTAAATCTAAATAAACCTTTAAGCGGCATATTCAGCACATGCGCCAGTAGGGCGCGAATCATGCCGCCGTGCGTTACAAGGGCAATATTGCCAGTTGGGTATTGCGCTAAAATTTCCTCTAAAAAATGGATGCCGCGTTGTTGCAGCTGCCTAAATGTTTCACCGTTTGGCGGGGCTAAATCGGCATAGTTATGTGCCCACACATCAAAAATATCACGTGGAATATCATCCCAAGCCGACATTTCCCAATCACCAAAGTTAAGTTCCATTAAGCGATTATCAACAATCGGTTCGCCAATATCCAGCGTATTGGCTAGCTTTAAACAGCGCTGTAACGGGCTGGCATAAATCGCGTCAAATGTTGTGCTGATGAGCTTTTGCTGTGTAAGCACTGCTTCATCCATAAAGCTGCTGGCAACATCAATATCACTTTGCCCATAGCAAATACCGCTAGGCACTTGCAGTGAGGTGTGTCGAATTAAAAAAAGCTTCAAAGGCCAGCCCCCAAATTAATACTCCAAGCCAACACGCCCAAATAAAAGGCCAGCTCTGTGATTTGTTGTGTGGCGCCTAAGCAATCGCCTGTGTAGCCGCCCAACCAGCGTTTGATTTTGTGGCGCCACCAAAACCAACTTATTAAGACAGGTATTAAGGTAAAAGCGACAAATTTTAGAATAATTAAATGTGAGTGGTTGCTCACATTTAATGCAAAAATTACAGTAAAAAATGGCAATAATCCGAACAGGTTCGCAATCAGCAAGCTGGGCATATTGATTTGCGTAGCAAGCGGCTTGGCTTTGCCGCTGATTTTTACATAGTCTAAACTTTGCATCATCCACACTGCACATAAGCGGCTTAGCGCATGGGCTGCAATCAAGGCGATTGGGATTAAGATAAAGTTTAGTGAGTTAAGGGTTTGGAATTTTGCAAAAAGCATCAAAAAAAGTGCCACTGCGCCATAAGTGCCCAGCCTAGAATCTTGCATGATGGTGATGATTTTATCTTTATCCCATCCGCCACCAAGCCCATCTGCGCTATCGGCTAGGCCGTCTTCATGAAAAGCCCCTGTGGCATAAATGGTGGCCGCCATGCTAATTAAAACGGCTATCGACAAAGGCAAAAACAAGTAGGAGCAATAAAACACAATTGCGCCAATCAGCCCAACCAAAATGCCGATTAATGGAAAATACTTACTGGCATGATTTAAATCTGATTCTTGAAAATCGTTAAGGCTGGGCACTGGTATGCGCGTAAAAAATCCTACAGCCAATAAAAAATATTGCCATTCTTTACGCATAGTTAATCAAGTACACTTCTATAAATCCAACTTTTGTCGTCATACGGCGTTGCTCATAAAAAATAATTCCTTACATATATATCATATGCGGCGTCATTATTTTTTAATCACGCCTTGTCTGACTTAAAAATTTGAATTTATAGAAGCACCCTTAACGCTATCATCATCAAGCGCTTGGCTAACGCCTGCGCTTTCAAAGCTAGCCATATTATTTAAAAAATTAACCGCGGCTTGCACAAGCGGGTAAGCAAGTGCGGCGCCAGTACCTTCGCCTAAGCGTAAATCTAAATCTAGCAAGGTTGTGGCGTTTAAATAGGATAATAATTGCCGATGCGCTTGCTCGTTTGAGCAGTGAGCAAACACACAATAATCCAAAATATTGGGCTGCATTTTATAAGCGACCAATAATGCTGCGCTTGCAATAAACCCGTCAATTAGCAATATAGCTTTTTGTTCAGCGGCGCCCAACATAGCACCTGCCATCATGGCGATTTCAAAACCGCCAAAAGTAGTCAAAACCTCAATTGCATCCACACCATCAAGTGCATGATACGAAATGGCTTGTTTCAATATGCTTGTTTTATGCCCCAAGCCCGCATCATCCAAGCCAGTGCCGCGGCCCACACATTGCTCAATCGGTATGCCGCACAATACGCTCATTAAACAGCTGGCAGATGAGGTGTTACCAATACCCATTTCACCAAACCCCATGATATTGCAGCCAGCGTCTAATTCCTGTTTGGCCATTGCTGCACCTAGCGTAAGCGCTTGTTCACATTGATTAAAAGTCATGGCTGGTTGATGTAAAAAATTAGCCGTGCCCATCGCAATTTTTGCATCAACTAAATCGGGGTGCGATGCAAAAGTATGATTAACACCCGCATCAATAATGCGTAAATCAATATGCATTTGACGCGCAAAAATATTAATCGCCGCGCCGCCTTGCAAAAAATTGAGCACCATTTGCGCGGTAACACTTTGAGGGTAAGGGCTAACATTGCTTTGAGTGATGCCATGGTCGCCAGCAAAAACCAATAAAGTGGGCCGATTTAACTGGGGCTTTAAGGTTTGTTGAATTTGGCCAATTTGCAAAGCTAGCGCTTCTAATTTGCCAAGCGCGCCTAGGGGCTTGGTTTTTTGATTGATTTTGTGTGCTAAAGCCGCTTTAAAGCGACCGTCTAAAGGCAATATGTTAAAAATATTCATGCCGATAAGTTTAAATGAAAAACCCGCAAAACTTTTCAGCTTTGCGGGTTAAATTTCAATATAGTTTAGGCTGTATAAATTAACTATTAGCCTATTTTATATTGGCTGTAAAAATTACTTAGCCGCTTCAGCCGCCGCATCTTTTGCCGCTTGCACTGCATCAACGGCTTCTTCTTTTGCTTCTGTTGCCGCTTCAGATGTTGCCGCTGCCGCATCTTTTGCTGCATCTGTAACAACTTCTTTTGTTTCAGTAGCCACAGCACCAGCGGCTTCTTTGGTTGCGTCAACCGCTTCGCCCATCTCTTCTTTCATATTGTCTACAGCGTCGTCTGATTTGCTGCAGCCAGCTACTAATGTCAGTGCAAATACGCCTGCTAGTAACGCGCGTAAAAATGTATTCATGGTAAAACTCCCTTAATTAACGTTAAAACTATTCGTAAAAACTATTGTGGTGGAATGCGTAGCATTTGGCCTGGATAAATTTTATCAGGATGGCTAAGCATTGGTTTGTTAGCCTCAAAAATACCCATATAAGCATTAGCATTTCCATAAAACGCTTTGGCAATTTTAGATAATGTATCACCACTGACCACTGTGTAAAATTGTGGCTCAGCGGCTGCTTCAATCACACCTAATTGATCTTGCACATGCTCAACGCCAGCTACGTTACCACAACATAGTAAAATTTTCTCTTTGGTTTCTTGTGTGTCTGCCATGCCTTGCACAATCACAGTGCCCGATGCGCCATCAAAGCCAATATCTAAATCTTGCGCGCTTAAATTCATTTTGGCCACGTAACCAGCAATCGCATTAGCCGCCGCCTTGTTTGCTGCATCTACATTAACAGGAGTAGGGTCCTTCTTTGCCACGACATCGGCGGCTTTTGCCTCGCCAATACCAAACAATTTTTCCCCTGCATCTTTAATAAATGAAAACATTCCCATTGAAATCTCCTTTTAATTTTGTTGATATAATTCAATATACTTACGATGTTTTAACTCAAGTGTGTTACATCTTTAAGAAGGTTCATCATAGTGCATCTGTTAACGCATGACTACTTTAGTTTGAATTAAATCGTAAATGGTGGTGTAAATTTATGTGAAGTTTGCTACAATGCGCGACTTGCAAATAGTTATAGATGATTTGCAGACTGGCCGGATAGCTCAGTCGGTAGAGCAGCGGATTGAAAATCCGCGTGTCGCAGGTTCGATTCCCGCTCCGGCCACCAGTATTTAAAAGGGTTTAACTTAACTGTTAAGCCCTTTTTTCTTGATGACTGTGACCAAATTGTGACAATTCAATCACATTTTGACGTGAGCCAATATCCAATCGACTAGCTGCATGTGCAAGATGTTCTGTTGCAAACTTAGCATACCGATCAACCATTGACCGCGTTTTCCAACCACCTAGTTCTTTCAGTTCATCACAACTCGTTCCAGCTTGACGGTGCCAAGATGCCCAAGTGTGACGCAAGTCGTGGAATCTAAAATCTGCTAGTCCTGCTTTCTTTAATGCTGTGATCCAAGCATGATTCGTGATGTTGTAACGAATCGGTTCACCGTTATAAGTAAAACAAAATTTCGCGTGTTTCCCAACTTGATCTGTTAAAACTTTAGTTGCACTTCTATTTAATGGAACCCCTCTCGGTGTGCCATTCTTAGTCTGATTGAGCCAAGCCGTATTGCGATTTAGATCAACTCTATTCCATTCCAGACCAAGAATTTCCCGAGCGCGGCATCCTGTCGCTAAAGCAAAATTCACAACGGCTGCTAGGTGAGGAGGGCAAACAGCTAACAAACTATCTGCTTCATCCCTAGTCAGCCATCGATCGCGTTCCACTTCGCCAGTTAACATGCGAATTTTAGGAATATGATCTATCCACTGCCATTCGTCACGCGCCATACGCAGTAATCCACGTAAAGCAGCTAAGTATCGATTAACGGTTGCTGGTTTATTTCCCTTTTTAAACTCTCCTTCAATGATCAACCAAACAATGTCACCATTAATTTGGTTAAGCATCAAGTCGCCTAAGTAGGGATGTAAATTTAAGCAAATCCGTTTTACATCACGATAACTTCTAAGCCTTGCTTTAATTTCGAGATACCTTACAACAGCTTCCTGCCAAGAGCGTTCAGCCTTAATACCAAAATGAATTGCACGATACGAATCTAACTTAATTTTAGCTAGAAGGGCTTCGGCTTCTTCTCGGTTTTCAGACCCAGAACTCTTGCGTATTCTTTTGCCGTTTGAGAGTGTTGCACTGATCCACCAGTAAGGTGAACCATCTCTCCTGTAGATTCCGGTTTCACGAGCCATAATGTTTCCTTTCCGGCTCGCCCTCGCTGCTTATACTCCTCTAACCAAAGATTCAAGTCAATCACATCATAAACGGATCGACGACCAAACTTAATGATTGGAATATCAAGCTCACTTAATAAAGTGACCCCGATGCCCAAATATTTAGCGGCTTCCTCTTTTGAAAGACAACGCACAACAGGCAAAGGCAAGTCGTTATCTTTCATTTTTATTCACCGTCAGAAGCACGACGATAAGCGTCAGAGTTAAACGATAAGTATTCTTCTTGAGGGTTGGTGTTTAAGGTATTAAATAACCTTGCCTTGTAAGCCACCTTACTCATGATCAGTTCATCCACATGCAAACCAAACTTATTGGCTTTATTTGAAATATGAAATGCCAGTACATCGAAAAAGCTTTGAAAGGCCGTATCAGGATCATCATTGGCATTACATGCCATCCACGTTGTAAACGCACTCAAAGCACGATCTAAGACCGCTTCTTGATTAGGTATGCGCTGGTTATCAAAACGGCTTTTAAGCGGTGAATCGTTGGTTTCCCAATCGAGTGTAGCCAATTGCTGCCACATCGGATGAATAGGCCATCTGGCACGTGTATCATCATTTTCATTTGGGATGGTGAGCTTTAACCATTCTGTAGTGGCGTAAGACCATAGGCCGTTTAAATTGGCTAATGTATCTTTGAGAGGGATTAAGTCTTTCTGACTTAAGAAATCACGCTTAAACTCAAATTCTAAACGCCAGACAGGTTCACTTTCTAATCGTCCAGCATCACGCCAAAGTGGAATCAGATAGCCTTTATGGCTTGTGACTAATTCATATAACTTATCGTACAACCTAGCACCAATAACACCACCCATACCAATCGCCCAGCCTGTGAACTGATTATTGATGGCATAAGAGCTAACAGAGCCAGCCCGTGTGACCCATGCTTCACGCGTCCATGCTTCCATGTTTTGATGTGATACAAAGTCCACATATAGATCGATACGACTAACATTGGCAGATGACTGTAAAACGCCTAATTCGGTAAGAATGAGCTTGATCGACTTTTCTGCATCGGAGGGTGATTTATAGGTGAGGTATTCACTTGAGACTTTGACATAAGCCATCGGAACTGACTTGTTAGGCCTTGATAGCTGAATTCTGAACGCATTATCTTCAGGGATATAGGCAAACATCGAAGTGCCTTTATCTTTTACCTCAAATAGATGATCGCCTATCTTGTATTGAGCTTTTGCTTGCTGACCTTGATTATCTGATCTGGCTAATAGTTTGAGTTTGGCTAGTTTTTCGTCAACACTTTCAAAGATTTCACCTTGATAGGATAGATAAATACTATCGACACCAAATCTTAAAAACTTAATTAATCCTTCATTATTGCTGTTATTAGTAGCTGTGTTACTAGGCACCGCTAACGATTCTCTTTCTCCTCCCCCGCGCAGTGCGCGGCAGTCGTCCGCCAGAGAATCGGTTTTGGGTTCATTAATTGCTTGCTTCTTGGTAGTCATAAAGTTTACTCCGTCTTAGTAAGCAGTTATGCCGAATTGGCTTTACTGCGACGGTTCTTACTTTATGCATCCCCACTTGTTATCACGATGCACTTATTTAATATTTCAGTGCATTGACAGGCCGCTTGTCTTTTGATAACGACGATATCTTTTGAGCTGTTTTGTTACAGAATTAACATCTTCTATACGATTTTGCCAACGATCTAACCCAGCAGCGTCACAGATATCTAAAATCTCGGAATGAGTTAAATCATCTAGCCATCGCAAAGTTTCTAGCATGGCAAAAACGATATATAAGCCAGGGTATCTGATGCGTCCAATAAGTTGCGGGGTTGCCTGATAGGGGGCCAAACGCTTCAAAAAATCTTTATGACCATTTGTCTGTGCGTGTTGATAACGCTCAATAAAATAAGGATGAAGTGATAATAAATTACGATCAATTTTTACAGATTTGAAGAAAGCCTCAATATCTCCATTTATCGCTTTTGGAACTAAAGACGTCATACTTTCACCATTGACCATAATAGAAAAGAAATTGTGTATTGACGAAAGTATGTGCAGAAACAAAAACTGCCAGCGTTCAATCAATTGCTTTTTAGTATCTTCATCTAATAAATCAAATTGTTCATTAGATTTAATTTCTTCTTCGGGTGTTTCTGGCCATTTTCCTAATGCATCATCCACCCATGCAAAATCATCTTCAATAGTTTCTTTAGCTAAAATCTCGATTTTCGATTGTTGATCTTCTGGAGAAAGTAGTGACAACTCTTTGCCCCACTCCTTAAGACCATCTCTGCCCATTAAAAACAACATCAATGATCCATCAATTAATTTTTGATCGCTATATAAGGTTACGTAGTTATCAAGTTTTAAATTACGTTTTAATATGTGAAGTTTTTCCGGCCATATTAGCCAGCCCCCATCATAAGCTTGAAAGTCTCTGAAAAACTCAAGATATTCAGAAGCATTTTCTGATACTAATTTTATTGCTTGAGATTTAGAGGCGCGAATTTTCATTAAAAACTGTTAGGCTGCGAAAAATTAATATTTAAAAAAGAATACAGCTGGGTGAATTTAATGCAAAATTTTGATACAAGAGGGGGAATGAAGCTCAAAAAATGTCCTAATAAGAATGTTTATTAGAACACCAATATCAATTCAAGTAAAACAGCTGAGTAGTGCATGTAAAACTTATAACGAATCACTTTAAAATTTTTACTCTGTAATAAAATTGCGATTGAATAAAATAACAAACTTAACAAATAAAGACTGGAGTATTATTTTATGAACAGAAAAGTTATCTACTATGGATTTATATTATTAATAATAGCTAGTTATCTTGCTTTTATAAAGTATGAAGAATACGAACAAAATAAAATAATAGTGTCTGCAATTAAAAAAACTACTATTTCTGTAGCTAATATTATCGAGTATGAATTAAACGAATCGAATTTAACTTATGCTGATTACTTCAAAAAACTTGAGTCAAGAATTGATGACATAAATATTATGCTTGTACAGGTAGAATCGGTTGCACTGATATCTGACAAGGAAATAAATAAATTAACGTTGGAATATTTAGAGAGCAGTCAAAACTTGATTAGAACGCTTTTGTTATATTACAAAAGTCAATTTGACTACGGATTGGCTAACGATAAGCTTGAAAATGCTAAAAGGGAACTAATGGCAAATAATTTGTTTCTCCTTAGTGGGCGTTTAAAAAATGCCGTTACTGAAGCTGAGCTTGAACTTAAATCTGTGGAAGAAAGGTACAACGCAGGTAAACCACGTGTAGTAAGTGCAGCAAATAGGCTCGAAATTAACCGAGATAAATTAATACTTTATACATCTTCTCACAATCTGATTAGCGAAGTAAATTTGAAGGAATTAAAAGGCCTTTTTTTTGAACCTATGTAACTGGTATTAATTAAATAATCCTTCTTAGATTTGAAAAGTATTAATCGATATTGTGTCGATAGTAAAGCGAATACGCGATTTTTAACAATAGAGGACATGCGAATGCATTTATTTATAAATCTATTTTTAAAATTGAAAATCTGCGTATTGCAGGTTCGATGCCCGCTCCGGCCACCAGTTTTAATTTAAAAAGCTCGCAGAAATGTGGGCTTTTTTATTCGTTATTTTGAGTCATTAAATCCTCAACTAATACCCTAAAAAGCCCCTATGCTAAATTAAAAAAGTCTAGTGGAATTTCTGTATGAATGATTATGGTGTACCATATTTGAAAGTTAAACGAGAGGGATAATATTAGGTTTTATTTTAATTCTTAATAAAACATTAGGAATAATTAATTCAATAAACATATAACTTTAACTTAATATTTCAGCGTACAAAAGTTTTATGATTTAGTCTAGTATAAGCAAAAATAAGTCTATTAAGAAAATATCAAAAGAGTTCGCTAAGGTTATAAAAAAATGAAATCAAAATTTATATTTCTAATACCTTTAATTTTTTTAATGGTAATTTCCTTTCACAACAAGGCAGATGAGTCAAGAACAAAGCCTTTATCTGAGTACACTGAAAAAGAGCTCATTCAAATCGCACTGGGTGGTAAAGATCCATATGCTAAACCTAAGAAAAAAAGTTTCTGGTCAAAAAAAAGTGCTGATGAGTGTTGGCTTGATAATCTGCCGGGAACAAAGAACGATGCTGTAGCTAAAGAAATAGCTAATGAATGTTGGGAGGGTGGTAGGGAGAGATATTCTGGGGAAAGAAAATCAGGAATGTTTGGCGGAAAAACCGCTGGTTGGTGCATTAAAAAATACAATAGTAATGTTTCTAGCAGAGTTGCCTCAGATCTTATAACCGCTGCTTGTTACAACATGTATGTCAGCAAATAAATAGTTAATTTATTGATATCTAAAAGTGACTGAATTTAGCAATTGGAAAGAAAACTGAAGAGTTATTGGATGGGGATAGAAATTTTTGCAATCCCCGTGCCATCATTGCTTTCTCGCATACAAGATAGATTGATAGTCTGCGGCACTGACCAACTGTTTATGCATCAATTTAAATGCATTTGCCTGCAGCATGCGGTTAAACGTAAAGTGGTATGTTATTAATTGGCTCATTATCTACGCTAACATTTAGCTTAACGAAAGTCATTAAAACATCAAAACTGAATCACCACATAGAATGACTGGAAATTTATTCTCTGTGTGTCTTGTTTTGATTAACCCAGAAATTATTCATGATACATCCATCTCATTTTTCCAATTCTTATTAAGTAATGGATCTAATTTTTCTAGTGCTTTCTTTTCGTATTCATCTTTGAGTTTTACATAATGATAATAAGGTAATGATAATAAAATTAATGGGGATATAAATAACAGTAGAATAAAAATGAGAGGCAGACGAACAAATATCCGAGAGGGTTCTAAAAGCATATAAGCTCCCCAAATAACTAAGCAAATAATGCCAAAAACAAGAAGGGTGCCACCAGTTTTTACAAAGGCTTTTACTAATAAATCTCTCTTAATATCAGCTGGAGGCTCCATCTTTTGTAAATTCATAGTATAAAAATTTAAAAGTTTTGTTTTTTCAGTATCAGTTAAAGATCGCCCCAACTTTTTTGATGCTTGAAAATATAGATCTTCAATATCATTTGGATCCATTACTATTTCCCTTTTATGACGTTTTAAGAAATTTATTAATACGATTATATGCCTACAAAACATAGTCACATAATGTGATGAAAATTACTTATTGAATACGTACATCAATTCAAACTGTGACATTTATGACATCTCTTAGCGAGCTTTAGTGAGTGAGAGCGAGCCAATACAATAATTTATATAAGTATTAATAAAGTTGAAAATCCGCTTGTACAGGAACAGTTCCTGCCCTAGCCACCAATAAATACAAGGATTTAGCCTTAATGCTAAGTTTTTTATGTTGATGACTGTGACAAATTTGACTATTCGATTACTCTATTTCGATGTTAAAACATCCGGACGATTATCGAAGTAGTTGTTTTTGATATGTTCGTATCTCAATCAAGGTTTGCATGATTTGAGATTTTAATTTTTCATCATTTTTTACTAATGCCAGACCCTTTTCTGCAATGATCTCTGCTTGGGTAGCATCTTTTTGTGCAAGCAACACATTCGCTAAGTTGTTATATGCAGCTGCAGCTGTTGGATGTGCCTCGATAGCTTGCCGAAATGCATTAGCTGCCTCAGTCAAATCACCCCCTGTATAAGCACTATTTCCCAATCCCATAAGTAAAACTAAATTGTCAGGCCACCGATTAACAGCAGTCTGGTAAGCAATTCTTTTTGCGGATAGAGGTGCATTTTTTTCATATACCACTAGCGCCTTTGCTACATCATCTGCGCTTACACTCGCTGGAAGTTTTCCTGGAGGAAGTGCAGTAAATGCCCAGTATTCACTTCGTGCCCAAGTCCGCTGAAATGCACTCAATGTCATTTCAAAACGTTTAAATGTTCCAGAGCGAAGCCAGATCAACTCTCGATCTAAATCATACCCAATTACTACTGCATAGTGCCATGAAGGTGCCCATGATAGGCCTAAGTTTTGCATCACTACAACAACATTACCCACTGCAACTTCTTGAAGCACAGACTCTAATTTTGGTGGGGTCTGAATCGCTATTGCGCCATGACGCCTTGTTGCAGCCAACATTTCAATTTGCAAACTCCCTCGACGGCTTGGAATATATACTTCTGGAGTGAGTTGCTCAGGAGTTACTTGAATATTGGCTGCATTTAACGCTGTTGCTAATGCCGCTGGACCACATTGATATAATTCTTGTGGGAAAAACGGGGTATTTGTTAGCTCGACTCGTTTTGGCAATTGTTCATTCAGAATTACTTCACGAACACCTTTAGCCGCACAGCCAGTTAGTAAAAAGAAAAAAGCCAGCATGCAAATAAAATACAGGCTGGCTTTCATTGTTTTACTTCTTTAAACTTAAGCGTTCAGCATAATTAATAACATAGGTAATTAATCATTAGCGAACTGAACGTGTGAATGGGAAGATTTTAGTAAAGCCAAGAATATCAGTTAATAACAACACAAAAAACACTAATAAAATCGCACCAATAATTCCGCCTGCAGGCGCTTTATCTAGCTGTGTTGCCAATGAGCTTGCCTCGTCATCCGTCAATGATGCAACGCGTAATTTTGCTTCCGTAGGATCTATACCGCGCGCCACGAGCTGTGATTGCACATCATCACGAGAAAGCATACTTACAATTTTTTCACGATCTTGTTGGCCAGTTGTTGTTACTGAAGATTGTGCCACTTGCTCAGCACTGATCATTGCTGCCTGCACTATTTGAATAGAGCCAGTGAATAAAATAGAAATGGCTAAAAATGTACTTAACAAACGTTTAATTATCATCATGATGAATATTTCCTTTATTAGCAAAGTTTAAGTTGAGTGAATCTACTAAAAATCCATACTGAAAATTAACATATTATATAGATTCTGTATATCCATATAATTTTTGTACATGGCTTAATTGCTTGCACGTTTAAATGTACCTATGATAAATTTAAAAAATGAAAAAAATATCACTTATAGTTTTACTGTTGTCTGTATTCGCATTTACAGGTTGTCACCACTTTGGACATCATTGCCCGCCCGGTCAAGCGAAGAAAGGTAATTGTATTTAGTTTTCTTGAGCAAATATAACTCGCTTATAAATTTAGATTAGCGGATGTCTTTTACAAGGTTTGATGATAACTAGGTTATTACTCAACCTAAATTACTCCTATAGTTTAGTAACTACCTTTGAAACAGTTAATTAGATTATAAAGTTGAAGCTAAAATTACAATGTGACAAATTTGTAATCTTTTAGCGATAGTTGGCGATTGAGGGCGAGCCAACTTACTGATTAAATAACATATTTTTAAAATTGAAAATCCGCGTGTCGCAGGTTCGATTCCCGCTCCGGCCACCAGTATTATTAAAAAAAGCCCACAGATATGTGGGCTTTTTTATTGGCTGATTGAGATGATTTGTTGATACCGTTAACGCCTGAAAATTTAGCTGTAAGTCTTTTGTTTATTAAATTGCAAGATTTATCATAGCCCAAACAGTAAACTCCACTCTTAATTTTCGCCGGCTATTAGCTGCGTTCTATGGCTATGTGATGTATAACCAGCATGGGTATGAGTAGTGGCTGACTGTATCAACCACCGCTTAAGGATTGAAAAATATAGACGGTTGCATCATCTGCTATGCGGTCTGAGAGTTTTAATTTATCAATCACTAGCGTGTCATTAATGCTAAGGTTTACATGTCGGCGCAACGCGCCATGTTCGTCAAGCACATAGTCGCTAAAGCCAGGGGCAATGGCGTTGAGGGCAACCAAAATTTCGGCCACTGACCCTGCTGGTACCGTAATCACTTGATCCTTTAATTGCGGAAAGAAGCGATAAAGGTGCGGCGTCATTTCAACTCTTGGCATATTATTTAGCCAAATCGCACTGAATAAACGGGTGGAAAGTTGCTGCCTAAACATTGCCATGTTTCACCGCGGTCTTCTGACAGGTAAACGTTGCCAGTTGAGCTACCAAAACATAAGCAATCTCCCTGCACATCAAACCCATGTCTTAACACGATATCGTAGGCATTATTCTGCGGCAGCCCCTTTCTAAAGGTTTGCCATGTCTGCCCGCCATCACTGGTGCGCGCAACAAACAAGCCGCCAGCAATCGCCATGCGCGCCGAATCCGCCTGTGCAGGTACTACCCATGCCGTGCGCCCATCCTTTGTATCGGCAGCAATTGGAAAGCCAAAATCCACACCCAGCTCTGGCATGCTGACTTTTTTCCAGCTGCTGGCAGCGTTATCACTATAAAAAACACCGCAATGGTTTTGTTGCCAGAGATAATCAGGCTGTGCAGGGCAGTTCGTTACAAAATGTGGGTCGTGACCCCATTCTGATTCGGGATTAGGTAAGTAATCCATTAGCATGCCTTGATTGCGGCTGTGCCAAGTTTGGCCACCATCGTTTGTCTCAATCACTCCTGCTGTTGATACCGCCACATACAAATGGTTTGAATCGCGCGAATCAACCACGATAGAGTGAATGCCAGGTTCAAACACACCATAATCAATACTGGCGGGCGTTCCATTCCAAAGATTGGCAGAAGTTGCATCGCCAGCGAATAAATCACCACCGCGGCTTTCATGGTTCCATAGGGCGCGATTCAGTTGCCAGCTGTCGCCGCCATCATCACTTACAAACAATCCACCAGGAATAGTACCTGCATAAAGCCTGCCAGGCTGATTGGTATTGCCAAACGCAATAGTCCAGATTTTAAGTATGGATGCATTGCCATATTCAGGCAGGGCAGAAGGTGCTTCGGGGTTGAAATCTGGGGTGGGTAGATATTTAACAATATAGCGTGAGTCTTTAGGATATTTGAGAGATGAAATATCAAGCCAAGTTTTGCCACCATCACGTGAGCGTGATAACTTTGGCCCCCAGTGCCCATGGTCTAGCGATGCCCATAACGTGCCATCGCGCGGATCGCGTGCCGCGTAACAGACCGGAACGCCAGCATGTTCGATTGGGCGAGCTTGCCATTTAGCATTGATGCGATCAATTATGACAGTGCCCTTGCGTGTACCCAGTAAAATCATATCAGACATAAAATTGCCCCTCTTAATATCACCGCTACTTTGGGATTCTATTGTTTCAATTAACATCAATCAATCGTTTTTAAATTCACTAAATTGAAACGACATTGAAATTTGTGGCTGTTTACAACCATAGTTATGGTCTTTTTCAGCCAAAAAAAGTGGCTATTTTTAATGGTAGCGATTTAAGCAATTGATTGCAGAGATTAAATTTATTTGGAATGCAAATTGCTGGCTAACACTCTGAATTTCATCCAGTCATCTTGTGTATCAGTTTATTCTGTGGCGATGCAGCTAAGACAATAATAACGTCTCAAATCAACATGGTGTTTTACGCACCGCCTGATACTTAAAATAAGCGCAAAAGGGTTTATATGTTCACACGTATCAGCAACACCATCGCATCAGCACGCTTTAGCACCTCACTTATTGCATTAATGGCTTTTTTGCCTTTTATCATTGCCTATCATCGTTTACCTATTCCATCGTTTTATGGGGAGTGGCTGGCAGGTTTGTTGGGCGTCTTGGCATTATTGGCTTTACTTAAAAAAGAGTTCTGGCAACCCTTAGAGATACCGCAAATTGCCCTTATTTTTGCAGGGTTTATTGCCATCGTTAGCATGCAATTAATGTTAGGCATGTTGCAATCTACACAATACGGCTTATTGGTGATTGCGTATTTGTTGTGGGCATTTTTGCTGGTTATGTTGGGTGGTTATTTGCGCAGGCAATTGGGGTGGGAAAAAATTACCACCAGCTTGGCTTGGGCGATAGTGGCGGGCGGGCTGGTGAATATTGTATTTGTTGCGTTGCAATATTTTTTTAAACAGGGTTATGAGCTGCCATTTGTGCCCAATTTTTATGGCTACGGCACGCTTGGACAGCTAAATCATTTTGCCAGCTATGTGGCGCTGGCTTTGGTTTCTCTTATTTATTTACTCTTTAAAAAGCGCATCAACTTTTCAATTGCAATTGTTATTGGTCTATTGTTTTTGGGTCTTTTGGCCTTTTCTGGCTCACGTAGTAGCTGGCTGTATCTGATTGCAATGGTGGTTTTGGCTATATTTTTACGCGCCATGTCACTTAAGCAGTCTTCAACAACCAGTGCGTTACAAATCAAGCAAAGCCAACAATTGCTGTGGCTGGCGCTATTAATTTTGCCACTATTTGCCTACATGCAGGTCTTGGTGAGTTGGCTCACTAATGGCATGGTTGATATGCCGAACGCGCGCTTAATGGCAGAGTGGGGCGCTAATCAGCAAATAGGCGGCCTATCGGTGCGCCTGCATATTTGGGCAGAAAGCTTTAGGTTGTTTATGCAATCACCATGGCTGGGTATTGGCTTTGGACAAACGCGTTGGATGTCTTTTTACATGCTAGATAAGCAATGGCTGATTAATATGCCCGGATCGTATGAGCATGCACACAACTTGGTGGTGCATGTATTCGCCGAGATGGGATTAGCGGGCGGCTTGCTATTGCTAGCTGGCATTGTGGCTTGGTTGCGCGGCTTTCAATGGAAAAATATTCATTTAGAAACTTGGTATGTACTTGCTCTTTTATCCATTTTTGGCATACACAGCATGCTGGAATATCCGCTATGGTATGCCTACTTTTTAGGTTTAGCTGCATTTTTGCTGGGCGCGGGCGATGAAAGCCGTCAGCAGTGGAATATTCGCTCAGTGGGTCAAGCCAGTGGTCGTTTGGTTTTTGCTGCATTGCTTGTTATTGGGCTAGGCCTGTTAATTAATACTTATGTGGCCAATAAAAACTTAGAGCATTGGATAGCAAAAGGTATAAGCAAGCAAATTAACGCAGAAAATCAAACTGAATTTTTGCATGCTCTTGATTGGGTGGGGAATAATTCCCTGTTAGCGCCTTATACCAACCTGATTTACGCCAATTCATTAAAACCCAGCAAGAAAAACTTGGCCGATAAATTGGCCATTAGCAAATCTGCGATGCGCTTTGTGCCCACGCGCACATCTGTTTACAGGCATGTATTGTTGCTGGAATTTAATAACCAACACGCAGAAGCAGTGCAATATTTAAAGCGCGCTATACAAGCGTTTCCGCACGATTTCAAGCCAGAGCTGCAAAAGCTGCCTTTGCAATATTGGGATTTATATTTGCAACTATTTTCAGAAGCACTTGCAAAGCCGATTGAAACCAATCCGATACAAAAAATTGGTTACCAACAACAGCCAATTTGATTGTATTCAACCACCACCTAACTACTCAAAACAAATAATAGTTGAGTGGCTATCAGAATTTTCTAATAAGAAACAATTGGTTAACATTTTTTTACAAGTTTGGCACAGCCTTTGCAATAAGGGCTTACAGGGTAATGTCAGCAGTTCTAAGCTGGTACTACGTTTAAAGATAAAAAGGCCCCAATACAGCCCTATCACAAATATGGCTTATGCGTTGCAACGCGGCGTGCTGCTTTTACTTTAGGCCAACAATTGCTCTGCACTATTTAATGCGCTTTAAATTAAAGCAACTATTTATAACAAGATTTTAAGGAGTAAGTTATGTTACAAAACAATCAAAAAGGTTTTACCTTGCTAGAGTTGTTAGTCGTCATTACATTGCTGGCTACGCTTTCAGTAGGCGCTTTAGTGGCTTATGAAGGTATTGGCGAAAACGCATCAAACGTTGCTGCCGCAAACAATATCAAAGTAGCTGATAGCTCAATTCGTTCATACCGTGCGCTAGAAAATGTTTACCCAAACCAATGGGATAACTTGGCAAACGTTGGTGGTGAGTTAACTGGCGGTACTCAAGAGTTTTTGGCGGACTCAACTAAAGCATTCTTTGGTCAATGGCAAGCTACAACGGCTGATGCGGTTACAGCGGCAGTTGCATTATCTTTAAATGCTGTAGGTGTAAACGAGTTTCAAACTTTAGCGACAGCAGCAACTTTTGATGCAGCTACAGCGCCAAATGAGCGTTTAAATGAAAGTGCTCCAGGTCTGCTTACAGGTGATGCAGCTGATGAGTTGGAGTTTGAGGTGGATGGCTTAACTGGTGCTTTGTCAGCAGTTAATTACGATGGTACAGCGCAAACAACGTTTGCACTTTCAGTTGTGCCGTCAGGGGGCAATAATCAGGCTTGTACGGCAGGGGGTGGTGTGTTTAATGCAACATTTGATAACACAACATTGACCGATAACACACGTTTAAATCGTATTAATGATGCATTAGATGATGATGAGTGCAACCTAGTTGTCGCAGTGGGTTTTGGTAAAGATGTCCCTGGTACAACTTTAGGTAGCCGTGTAGCAATCAGCACAGCTCCTACTTATACAAACGGTACTGTGGTTAATCCTTCAACTAGCTATGCGCGTTATATGGCGTTGTTCCAAGTAGCTGCCGATGAAGACCAAAGCGGTACGATTGAAGCTGGCGAAGTTTTTGCTAAAGCACGTTTATTGGCTGTTGTAGATACTGAAGGCCGCAATATTGACCAATCTATTGCTGGTGCATTTGCATCAAACTAAGGTTAGTTATTTAACCCATTCAATACATTTAAATACTTGGATGATGGTTTAAAAAACGGGGCGAGGCTTGATAAAAGCTTCGTCCCTTTTGTTGTTTATATCAAATAATAATCGCAAAAAAGCGATACAAAAGTTGGTGAACTATAAAAGAGCGCATTAATAAAATGGATTTTGCCTTTTGTTTAAATGCGTAACCAATATCAATAGTTGCTGGGGAGTAATCAATGCGTTGGAATATTCAGCCAAATTTTTTGAAGGCAAAGGCGTTGTGTCGCCTGTGCGCTGCAAAAATGTTGCCTGAGCGTTCTATTGTCGCCTCACAAAACCATCTTTACGCCATGCGTTTATCTGTTCACCCAACTTATAAGCAATCTCAAGGTTTTACCTTGTTAGAGTTGTTGGTCGTTGTGGCGCTATTGGGGCTTATTTCTGCCGCAGCGGTAATTGGTTTAGATGGCGTTGAGAAAGACGCTGCTCTACAAATAACTAAAACCGAAATGATAGAAATCAGAAAAGCGCTGCGCCAATTTAAACAGGATGTTGGTCGGTTTCCTGATACAACGCATCCCGCTGATTTTAGCCAAGTCACCAGTGGGTCGTTACCAGATGGTTTGGTTACCTTTTCAGTAGATACAGCAAGAGGCTGGCGTGGCCCATACTTAACATCGGAGGGTAACGGGTCAGTGACTGTGGGCGAAGATTTGCAGGCAGATGGTACAGGGTCTATTTTAGCTGGCACCTCATTTCCAGAACTAGCCGGAGTGGCGGATGAGTTTGCGCACTTGCCTGAGGCAAATAATTTATTGGCTTGGCGACAATGCACGGACACAGCCAACAAAGCCTGTGAGTACCACTCAAAGTTTGGCCGACCTTATTTGCTATTTGACTTAGAAGGCGAAACCCCTAGATTGGTGAGCATGGGTGAAGATGGCCGCTACGATGGTGTTAACGCTACTGATGCATGTGTTCCCAATAACGATGACTTAGTGGTGTGCTTAAAATGATGCGGCTACCTGCAAAATTTCAACGCGGTTTTACTTTAGTAGAGCTATTGCTGGTGATACTAATATTAGGAACTTTGGCATTAGGTACCAGCTTTTTGGTAGATGGCTTTGGAGATCAAATACGTTTTGATGATACTAAAAGCCGATTACAACAAATTCGTAAAGCCATTATTGGCGATACAAACCGTACATTAAATGGTCAGGTTGATATGAGTGGTTTTGTAGCGGATATGGGCAGATTGCCAGAAAGTGTAGAAGAGTTAGTCAGCGGTGAGGGTTTAGAGCTGTGGAATCTAAGCTCAGTGGTGGTGGGTACTTTGTCCCCTGTAACTATAGAGCTTTACGGTGGGTGGCGAGGTCCATATCTTGAAACATTTCCAGAAAGTAGCACCGGCAGACGCGCATTTAGAGATGGCTGGGGCAATGCTGATATTTCTGGCGCATCGGCTGATTTTGGTTGGATATATTCACAGTCGGATCTTTCAGGGGTGGCTGTCACCAGCCTAGGTGCTGATAGCCAAGCGGACGACGCTGGTGGAAGTGCTGAAGGCTATGACAAAGATTTTCCAACGTCTGGCAATTTAGTAGAAGTGGCCGATTATCAAGTGAGTTTAAATGGTGGTTTAACGGTTCGCTTTAATAATTTCGCTGACATACCAGAAGGTGTGACTTTGAAGCTGTTTTACTTTAATGATAAGGCAGGGTTAGATGGACCTGAAAGTGATGAGCTGCCAAGTTTAAGCGGCGTTCAATCAGTCAATGTTACCTTTACTGCACCTGATGATATTGGTAACCAAGGGCGTTATGCCGCCGCACTTATTTGCAGCAATGGCAATATTTATGATGGCAACTGCGACGCAGCACACACCAATTCTCAACCCTACTATTTCATCCTAGTGCCACGCGCGCAATTGCCTACTATTTTGTGGAATATTCAATGAATGTGAACTCAATCCTGCAGCAGCTTCCGTTTTTTGCTGATAAATCCTCTATGTTGGTTTGCGAAACCGATGGTTTTCACTTAAATGCGGCGGTGGTGAGTAGGCATCATAAGCAACTTAAGGTCGATTTTTTTGCACAATCGGATGCGCTGAACTACCAAGATGCGGTAAAAGCGGTGGTTACGCGTTTGCGCGAAAAAGGCTGGCAGGGGCGCGATGCGGTTTTGCTTACGCCTGCGGTGTTATCGGCGGTGGTAGAGCTGCCCATTGCCCCGCATCAACCGCGTAACCCTTTGCAAATGCAAGAGCTAATTCGCTGGGAGCTTGAGCCTTTAATGATTCAACATGCCGCTAATTGGTCAATTGGGCAGCTATTATTAAGTAAAGGTTATCTTACCGAAAGCCAAGTGGCGGACGTGCTTGCGCAGCAAAAAGGTAAAGCCAAATCGGGTTTGGGCACTGGGCATGGCGCCATGTATTCTTTTAAGCGCTTTGCCGAGTTTGCGATTGATTTGGGTTATGTTAACCAAGCGCAAGTAGATGAATGCCTTGCCAGACAAGCTTGGTTAAGCGCAGAAGGTGATGACGTTTTATGTGGTTGGGCCATGCCCAGTGTGAGTCAAAAAAATACAAGCCAAAAAGCTGGTGCCAGTCAGCCAGCCGATGGCAGTCATTCTAGTTGGCTAGTGAGCGGCGCAAATGCGGCTTTAGTGCGCCAATGGGAATCGGCCTTTTTAAGCCACAAAATTACCTTAAGCGATGTGTTTCCGTTAGTGGGTTGTGCATCTGTATTGGCACCTGCTAAAGATGCCATTTTGTTATTAGAAAGTGCGCATGGTTTTGTAGGTGCGTTGCGCCAGCAAGAAGGGGAAGTAAAAGCCATTGATATGCACAAGCGGCCAGCCATGAGCGTGCTGGATGCTTGCCTTGAAAGCTACCATCAAATGGTAACGCCAGAATCGAATCAGCTTTGGTTTTGTTTAAGCCCTGATGATTCGCTGGTAGCCAAACAATTGGGCGACATGATAGGGCGTGAAATACACACTATTTCACCAATTAGCGCGTCTCTTTCAGCGGGTACGCAAGGTGTGGCAAGCCATTTGCTAACGCATCATCGCGGCACTCAAGTTGCAAGTGTATCGGTGCGTGGGCCTAAGCCTTCATTATTTAAGCGTGTTGAGGTAAGGGCCATTGCGGCAGGATTAGCCTTACTACTTTTAATCGGTGCTTTAGAAGCCTCACTTTTTGTACGTCATCAGCTTGTACAAAATGCGCATACCAAAACGGCTGAATCTAAAAAACAATTTGATGCGATTGTGGCCACAGCTCAAGCCAAGGTAGATGTGGTTAATAAGCTTAATGACGATATTAAAACCAAAAACGCCACATTAACCAATTTGAATGAACGCTTTGATTTTTTTGCCTCGGAGCTAGCTAGCCGTACTACCTTTGTGCAAAAGCTGCTTGAAAATCTAAATAATGCGGTGACAGAAGATGTAGTGGTGAACTCGATTGATGAAACGCCAAAGCTTGGTATTCGATTTTCGGCTTGGGCATTAAGCGAAAAATCCGCACAACAATTTATTCAATCATACAAAAATGCCATGGCGCCATTAGGCATGGAACTGCATGACCCCATTGTGCGTTCGCAAACTGGGCGGCTGGGCTTATATGGCTACGATATCTCATTTAGATTGTTGAATCCAAACGAAATAGTGGCCAATACAAAACCAGTGGCTGCCGCAACTTTGCCAGCAGGAAAGCCCGCAAAAAAATGATAAATTTAAGCAAAATGACGCTGCGTGAGCAGATATTGGTATTGGTGGTGGCGGTTGTGATAATTGGTGGCCTATATGGCGGGCTAAGGTTTTACCCTGCCAATAAAGCCATTGGTGAAATTAAAAAAAATACCGAAATGATGGACACCGCCATGAAAACCACCAAGGTGCCCGAAGAGCCATATGATGATAAAGACGCGCTAAATAAAGAGCTGGAATATGTGGATATTGAGTTGGCGGATGCAACCGAACTGGCGGCAGGTATAGAAAGCCGATTATCACCACCCGACACCACAGCGGTGCGTTTGGCTATTTCTGATGCGGCGCGCAATGCCTTAGTGCGCATCACCACCAATGAAGAGTATCGCGTCACTGTGCCTTTGCCTGAGGGCGCAACGGCACCAGCCAATGCCGCACAGCAGCCCGCAAAAAGATTAGGCGATGCAGCACAAAGGCGCGCGCGTAATGAAAGGCGTGCTTCTCGATTAACGGGTGCAGCATTAACCGTAAACCAAGTGAGTCCTGAGCAAGCCACGCCATTGATTAGAAAAATGGCGATTAATGGCCCAATGGAACGCCCCATGCAGCGTGTGGTAATGGAAGGCAGTTATGCCGGAATGATGCGCTTTATTGAGGAGTTAAAACGCTTGGATATGATGGTAACGATTGTGCAGTTTCAAATCGTGCCGACCCCGCAAGTGCCGCGACCAGGCTATAACCAGCGCTTAGCCGCTACTTTGGTGTTGGCGCTTTAGGCGTTGTAGCAATGGCCATTAGTGTAGAACAACTGATAGATGCATCGCTTCGCCAGCACTTAATAGAAGGCGAGGTGTTAACGCAATTGCGCATTGATGCAAGGCGCAATCGCAGCGATATTTTAGATGTGATTGCGGCACATTATCGCTTGCCAATTTCGGCTTTTTATCAGGCGGCGGCAGAGCTACGCGGCCTTGCTTTTGTGAACCCGATTAATCTGACGCCACCAGCTGCTTTGCTAAAACGCGTACCACAAGCATTAGCAAGGCGAAAACTGGTTTTGCCAGTGGCCGAAACCGACGATTTAGTGCAAGTAGCAACGGCTGACCCAGATGATAGAGCCACGTTGGATGCTCTACAGCGCTTATTTAATAAGCCCGTGCAAGCCGTGATTGCTGAGCCAAGCAGCTTAAATGTAGCATTGAATCGGCATTTAAACGCGGCGCCACAATCTGGCGTGGTTGTAGCAGCTGTGGTAGAAACCGATTTAATTGCCATGCTGGATAATATTTTAAAGGAAGCCTATTTGCGTCGTGCTTCTGATATTCACTTAGCGCAAGAGGAATCTGGCCTGCGCGTGCGTTTAAGGGTAGACGGTAGGCTGCAGGAATACCATACCGATGCGGATGGTATTGCCGCCAACGGATTGATTTCGCGCGTAAAGGTTTTAGCAAATTTAGATATTGCTGAGCAGCGTGAGCCGCAAGATGGCGGCATGAGCTACCGTTTAGCCGCGCCAATTGATACCGAATTTAATATTCGCGTTGCCACCGCGCCAACACGTTTAGGTGAGCGTGTGACGATGCGCTTGCTAGGGCAAGAGTCGCAAAACTTAACCCTGCCGCTATTGGGTATGGCAGAGCAAGATATGCTGTATTTCAGAAAAGCCATCCGTAAACCGTTTGGCATGATTTTGCTAACAGGGCCAACCGGTAGCGGAAAATCCACCACTTTGTTTGCCGCTTTGCAGGAAATCAACAATCCAGAGCTGAATATCATGACGGTAGAAAACCCGATTGAATACGTGATGGATGGCATCTCACAAATTCAAACAGGCCCTAAAGTCACTTTTGCAAGCGCATTACGTTCGCTATTGCGGCACGATCCTGATGTGCTGATGGTGGGTGAGATTCGCGATGAAGAAACCGCTGATGTGGCGTTAAAAGCCGCCATGACAGGCCATTTGGTTTTTTCTACTTTGCACACTAATACAGCTGTGGGCACTATATCGCGCTTGGTGGATATTGGCTGCGAGCCTTATTTAATAGGCTCTACCATGAATGCGGTGATTGCGCAGCGCTTGGTCAGAAAGCTCTGCCCTCATTGCCGAAAACCGCGTATTGCCAATGCCGATGAGGCCGCGCAATTGGGGCAAGAAGGTAAACAAATCACCCTTTATGAGCCTGTAGGCTGTGCCGCCTGCCAAGGCAAGGGCTACAGAGGCCGCTTGGGCTTGTATGAAACATTGTGGTTTGACGAAGGCTTATCTCGCTTAGTATCAAAAGCCAGCAGTGAAGAGGAGCTGGAAGCATACGCCATGGCCGCAGGTAATTTAAATCCCATGTGGCAAGACGGCAGTTTAAAAGTGTTGGCAGGCCAAACGTCATTGTCTGAGCTACAAACTGTGGCCGTAAAACGCCATTAGGTAAAGCCATTTTATGCCAACCTTTCAATACAAAGCACTGAACAATTTTGGTAAAGAAACCAAAGGCAGTGCGCAAGCCAACGATGCACGCACTGCCATTGCCAACTTGCGCCAACAAAATATTTTTGTGCTGGAAATTGAGCAAGATAGCGCAGGAAAAGCAGGCCTAAGCAAAGAGGTTGATTTGAGCTTTATGCGCGAATGGCGCTCTGTACCTACGCAAGAATTAATTTTCTTTTTTAAACAGCAAACCTTTATGTTGCGCGCTGGCTTGCCCGTTTTGCAGGCTTTGCAGCTTGGCCGCACCCAAGTATCCAGCGGCAGGCTAGGGCGTGTCATTGATCAAATGATTGCCGATATTGAAAATGGATTTCCGCTTTCGCAAGCCGTTGCCAAGCATCCAAAAGTGTTTCCGCCACTGGCGGTGAGTTTGATTACGGCGGGCGAAAATACGGGTGAGCTGGATTTGGTGATGGATAGGCTGGCTGACCATCTTGAGAAAAAAGCCGCCTTAAAAACACAAACCATCAATGCCATGATTTACCCAGCTATTGTGATTTTGGCTGCTATTGGTGTGTTTATCTTTTTGGTGATTAAGATTATTCCTGCTTTTGCTAAATTCTTTGCAGGCAAGGGCCGCGGTTTACCGCCTTCTACCCAATTTTTGGTCGATTTATCCGCATTTTTTGTGAATTACGGTTTGTATGTGCTGGCGGTGGTGATTGTATTTATTATCAGCTTAGTGCTGATGTACCAAACCAAAGATGGTCGCTATAAATTACACAACCTGCTTTTGCGCTCGCCTGTGCTGGGTAAATTAATGACAGTGGCCGCCATGGCGCAATTAACCTGGTCGCTTTCGATGATGTTGCGTAGCGGCTTAACGGCGCTAGATTCACTTAAAATCACGGCAAAAGTGATTCGCAACCGCGTCATATCCGACAAAATTCATTCCGCATCCGACCAAATTTTAGCAGGCAAAGATTTATCCAGCAGCCTGCAACATCCGCGCATTCCCACCATCGTCACGCAAATGATAGCGGTGGGAGAGCGCACAGGTACGCTAGATAACGTACTGCATCAATTAGGCGATTATTACGAAGAGCGTTTGCAATTAGGTATCCGTCGCTTAAGCGCCATGATGGAACCCGCGTTGATATTGGTGATTGGCGGCATGGTGGGTTTTGTGTATTACGCATTTTTTCAAGCGCTGTTTGCATTGGCAAAGGTATAAAAATGAAAGTGATGATAGTGAGTAAAGTATTTTTAATCAGCCTATGGGTGTTTGCATATTCTGCACATGCAGGTGGGGTCATCAGCAGCCCAAATACATCCAATTACGTGGCATCGTCGCAATATTACACAGAGCCGCCCTCAGCACGCGACCCCTTTACCACCAGTGAGCGCATGTATGCCGAGGTGGGTAATCAAGCCGCCAATCTTGCGGGTAGCGGCCAAGGCTTTGTGGCTGGGTACGGCCCGCAAAATGCACCTGTTATGCGATTAAAAGGTTTTGTGAATCGTGGCGCTAAAAAAATTGTGGCTTTATTAGAGATTGTAGGCGCAGGCGTGTATTTGGTGAGCGAGGGCGATGAAATTGGCTTGCAGGCGATTGGCCAAAACAGCGTGATTAAGATTATCAAAGTAGATTCAAATGGTGTACGCGTTCAAACAGGGCAGGTGAATCAAGTGATTGTTGTGCGTTAAAGCACAACTTTACCAATATCTTTTGAAACCAATATCTTTTGGTATGAATGGCAAGTAATTTTGGGGTAAGTGAATGAAACAAACAAAGCAGTTAAGCAAGCTTTATCAAGCAAATATGCACAGCAGATTTATATGCGCACTGTTAACCATATTGCCTTTAACGGCAATTACAGCCGAAAAAAGCACAGTAACCGAAACGCTTACTGAAAATGAGCGTGTTGTATCCATTGATGTGGCCGCGCCGCAAACCAAGCCTGTTAGTGGAAAGGAAACAGTGATTATAGGCAAACTGGACTTTAAACAAGCCAGAATCTCAGACGTGATGCGCGCCTTGTCGGATGTTTCTAACTTAAATATCGTGGCTACAGAGGCTGCCAGTAAAAAAGAGATTTCCATTTTCTTACAAAATATCTCAGTAAAAGATGCGCTAGAACTCATCAGCAAAACCAGCGGTTTATGGTATCGCCAAGATAAAAGCAATGCGTCTTTTAGGGTGATGACTACAGAAGAGTATCAAAATGACTTGGTGATTTATCGCGATGATTTAACCAAGGTGTTTAATATTTTGCACCCCAACCCGATTATTGTGGCAACGGCGGTGCGCGATTTATACCCTAATCGTGTGATTTTAACGCTGGGCGTTGAAGACAATACCACCATTGGCAACTTTGGTGCGGCAGGTGCAGCAACCGCCACTACGCGTAATATTGGCGGCAATACTACTGGTTTAAATGGCGCTAGGCAAAATAATAACCGTCAGCAAAGCAACGGCCGTGGCGGTGTTGGTGGTATGAATCAAGACACAGGACGCGTTGAATTTACCGAAAAACTGACATCGGAAAAACTGGAAATAATCGAGGAAAATTTGTCTGAGCAAGGCGATAGTACATTATCAGCCAAAGTATTCAGAGGCTTTGCGCAAAACCAGCAGCCTATTTATATCACTCTGAATCGTGAGCACAATTTAATGATTGTACGCACTGGCGACATGCTGGCCATGAATGATATTGCTGGCTTAGTAAAAGAAATGGATAGACCCACGCCGCAAGTGTTGCTAGAAATGAAAATTCTATCGCTAGAAGTAGGTGATCGCTATCGACAATCGTTTGATTTGGATTACGTTCCAAACGGCTCACAAGTATTTGGACCGCTAACAGATCAGGATAGAAATCCGCTCCATACTACAGCGCCTGCAACCGTTACAGATGCACCTGTTTCGGGTTTGCCAGGTGCGACTGTGAGCGGGGAAGTGCCTTTGGGTGGGGTTAGAAATATTTTAGGCTTAGGTAATTTTGCCTTAGAAGGCGGTACCTTTGTTTATCAATTTATGAACGATAAAATCCGCGCGCGGATTCAGTTATTGCAAGAAGATAACAAAGTAAACACCTTAAGCTCCCCCATTTTGCTAGCCACCAACAATAAGCCCGCCCGCGTTTTTGTGGGTACAGAGCAAGTGATTACCACGGGTTTTGATGCCGTAGCAGGTGGCGGCAATGGCATTGTTGTTGGCGCCCCGGCGATTATTCCCGTTACTGAAATTAGAAATATTGGTAATACACTACAGCTACTACCCAAAATTAATGCAGACGGCACAGTCACTTTATTGATTCAGCAAGATTCATCTACCTTATTAAGAGGCTCAAGCGCTATCCCTGTGCCCATTGGTAACTCGGTGGTGAATTTCAATGTGGACTCTGTGCAAACTTCTAACATTCAAGGCACTGTGGTGGCAAAAGATGGCTTAACCATCGCCATTGGCGGCTTAATTGACCATAGCGTTAGCGATACAGAGCAAAAAGTGCCTTTATTGGGAGATGTGCCATTGCTGGGCGAGTTGTTTAAACGCAAAACTTCTAACAAAACCAAACGTGAGCTGATTTTGCTGGTAACTCCCCATATTGTCACCGCGCCATCTAAAGGACAAGACGTCACTTTAGATGCCATGAGCGCGGTATCTGAGCAAGAATTTTAGCCTGAATTTTTTGGCGGCATTGATTTAAGACTAAAAGGAATACAAATGAAACTCACCCGATTTATAGGCATAGTAGCAATATTGAGCTTGGCTGGATGTACAACCAATATTCCAAAAGCGGAGAATTTTTCACCTAGCCAGCAGAAAAAAGCAATGGCAGTGCAACACTGGGGCATGATTGCAAGTGACGCCGTTGCACAAACTAGGCTAGCATTATCCAAACAACAAGTTGCAAAAAGCAGAGCTTTGTTTGTCAGTGATAATAGCAAAACCGATTTTAGTCGCGCCTTTCGTAAATACATGATTGCAGGCCTAATTGATGATGGCTTTGTGGTTTCTGCCAAAAAAGAAGGTGCACTTGAAATTGATTATGAAGCACAAGTGATACGCCATGCAGGCGCGTTTGACCCTATGGCTTTTGGCTACAAACCAGGCATGGCGACAGCAGGTGTCGCTGGAATTTGGGTGTTACGCGATGCCTTAAAATCATTTACATTTTCGAACGCAGGGCTTGGCACCCTAGCCGTAGCAGGCGCCTATGACGGCTACAAAGCCATTAACCCAGGTGAAACGCCTGTTGAATTGCTGATTAGCACTTCAATCATTGAGCGCGATCGCTACTTGATGCTAAACGCTGATGCTTATTACGTTGAAATAGGCGAAGCATGGCTATTTGAAGAGTGTAAATCTAAAAAATAAACGATTCTGCCGCTAAGTATTCCTAGTCTTTTGCATCCGCTAAATTTGCGGTGAGCCTAAAACCTGTTTTTAAGCGTTTTAATGCGTAGTTTTCATGTGTACAATACAAAAAATATTTAGGTC
>JAZKDM010000134.1:0-11729 GCA_040387535.1 Pseudomonadota bacterium | reverse complement strand
AGCGATTGATAAGCTGACGCAAGGCATTAACGACGGCCTAAAGTTTCAAACCTTGTTGGGCGTAACAGGCTCTGGCAAAACATTTACTATGGCGAATGTAATTGCGCGCACAGGCAAACCGGCGATTGTAATGGCGCCTAATAAAACGCTTGCAGCACAGCTATATAGTGAGTTTCGCGAATTTTTCCCCAATAATTCGGTTGAATATTTTGTCAGCTATTACGATTATTATCAGCCAGAGGCTTACGTACCTTCGCGCGATTTGTTTATTGAAAAAGACTCTAGCATTAATGAGCATATTGAGCAGATGCGTCTTTCTGCTACCAAAGCTTTACTAGAGCGCGAAGACAGTATTATCGTCGCCACCGTTTCGGCGATTTACGGTATTGGCGACCCTAGCGATTACCACGGTATGGTGTTGCACGTGAAGCAGGGCGAAAAATTGAGCCAGCGCGATGCGATTGACCGCTTGATTGGCATGCAATATGACCGCAACGATTTTGATTTTAGTCGTGGCTGCTTTAGGGTGCGTGGTGATGTGATTGATGTTTTTCCTGCCGAAAATAATGAGACCGCCGTTAGAATCAGTTTATTTGATGATGAGATTGAAACCATTACTTTATTTGACCCATTAACAGGACAAATATTTAATAAAATTCAAAGGTTTACCATCTATCCTTCAAGTCATTACGTAACTCCGCGTGAGACAACCGTTAAGGCAATGGAAAAGATTAAAAAAGAGCTAGTCGACCGCGTAGCTTTTTATATCAAAGAAGGTAAATTGGTTGAGGCGCAGCGCATTGAACAGCGCACGCGATTTGACTTAGAAATGCTTAACGAAATTGGTTTTTGCAAAGGGATCGAAAACTATTCACGTCATTTGTCAGGCCGCAACCCAGGCGATCCGCCGCCCACGCTGATTGATTATCTACCAGATGATGCGCTGATGATTATTGATGAAAGCCATGTGACCGTGCCGCAAGTGGGCGGTATGTTTTTAGGCGACAGGTCGCGCAAAACCAATTTGGTGGATTATGGCTGGCGTTTGCCATCGGCGATGGATAACAGGCCGCTTAAATTTGAAGAGTTTGAGCGCATTATGCGCCAATGCGTGTTTGTTTCAGCCACGCCTGCCGAGTACGAAAAAAATCATCAGCAACAAGTGGTAGAGATGATTGCGCGACCCACTGGCTTGATTGACCCACAAATTGTGGTGAAGCCTGCGGATACGCAAGTGGATGATTTGTTGGGCGAAATCAAGCTACGAGTGGCAGTGGGTGAGCGTGTTCTTGCCACCACCTTAACCAAACGCATGGCAGAAGACTTAACCGATTATTTAAATGAGCATGGCGTAAAAGTGCGTTATCTACATAGCGATATCGATACCGTTGAGCGCGTGGAAATTATCCGTGATTTACGCTTGGGCGAATTTGATGTGCTGGTTGGCATTAACTTGCTGCGTGAAGGCTTGGATATTCCAGAAGTATCGCTGGTAGCGGTGCTAGATGCGGATAAAGAAGGCTTTTTGCGTAGTGAGCGTAGCTTGATTCAAACCTCTGGCCGTGCGGCGCGTAATTTAAACGGCAAAGTGATTTTTTATGCCAATAAAATCACGCGCAGTATGAAAGCTGCCATGGATGAAACCGAGCGCAGGCGTGGTGTGCAGATTGCCTTTAACACGGCAAACGGGATTGTGCCAAAAGGCATTAGTAAGAGCATCAAAGACATGATTGATGGCGTTTACGATAAAGACGAAGCGCAACGCGAACGCAAAGCAGCACAAGACCAAGCCAATTATGAAAGCTTAAGCGAAAAACAATTAGCCAAAGAAATGAAGCGCTTAGAAAAATGCATGCACGATGCAGCCAAGAATCTGGAATTTGAAAAAGCGGCTGATTTTAGGGATCAGTTGAAAAAACTCAAAATAAAAGTGTTTGGTGCAGAAATGCCTGATTTAACTTAGTTGATATTAATCAATAAATTATTAATTATTTTTAAAGTTATTTATTATGTTATTGTCTGAATTTACGCCGCTTGTTGGTAGTCTTGCCGCCATCTCAACCACCATCGCTTTTGTGCCGCAAGCTATACATTCTTACAAAACGCGCGATTTGTCGGGCATATCTTTACCTATGTACAGTATTTTTACGTTTGGTGTTGCTATGTGGCTGATTTATGGTTTATTGCAACATGATTGGCCAATTATCATTGCAAATGCCATCACGCTCTGTTTGTCGGCCATGATTTTGATACTAAAAGCCAAGCAAATGAAGGTAAATAAATAACTAGCTTAATTGATTAGCAAAATCATGATTAACATCGCGATGACCCGCTTCATCGGCACGCACCACTAATATGACATCGCGCAACTTAGCATCTGGCTTTAAATGCCAGTAATCAATGGCTAATTGCGGCGCAGGCACATTTTCATATTTGCCGCTATCCACGCCTGCTAAGTATTCGGTATAGCTATAAACCGCTTCTTCTTCAAAATAACCCACTACGCGGTGCGCGGTTTTAGGTGAAATTAAATACAACAAGAAAAAGCCGTTATAAAAAATCCCCTGCGCAATTAAAATGAGTAAACGCTCAAAAGAGCTGGGTTTAGCAATTTCAATAAATGTCATCAAATGCATACGCTCATTTTCGGCTTCATCTAGTAGTGTGCGTATCCAGCCCTTATCGGATTGCATGCGGCGTAAGGAGTGTAAGTGCTGTAAGGTGCCGCCCACCATGCCAGGCACGCCAGCAATGGTTTCTAGCACAACCGCACGATGACCATAACGCCCACTAAAAAAAGTATCTGCAAAAAAGCGCATGGCTTTGGTAAAGCCATAAGCAAAGTTATCTGAAAAGCCAACAGGCTTTTGGTGTTGACTCAAATTAAGCGGAGAAACGTCGTTGGCTGTCATGATTGAATCCTTTAAGCAATACGCTATTAAGGCATTTATTTCAGCATATTGTTGCAAATACTTTGATTTGTTTGAGAAATTTGACTATTCAGATTGATTTACAAAGCCTTATTGACTATAATCGCGTACTTTTCAACCCTTGCCACACCGACAGCATATCGGGTGGCTGCAAACCACAAGGAGATTTCATGCGACATTATGAAGTAGTTTTTATCGTCCATCCGGACCAAAGCGAGCAAGTGCCAGCGATGATTGAGCGTTATCGTACGCTGGTTACAAGCAACGGCGGCACTATGCACCGTTTAGAAGACTGGGGCCGTCGTCAATTGGCTTACCCAATCCAAAAAATCCACAAAGCACATTACGTTTTAATGAACATTGAATGTAACTTAACGGTATTGGAAGAATTAGAGCATGGCTTTAAATTCAACGATGCTGTTTTGCGTCATTTAACAATGAGCACTAAAACAGCAGTAACAGCACCTAGCCCAATGATGAAAGAAGAAAAATCTAAATCAGTGTTGGTTAAAGATGCAGCGCCTGCACCAGCGGCCGCAACTGAGGTTGCAGCAGCTTAAGTTTGAACACGCTGGTGATTAGCGGGGTTGTGCTTTCAATAGAGCCAATACGCTACACGCCAGCAGGCATGCCCTTGTTGAGTTTTGTATTGCAGCACGCTTCAGAACAGATTGAAGCGGGATTAAAGAGAAAAGTAGAGTGTGAAGTGAATGCGGTCGCCATGGGTGACATTGCAAAACTAAACATTCAGCCAGGATCGTTAATCAAAGCCAAAGGTTTTTTGGCTAAGCGCAGTGCAAAAAGTCATCAATTGGTTATGCACATTAATCAATTAGAGGCTGTTAAAACGCAGCCCAGTTAAAGAATATTAGGAGTTACATCATGGCAAGAGAAATGTATAAACGCCGCCGTTACTGCCGTTTCAGTGCAGAAGGCATCAAAGAAGTAGATTACAAAGATGTTGATTTGTTAAAAGATTTTGTTTCAGAAAATGCAAAAATTATCCCAGCTCGTATGACGGGTACAAAAGCAAAATACCAACGTCAATTAACCAGTGCTGTTAAACGCGCACGTTTCTTGGCTTTAATGCCGTACACAGACAAGCACCCAGGTTAATTAGGGGTTTAGGAGAATATTATGCAAATTATTTTATTAGAAAAAGTAGCAAACCTAGGCGTGTTGGGCGATATCGTTAAAGTTAAAGATGGTTTCGGCCGTAACTTTTTGATTCCACAAGGCAAAGCAAAACGCGCAACAGAAGCTAACAAAGCTGAATTCGCTGCTCGCCGTGCTGAGCTTGAAAAACAACAAGCGGATATCTTAACTGCAGCAACAGCTCGCGGTGCAAAATTAGCGGCTTATGTGTTAACAGTGGCACAAAAAGCGGGCGTTGATGGCCGTTTATTTGGTTCTGTTACTAACGGTGATGTGGCTGAAGGCCTTGTTGCTGCTGGTTTTGAAGTGGTTAAATCTGAAGTGCGTATGCCAAATGGTCCATTAAAAACCATTGGTGACCATCCAGTAACAGTGGCATTGCATCACGATGTTGTAGTAGATATTACTGTAACAGTGGTTGGTGAAGCAGCTTAAGTTTTAAAAGCATTACTTTAAAAAGGCGACTTAGGTCGCCTTTTTTATTGCGCCTTATTTTTATTGCACACTATATAAGCGAATTTTCAGCCGCAAATATTCATAAGCTATAGTTTTTATTCGGTATAATTTGCCCATGGCTGATGAACAACTAGACTCCCTCAAACTTCCCCCACATTCAATAGAAGCAGAGCAATCTGTTATTGGCGGCTTGCTACTTGAAAATGAGGCATTGGATAAAATTGCCGATATTTTAAGCGCAGAAGATTTTTATCAGTTCGACCATAAAACTATTTTTCAGCATATCGCCAAATTAATTGAGCGTAATCGCCCTGCGGATATTGTGACGGTAGCCGAATCATTGGAAAGTACCGCCGAATTATCAACGATTGGCGGCATTGCCTACTTGGCCTCATTGGCGCAAAACACGCCTACAGCGGCTAATATTCGCCGCTATGCTGAAATTGTGCGTGAGCGGGCGATTATGCGTAAATTGGTAACAGTAGGTAGCGGTATTGCCGAAAGTGCCTATAGCCCAAATGGTCGCGATGCTCAGCAGTTGTTAGATGAAGCAGAAGCTAAAATTTTCCAGATTGCCGAAGGCGGTCAACGCAGCAGTCAGGGTTTCCAAGATATTAAAGAATTGCTGCCACAAGTGGCAGAGCGTATCGATATGCTATTCTCACGCGATAATCAAAGCGATGTAACGGGTATTCCGACTGGGTTTTCGGATTTAGATTCCATGACATCAGGCTTTCAAGGTGGCGATTTAATTATTGTTGCCGGCCGACCATCTATGGGTAAAACGGCGTTCTCATTGAATATTGCCGAAAACGTGGCGTTAGATACTGGTTTGCCAGTTGCGGTGTTCTCAATGGAGATGGCTTCAACACAACTAGCGATGCGTATGATTGGTTCGGTAGGGCGCTTGGATCAACATCGCATGCGCACAGGCCGCTTGGAAGATGAGGATTGGGAAAAACTGACTACGGCTTTAGGCAAATTAAATGAAGCACCTATTTTTATTGATGAAGGCGCTGGCTTAAGCAGTTTTGATGTGCGCGCAAGGGCGCGTCGGTTGCATCGCCAATGCGGTAAATTGGGTTTAATTGTGATCGATTACCTGCAATTGATGTCGGCACCTGCTGGTAAACAAGGTGAAAACCGCGCGACTGAAATCTCTGAAATTTCACGCTCATTAAAAGCCTTAGCTAAGGAGCTAGATTGCCCAGTAGTCGCGCTTTCTCAGTTGAATCGAAGTGTGGAACAGCGCCCTGATAAACGCCCTGTGATGTCCGATTTGCGTGAATCTGGCGCGATTGAGCAGGATGCGGATTTGATTCTGTTTATTTATCGTGATGAAGTCTATAACCCCGATAGTGAAGACAAAGGTACGGCTGAAATTATCGTCGGCAAGCAACGTAATGGCCCAATTGGCCGTGTACGCTTAACCTTTATTGGCGAAAATACGCGTTTTGAAAATTTTGCCAACGCTGGCTATATTCAAGATAACTATTAGGCTTAGTATTTTTAAGCAATATGGCTAAATCCAAAACTGTTTACACCTGTACTGAATGCGGCGCCTCAGAATCCAAATGGCAAGGCCAATGCCCAAGCTGTATGGCCTGGAATACGTTAGTTGAATCAGTCGCCGAAACCAGCAGCTCTAATAATCGTTATGCCAATAAGTTTGAAGGTTTAGCGCAAAGCAGCACGCTACAAAAATTAAGCAGTATTCAAGCCGCTGATATTGAAAGAACGCCTACAGGTATCAGCGAATTTGACCGCGTACTGGGCGGCGGCTTGGTTGAAGGCGGCGTGGTATTAATCGGCGGTGACCCAGGCATTGGTAAATCCACCTTATTATTGCAAGTGTTGTGTCATCTAGGAAAATCAGCGCAAGCCATTTACGTAAGCGGTGAAGAATCGCCACAGCAAATTGCTATGCGCGCCAAACGCTTGGGTTTAGATGCCAGCCAAGTGGAATTGTTGGCAGAAATCAATCTTGAAAAGATTTTAGCCACGCTACAAACGCATAAACCGAATATTGCCGTTATCGATTCGATTCAAACCGTGTATTCAGAAGCGTTGCAATCCGCTCCTGGTTCCGTTGCGCAAGTGCGTGAGTGTTCAGCGCAATTAACCCGTTTGGCCAAGCAATTAGGCATCACCGTTATATTGGTAGGCCATGTCACCAAAGAGGGCTCACTAGCTGGGCCGCGCGTGTTAGAGCATATTGTAGACACGGTTTTATACTTTGAAGGCGACCAAAACTCCTCCTTCCGCCTCATTCGTGCTTTTAAAAATCGCTTTGGTGCTGTGAATGAGCTGGGCGTATTTGCCATGACAGAGCATGGCTTACGCGAAGTATCCAACCCTAGTGCGCTATTTTTATCACATCATGAAGAGCAGGTGGCAGGCAGTTGCATTACGGTGACGATGGAAGGCACGCGGCCGCTTTTGATTGAAATTCAAGCCTTGGTGGATGAAAGCCATGCGCCTAGCCCAAAACGTTTGGCGACAGGGCTTGAGCAGAATCGCTTAGCCATGTTGCTTGCGGTATTGAATCGTCATGCAGGCATTCCTTGTTTTGACCAAGATGTATTTATCAATGCCGTTGGCGGCGTTAAAATCGCTGAGCCAGCAGTGGATTTAGCTGTGCTATTATCTATTGTTTCTTCTTTAAAAAACAAGCCATTAGATAATAAATTGATTGTATTTGGTGAGGTTGGTTTGGCTGGTGAAGTAAGGCCAGTACAGGGCGGCCAAGTGCGTTTAAAAGAGGCAGCCAAGTTAGGTTTTACCAAAGCCATTGTACCTAAAGCAAATGCGCCAAAAGCGAAAATTCTAGGGCTCGAAGTCATTGCAGTAGAGCGCTTAGAGCAAGCCCTAAATCAACTGCGCAATAGCTAGCCTATTTCAAAATCAGGTTTGCACAAGCCAAACCGCTTCTTATCGCCCCTTCAATCGTCGCAGGATAATCCGCATAAGTATAATCACCCGCCAAATATAAATGCGAGTAAGGCGTAACATTGGCTGGCCTTGGCAAATTTACATTGCATGAAAAAGTGGCGCGCTTTTCGGCAATTACTTTGTGCCAAAGTGGTTTTGGCAAGTGTGGAAAAACATGGTGCAACTCTTGCGCCACCTTAAGTGCCAGCATATCTTGCGTGAGTTTTTGATGTTTGCCTTGTGCGCTAATCACTACCGCCATTAAGCCGTGCTGGCCGCATAATTGGCCACGATCAAAAACCCACTGACTGGTTGAATCCACCAAGCCCAGCATAGGTTGCGCTAATACAGTGTGTCTTGGATATTGCAGATAAATCGTATAAATCGGCTGATCTTCATATTGCTCAGTTTGTGATGTTATAAAATCCAACTTGGGTAAATCAACCGTCAGCTCTTTGAGTTTTCTGCCTGCGGTCGCGATAATTACATGGCTAAACTCAACTGTTTCTAATCTGGTTGAAACTTCATAACCATTTTCAGACGGTTTAATGCTGCGAATACGCTTATTGGTGAGTAAATTGGTCCCTTTTTCTTGCAAATAGCGCGTAATTGGCGTGGATAAAATTTGCGATAAATCCAGTTTGGGGATTAAAAAGTCGCTATCTGTTTTATGATGACTAAACGCATCAGCCAGCACGTTTAAAAACACTTTGCTGCTGGCTAGTTCAATGGGTGTATTTAAAGCCGCCAAGCATAAGGGCTCCCACAACACTTTGATTGCTTGGTGTGACTGTCCATTTTTAAGCAAAAAATCGTTTAAGGGCTCGTCTTCAGTTAAGCGATAGCTGATTTTTTTCAATCTAGCCATCAATAAAATGGTAGAAATTCGCTCGCTAAAGCCTAAACCTTGGCAGCATAAAAAACCGAATAGCTGGTTAATGGGATGTGGTAAAAAGTTGTCACAATTGAGCTTAAAGCCCGGCTTGTTGTGCGCTGATAGCATGTTGAGCGCCAAAGGTAGGCGTGTAAATGCAGATTGTTCATCTACGCCTACTTTAGTAAGTAGCTTAAGCGTTTCTTGATAGGCGCCTAATAATATATGTTGGCCGTTATCCACCTGAAAAGTCTGGCTATTAAATTCAATAGCCACGCTGCGTGCACGCCCACCAAAATGTGGTCCGGCTTCAAATAATGAGGTTTTTATGCCTTCCTCAGCCAGAGCAGTAGCGGCAGACAAGCCTGCCATACCACCACCAATAATCGCTATGTGCATTTTATTTTTTTGCACTGTTTTTTTCATAGCTTAACCTCTTATTTTTAGTGTTAACTCCAAGATTGCTTTAACCATACCGCATAAACTAACCATAACTTTCTAAAACCACCCAGCGAGATACGCGCATTTAATACTTTTTGTGCGCCATCTTGCAAAATTTCACGTAATAAAGTGCGATAAATCGCCGCCATCATCAGGCCAGTGCGCTGTTGTTTGGCATCTTCGGCTGGTAGCGCACGCAAGGCTTTATCATAATATGTTTCAGCGCGCTCAATTTGAAACTCCATTAACTCTTTAACTTGCGCTGATTCGCGGCTCTGCAAAATATCTTCTTCAGAAACATTGGCTTTTTTTAATTCATCTAGCGGCAAGTAAATTCGGCCACGGCGCGCATCCTCACCCACATCGCGAATAATATTAGTCAGCTGAAAAGCCATGCCTAAATCGTGCGCATATTTAAGTGTTTGGCGATTTTTAAAGCCGAAAATTTGCGCCGATAACAACCCAACAACGCTTGCTACGCGATAGCAATACAATTGCAATTGCTTAAAATCTTCATAGCGATTGAATTTTAAATCCATTTCCATGCCATCAATAATTTCTAAAAAATGTTCTTTGGCGAGATTGAATTCTGCAACAAACGGCTGTAAGGCTTTAGTAACAGGGTGCTGTGGCGTATTGGCATACAAATTATTAATTTCTGTTTTCCACCAATTAAGCTTGGTTTGCGCCACATTAAAATCGGTGCATTCATCCACTACATCATCTACTTCGCGGCAAAAGGCATAAAGCGCCACCATGGCATGGCGTTGTGTTTTGGGTAGAAAAATAAAACTAAGTGTAAAGCTAGAGCCACTTTGAGCAGCTTTTTGTTGGCAATATTGCTGTGGCGTCATGAATGTAGAAATCTGAAAATTAAGTAGAAATATTAGGTAAGCAAAGCTTTTAGCAGAATCAGCGGCCAATCCCAAGCTTTTAAGTGTGGCCTGTGTTTGAAAATGTCACCTTGCACATTTTTTAGTTTGTATAAAATACGGTCGCCGCCGCCAATAATCATGCGCATTTCCAAACCAATTCGGCCAGGCAGAATATGCTCTAAAGGTTTGCCAGCGTCTAGCATCTTTTGGGCGCGCTCAATGTTAAACAGCATAAACCGCTCCCAATTTCTGTTGACATGATGGCTGGCAATTTGCGCCTCAGTCACACCAAATTCGCGCATTTCATCTTGGCATAAATAAATGCGGCTACGGTGAAAGTCGTTTTCAAAATCAATGGCAATATCTTGGTAAAAGTTAATCAACTGCAAAGCGGTGCATACTTGATTGGAGTAAATTAGATTTTCAGGTGTGGCTTTGCCAAATAGGTGCAACAATAAGGCACCTATTGGGTTAGCGGAGCGGCGGCAGTAATCTAATAATTCAAAAAAATTGCTATAACGCGTTTTAGTCACATCTTGGCTAAACGCATCCAGCAAATCATAAAAAGGTGCTAGCGGCAGATTGTATTCGCGCACCATGTCACCAAATTCGGTAAAAAACGGTGATTTTGTTTTGGTATTCGTTTTGATTAAATCGAGTTGATCTTTAAAACCTTGCAAGTTGGCAAGCCTAGTTGCAGGCCTGTGATTGCCTTCATCCGCAAAATCATCGGCCTGCCGCGCAAAGGTATAAATGAGCGCGATGGGATGACGCAGGCGCTTGGGCAAAAAGTGTGAGGCGACAGGAAAATTTTCGTAATGAGATTGAGAAACTTCCAAGCTATCCGCTAGGCTATCTTTCATCAGGTCTATGGTCTTGTCGTTTACATTCATAGCGCAAAGTATGCCATAAAACCGCTTAATCCTACAGCGCAAGCCGTTATCATGCGCTACAATAATCACAAATAATGAAGCTTTTATAGGTTAGGTAATATATGTTGGGAATAATTGGTGGCACAGGCTTAACGCAATTGGATAATTTGACGGTCACCAGACGCCAAATTGCTCGCACACCTTACGGCGAAGCATCGCAACCGCTTATTTTTGGCAAAATTGCGGATGAAGAGGTGGTGTTTTTAGCAAGACATGGCGGCGGGCACACTATTCCACCACATGCTGTGAATTATCGTGCCAATATTTGGGCACTGCATTCTGTTGGCGTGACGCATTTATTGGCAATTGCAACGGTTGGCGGTATCAGCAACGATTTAAAGGCGGGCGATATTGTGTTGCCGAATCAAATTTTAGATTACACGCATGGCCGCAAAAATACTTATCATGATGGTATTGAGTTGCCAGTGAAACATATCGATTTTACTGAACCTTATTCCAATACTTTACGTCAACTTTGTATACAAGCTGCAAATAATTTACAGCAAGCGTTGCTTGACGGCGGGGTATATGCCTGTGTGCAAGGCCCTAGATTAGAAACCGCCGCTGAAATCAATCGTTTAGAGCGTGACGGAGCCACATTGGTCGGCATGACGGGTATGCCAGAGGCGGTGTTAGCGCGCGAGCTTGGTTTGCAATACGCAGCGTTATGCCCAATAGCCAATCAGGCAGCGGGGAGGGGTGATAGTGCTAAAGGTATTCAATATGAAGATGTCATCACCACTTTAGATTTGACGATGGTTAAAGTACGCGCTTTAATTGAAGAAACAGTGCGCGTTTATCGCGCAAGTTAATAGGTGATTTTTTAAATGGCCATTAAAACGGTTTTACGCATGGGTGACCCAATTTTGCTGCAACAAGCTCAGCCTGTTGCGCAGTTCAACACGCCAGAATTGCATGCGTTGATACAAGATATGCAAGACACCATGGCGTATATGAATGGCGCAGGTATTGCCGCGCCGCAAATTGGTGTTAGCTTGCAAGTGGTTATTTTTGGCGTTGGTTCAAATCCGCGCTACCCAGATGCGGAACAAGTGCCTTACACCGTTTTAATTAACCCCGTTTTAACGCCAATACAAGATGAGATGGAAGACGGTTGGGAAGGTTGTTTGTCTGT
>JAZKDM010000133.1:0-5344 GCA_040387535.1 Pseudomonadota bacterium | reverse complement strand
AACGTTAGGCTCAATATGAAAATTACCCACGCTTTACTTATCTTTGCACTTACACTCGGATCTAATATCGCTAAAGCTGATGACCAAAAATCTGAAAAAGGTGTGGGATTTGAAACGGTAGAGGATGCATTAACTTTTCTAAAAACAAAACCTTCTGTTTCATTTACGGTTACAAAACCTGACGGCTGGCTAATCGCAAATGACTCTTCTCCGTTTGCTGTTTGGTCATTTACACCCGAAGGTCATTACGCTCATCCAGCAGTTGTAAAACGGGAGTTAATACAAAATGAAAAGGGTGATGTTCAAATTGAAATGACTGCTCTCTGTCAATCAGCAAAAGAGCCATGTGACAAGCTAATCAATGAGTTTAAAGAAATGAACAATCAATCGGCTAAAAATGTTAAAAAGAGACTTAATCAATAGGCATTCCAAACCTAACCCATCATTCAAGCGAGACGCCTAACGGCGCCCCTTAACTCAAACGTTAGGAAAACATACTTTTATTTATCCGATTTTAAATAGTCTTTATATTAAATAGTCGTCACTTCTTCCATATCAGGTCTCGCATTAAATATTTTTTAAGGCGTTGGGCATTTGAATGGGGTTTTATTGGCGATATTCTATTTCGCCCACTTTTTCTAATATCAACTTTACTTTTTTCACACCTAATTGCACCATGGGTTAGCAATTGAACGCGATAGGCGGGCGGAAATTAGAAGCTATTCTTAGCTTGTTTCAGCCTGACCCTCAACCCCTAAAAGCCCTACCACAACCCAGACTACTGTCTTCAGTTACTCTTTAAAACTTCATCGTTGTTTTGATTGAATACACCCTATTTGGGGTGTTTTAAGCCTTACTTGTTTGCGTTACAGTCCTTGATAATTTCAGGTTTGGCGATGTACGTTTAGGTTTCCGCAAGTCACTCTTCTAATCTAATCACCAATTTTGCCTGTCATTAAAGTGGGGTGTATTGCGGCATCCTTTAATTTAAATGTTTGACGCGTTAAACGCTGCAGCTATTTGCCAGCAGCATGTTAAAGGAGAATAAGAATGGATCAAATCCTATATTGGAACAGTGTCGCACTTGAGGCTAATCGCCGCGACTTTAGTAATGTGCCAGGCACTGACAGGCCTAGCCCAGAGCAAGGTGGGCCAACATTAAGCTCGCGCGCGCTGGCGATTGTACACTTGGCGATGTATGACGCGCATGCTGGCGTGGTCAATAATCCAGCAAACTTGCCAAGATACCTCACTTCAGCAACTTTACCTGCCGCAGGTGCAAGTTCTTCAGCTGCTGTGGCGGCGGCGGCACATGCCTGTTTAAGTGCACTTTTCCCACGCCAAAAAATCCATTTTGATAAAGCACATGAAACAGCAGGACTTTCTGGTGCAGGTTTAGCATCAGGCCACGCTTTTGGATTAGCCGTAGCATCAGAGCATTTGGCTGAACGTAAGGATGATCCAAGTGCGGGCGACAACGGTTATGCAGCATCTATGCATCCAGGCGCTCACCGCCCTGACCCAGCCAACCCATTGCAGGGTTACCATGCACCGTATTACGGGGCACGGTCTAAAGGCTTTGCTATTACCAATCGTCACGAGCTAGATGCGCCGCCTGCGATTGGCAGCGCTGATTATGATAAATCTCAGAAACAAGTGCGCGGCAAGGGTATTGCGCCTGAGCTCATGGGTACATTGCCCAATAGCTTTAATAAACGCACAGTAGACGAAACGCTCATTGGCATTTACTGGGCTTACGATGGTCCACGCGAACTTGGTACGCCACCAAGGTTGTATAACCAAATTATTCGTGAGCTTGCCATGAAAGTGGTTAACCCGAATACTGGTGCCATTAACACAGTGGACGAAAATGCCCGTTTATTTGCTTTTGTAAATGCGGCGATGGGCGATGCAGGCATACTGGCTTGGGATCAGAAATATATTCATGACGTGTGGCGCCCAGTATTAGGTGTTCGTGAGCACGATGCTTCTATGGGGCCAGCTGCTCCTACCCCAGCGCACAATATTGATAATGATTGTGACCCATGCTGGCTGCCGCTTGGCGCACCTGCTAGCAACAGCAACGACCGCAACTTTACACCACCTTTTCCGGCGTATCCTTCTGGCCATGCAACATTTGGTGCAGCAGCACTGCATATTGCACGCTTATTTTACGGCGTAGCGGCGGGAAACCGTGCCGCTGATGCCTTATTTACGGGATCGTTTGTTTCTGACGAGTTAAACGGTGCTACACGTGACAACGCTGGCAACGTGCGCCCTCGCCATGCAAGAAGTTTTCCGCGTGGCTTATGGCAAATGATAGAAGAAAATGGTTTTTCACGCATATTCCTTGGTGTGCATTGGTCGTTCGATGCTTTCGCGCTTGATAACGCTGGAAAACCTGATTTAACTAGAAATATTGGTGGCGCACCACTTGGTCTAAAAATCGCTGAAGATATTTTTGCTGCTGGGAATAAAAAAGCGCCTGTTAAATCAACAGTTGATCCACGTACTTAATCAGCACTTAAAGCGGGTGGGCCAAATGGCTTGCCCGTTTTATAAAGCAATAAGAACAGGAAACTTACAATGAAATTATTTAAAACATCTAAAGCCATACATGCTAGCCCTCAAGATATTTTTGATGCATTTAGCAACCAAGATATGCTGGCTGAATGGTGGGGACCAGCAGGTTTCACAAATTCATTTGATATTTTTGAGTTTAAAAATGGTGGTAAGTGGTCATTTGTGATGCATGGCCCAGATGGCAGGCACTATGAAAACGAAAGTAAATTTATTGAAATTATTGCTGCCAAAAAAGTGGTTATTTACCACGTTTCAGAACCAAAATTTACGCTTACTATTACCATTAAAGATAACGGAGCTGGTTCAACCATACATTGGGCGCAAGCATTTGAAAATGAAGAGCTTGCCAACAATATTGCCCACATAGTTGAGCCTAGCAATGAGCAAAATCTTAATCGCCTTGCCGCGGTGGTTTGCGCTAATTAACAAACCACATATTTTGCGGAGCCAAATTAATTAGCTTTTGGTTTTCGCTTTTACCGCATTCCAGCCAACAATGCCCTCTTTCATTACGCGCGCATCTGTGTAACCTGCATTAATGGCGCGCTGTGCCGCTAAATGCGATGCCTGACAATAGCTGTTGTAGCAATAAAAAACCAAAGTGGTGCTTTTGTCTTTTGGTAATTCGGTTAATGCATATTGATTATAAGATGTGAGTAACACTGCGCCTGAAACAATGCCAGCATCTGCACGCGCATTGTCATTATTGGCATCTAAGATCACTACATTTTTTGCTTTGCCATCTACAAACTGCTGCACGTCTTTCACTGAAATTTCTTTTACAGCATCACTAGCGTAAGCAAATGCAGTGAATAGTAATGTGGCTAAAATCATGACATTCAAAAAACGTTTCATGCGAGCTCCTAAATAGTAAGCAACTTCATTGTGACTTAAATCAGCTAAATAAGTTACATTAGTCTGCTACTTTAAATAAAACTTACATTCAAATTAGGTTTTTAAAATCCGCCATTTAGTTTTAAACTATTTAAATGAAAACATCCAATCTATTATCGGCCAGCCTTGCCATACATGCTGCCATTGTCGCCAACGAGTCTGATATTGAATCGTTAGACCGTGCCATTGGTGATGGTGACCACTATATCAATATGAAGCGTGGCACAGAGGTGGTAGCGGGTATGTATAACGAATTATTGCCTTTGCCTGCCGATGAGGCATTAAATAAAATCGGAATGAAGCTATTAAGCACAATCGGCGGTGCTTCGGGGCCATTGTTTGCCAGTTTTTTTATGAGCATGGCAAAAGTTATAAAAGTAAATGGCGGTAACAATCCGCTTGAAATCGCTGCCGCTTTTGCTGCTGGCGTACAAGCCATTATGCAGCGAGGCAAAGCTAATGTGGGTGAAAAAACCATGTTGGATGTGCTTGTTCCTGTTTCGACCACCTTTACTTTAAGCGCTTTAGAAGGAAAAAGTTTGGTTGAAATTTGCCATGCCATTAAGCTGGCGGCAGATATAGGCTTAGAATCAACCCGCGCCCTAGTCGCTACTAAAGGCCGTGCTGCTGGCTTAGGTGAGCGCGCGATTGGGCACTTAGACGCAGGCGCAAAAAGTTGCCAAGTGATGCTGTATACGGTGTGTGATTTGTTGATTAAAGGCGAAAATTAAGTGAAAAAATTTATCAATCATCTCGATAATGTTTTAGTTGAAAGCTTATCTGGCTTTGCTGGCGCACATAGCGATTTGGTATCGTTGCATTTAGAACCCACTTTTTTAACCCGGCAGAATAAAGCAAAAAACAAAGTGGCTATTATTTCTGGCGGCGGCTCTGGGCATGAGCCACTGCATGCAGGCTATATTGGCTATGGCATGCTAGATGCCGCTTGCCCAGGCCATGTATTTACCTCACCCACGCCAGACCAAATGATTGCCGCAGCTGAAGCGGTGCATGCTGATAAAGGCGTTTTGTTTATCGTTAAAAATTATGCAGGCGATGTAATGAATTTTGAGATGGCGGCTGAAATGTTGCCTTTCGAAAACGCAACGGTATTAACCAGCGACGATTGTGCCGTGATTGATAGCACATATACCACTGGCCGCCGCGGCGTAGCTGGCACCATGATTGTAGAAAAATGCGTGGGCAGCTTGGCAGAAACTGGCGCCGATTTGCTAGCCTGCAAAACGCTAGGTGACAAAGTAAATACGCGCACTGCCAGTATAGGCGTGGCTTTAACCAGTTGCACAGTGCCTGCCGCAGGCCGCCCTACTTTTGATATCGCCGATTCTGAAATTGAAGTGGGTGTGGGTATTCACGGTGAGCCAGGTCGCAGACGTGAAACCATGCGCGATGCAGATGCCATTGTGAATGATTGCGTGGATGCGATTTTGGCGGATTTTAAAGCAAGAAATGTAAGCGTTGATAATGAGGCTTTGCTACTGATTAACGGCTTTGGCGCAACGCCGTTGATGGAGTTATATGTAATCTACAACACTGCTGCCAAATTGATTAGTCAGCATGGCGTTAAAATTAGCCGCAGCTTGGTGGGCAATTACGTTACTGCGCTGGATATGGCTGGCGCCTCAATCACACTTTGCTTGCTGGATAATGAAATTAAACAACACTGGGATAGCCCAGTACATACGCCCGCTTTGCGTTGGGGCATGTAAAGTTAAGATTCCCAGCCTGCGTTTTTATCTACCCATTTAAGGCTGAGCCAATACCAAATCGTCATGGGAATCATCATGGCAACCCAGCTCCAGTCATCAATTAAAAATAGTTTATACACCACTGCGTTTTTTGAAAA
>JAZKDM010000132.1:0-1627 GCA_040387535.1 Pseudomonadota bacterium | reverse complement strand
ATGCTTGGCTAGAGCTTTCAAGACTTTGTTTTGGCCTGGCTAAAGTGCGTGGGCGCTAACACACAATAAAACTAGCCAGCTAGTCTAGCGCATTGCAAAACCGTATAATGCCGATTATGGACATTAAAAATTACATGCAAACGGTTGGTATTAACGCGCGTGCCGCATCACGCCAAATGGCAGCGGCTGAAACCAGCGTTAAAAATCAAGCCCTTTTAAATATTGCCAGCGCTATTTTGCGCGAAAAATCTGCCCTGATAACTGCAAATCAGCAAGATTTAGCCGCAGCGCGTGCCAATGGTTTAGATGATGCGATGCTAGACAGATTAACCTTGTCTGAAAAATCCATTCTCACCATGGCTGAAGGCTTGCAGCAAATTGCCAACTTAGCCGACCCAATTGGCGAAATGAGCAACTTTAAATATCGCCCAAGTGGTATTCAAATAGGTCAAATGCGTGTGCCATTAGGTGTCATCGGTATTATCTATGAAGCACGTCCAAACGTAACCGTAGACGCGGCTGGGCTTTGCATCAAGTCAGGTAATGCGTGTATTTTGCGTGGCGGAAGTGAAGCGATTCATTGCAATCAGGCACTGGCAAAACTGGTGCACGAAGGCCTAGAAAAAGCAGGATTACCAACATCAGCGGTGCAAGTGATTGAAACGACTGACCGCGCAGCTGTGGGTGAACTAATCACCATGAAACAGTATGTGGATGTGATTGTGCCACGCGGCGGCAAAGGCTTGATTGAGCGCATATCAAACGATGCGCGCATACCTGTAATTAAGCATTTAGATGGCAATTGCCATGTGTATATTGATGATGAAGCCGATTTAGCTAAAGCTTTGCCTATTTTAGAAAACAGCAAAACGCAACGCTTAGGCACTTGCAATACGGCTGAGTCTTTATTAATTGCGCGTTCAGTGGCAAAAGAAATGTTACCAAAACTGGCAGCAATGCTGACTGAAAAAGGCATTGAGATTCGCGGCTGTGCCGAAACCTTGGCTTTAGTACCGAATGCCAAACCTGCTACAGATGAAGATTTTTATACAGAATACTTAGCGGCTATTATCTCCTGCAAGGTAGTGGATGGGCTTGATGAGGCCATTACGCATATCAATCAACATTCTAGCCAGCATACTGAGGCGATTGTGACCGAAAACTACACCAAAGCCAGACGCTTTCTGCGTGAAGTAGACTCGGCAAGCGTGATGGTGAACGCCTCTACACGCTTTGCAGATGGATTTGAGTATGGTTTGGGTGCGGAAATTGGTATTTCTACCGACAAATTACATGCACGCGGCCCTGTAGGCTTAGAAGGCTTAACTTCTCTTAAATATATCGTACTTGGTGACGGCCAAGTGCGTAGCTAATTGTAATTGATGCGCTGTATTGGGCTACTGGGCGGGACATTTAATCCCATCCATTTTGGCCATTTACGCATGGCGCAAGAGTTAGCAGAAGCGGTAAATCTTGATGAAGTGCGCTTTATTCCATCCGCCAATCCACCGCATAAAGCGGCACCAAGTGTTTCTGCCGAGCACAGATGCCAGATGGTGCAATTGGCTATTGAAAATAACCCACTATTTAAACTCGATGCGCGTGAGCTTACCCGCAATGGCGCGTC
>JAZKDM010000131.1:0-13298 GCA_040387535.1 Pseudomonadota bacterium | reverse complement strand
GCAATCGATAATTTGAAGTTGGTTTCTGCGCTAATACTTCCGTTATTGTTTTCAAGCTCAGCAATAACATCCGCATATTGGCTAAAATCAGTCAAAACAGATACATCTTTCCAGTTTTTGGCCGCACTGCGCACCATGGCTGGGCCACCAATATCGATATTCTCAATCGCGTCTTCTAAAGTGCAATCAGCTTTGGCAACAGTGGCTTCAAACGGATACAGATTCACCACCACCATATCGATATTGGGAATATTAGCCGCTTGCATAGCGCTCACATGCTCAGGCAAATCGCGACGGCCTAAAATGCCGCCATGCACCTTTGGGTGCAAAGTTTTAACGCGCCCATCCAACATTTCGGTAAAGCCTGTGTAATCACTGACTTCAATCACTGGAAAGTTATTGTCACGCAATAATTTTGCGGTGCCGCCAGTAGATAAAATTTCTACCTGCAATTTACTTAATACAAGGGCTAACTCTAAAACACCTTGTTTGTCTGAAACACTAATAAGTGCACGTTTGATAACTGCCATGGGGAAACTCTTAGGATGTAAAAATGTTTAAAGATAAAGGCTAATTTAAACCGTATTCAGCCATTTTTTTGCGTAGCGTATTGCGGTTTAAACCCAGTATTTCGGCCGCTTTTGATTGGTTGCCGCCTACTTTATTCAGAATGAATTCCAGCATGGGTTTTTCTACACAGCCCAGTACCATATCGTAAATGGCATGCGGCGGTTGGCCATCTAAATGCTTAAAGTAATCCTCAAGCGATTCGTTAATGGCGTCTGATAATTTGCACGAACTTGTCATTAAGCCGCCAACTCTACTTTTTCAAGCATATCGCCATCAAGCGCATCGGCATACACCAAACGTTCATGCTTGGTTTTAAGCTCAGCAAAAAAATCGTTAATCGCACCTAATTGTAGGTCAATCGTTTGCAGTGTGTTCATGTTATGCCTAAAGCTGGCAGAGCCTGCCAAGCCTTTGGTGTACCAAGAAATATGTTTACGCGCCACGCGCATGCCCGCTAAATCACCATAAAAGCTATACAAATCATGTAGATGCTCAAGCATCACGGTATGGATTTCTTCAACCGTAGGCGGCAACATATGCTCGCCTGTTTTCAAGTAGTACTCGATTTCGCGGAAAATCCAAGGTCTGCCTTGTGCGGCGCGGCCTATCATTACGGCATCGGCACCTGTGTAATCTAAAACGTACTTGGCTTTTTCTGGGGTGGTAATGTCGCCATTGGCAATTAGTGGAATCTGAATCGCCTGCTTAACAGCCGCAATCGTATCGTATTCGGCATCGCCGTTATATAAACAAGCGCGGGTGCGGCCATGCATGGCCAGCGCTTGCACGCCAATATCTTGCGCCATTTTTGCAATCATTATCGCGTTGCGATTATTTTTATCCCAACCAGTGCGAATTTTTAAGGTAACAGGTACGTCAACGGCGGCAACTACTGCTTTTAAAATTTGTGCAACCAGTGGCTCATCTTTTAATAAGGCGCTACCCGCCATTACATTGCATATTTTTTTGGCTGGGCAGCCCATATTAATATCAATAATCTGCGCGCCGTTATCCACGTTATGTTTAGCCGCTTCTGCCATCATTTTGGGGTCAGAACCCGCAATTTGCACAGAAATTGGGTCTACTTCGCCTTCATGATTCGCGCGACGTAGCGTTTTTTCGCTACCATACAACAATGAATTAGAAGTCACCATTTCTGAAACTGCTAAACCTGCACCTAACTTTTTGCAAAGCTGGCGGAAAGGCCTATCCGTTACGCCTGCCATGGGGGCGACGACTAGATTGTTTTTCAGAATATGATTGCCGATTTGCATTAAAAAGTGAATTCTTGGGAAGTTGCTTATTTTATACGCAATCAGTATGAATCGGTAGTGCGATATACAATTTTTTTAGCTTAAATCGGCGATTAAGCTATTCGAGATTGGGTTGGGTTAGAAACTCTAATTGCGTGAGCCAAATAATCGCATCGTGACGCGTTTCGCCGCACATTTCAAGGCTGGGTTTTAAGCTAGCGCAAAACGCTGGGCGGGTAACGTCATTAAAAATGGCACACCTAAAATCGGCTAATAAATGGATGCATTTAACGCCTGCTGGCTTGCCATTTGGCATGCCAGGTATAGGGCTGTTGATGGATGGCGCCGTGCAACAAGCGCCGCAATTTGGCCTGCATTCCATAAACGCTAAACGCCATCTACCCAAGAAAAGCCAATATTGCTCACCCCAATTTTAATATCCTGCATGGCCAGCTTAACTTGCTCTGGCTCACCTTTTGCGCCCAACTCCACTTGTCGATTAGGCTTTAATTTGGGTAGGCTAAATACTTTTATATCAGGATAATCGGCCAATGTTTTATTCATTAAATCAATCAGTTGGCTTTCAATGCCGTCTTCAATGATTATGGATTTTTCTAAGTATTCTGTCTGGTGAAACAGGTGGCTGTAATGGGTATCCAGTACCCATTCCATCATGGGGTGTGCCATGGCAGGAAAGCCCGGCACAAAATAATGATGATGCTTTTGCCCTACTAAACCCGCCGAAAACCCTGCAACGCGGTTCACAGGATTAGGAATTAACCCCGCCCCTTGCGGAAAATCCGCCATCAAAACACGTTTAGGATAAGCCCCTTCGCCAAACTGCGCTTCAATTTCCGCAGCCGCTGCCTGATGGCGCACAATCGGCACCTCAAGCGCATCTGCCGCCGCTTGCCGCGTGTAATCATCTGGCGTTGCGCCAATACCACCAAAACTAAAAACAATATCATTGCTACTAAAACTGCGCTTAAAACTAGCAACCATGCGCTCAGGGTCATCCCCCAAATACTCCGCCCAAGCTAGCGTTAAGCCACGCGCTTTCAGAATTTGAATCGCTTGTGTGAGATGCTTATCTTCCCGTTTCCCAGAAAGAATTTCATCGCCGATAATGTAGATGCCGAAGTTTTGCATGAAATAATTAAACCTAATCTAGTGTGCTTACTTAAACTATTTCTCTGATTCCGTCATTCCCGCGAAAGCGGGAATCCATTTTGATTTTTAAGGCGTTAGTTCTAAATACAAATCTCGCCACTCACTGTTCGCGCTTTCAACCAATTCAATCTTCCATGCGCGATTCCATTTTTTAAGCTGTTTTTCGCGCGTTATAGCGCTGAGCATATCATCAGCAAGTTCATAATAGACAAGCTGATGTAACTGGTGCTGCTTGGTAAACCCATCTACTAAATTTTGTTTGTGCTGCCAAACACGCTGAATTAAATGGCTGGTTACGCCGATATATAAAGTGCCACGTTTTTCGTTACTCAATATGTAAACGCAAGGCTGTTTCATGTTTTTAGCGTAGAAAAAAGCTCAAAATGGATTCCCGCTTTCGCGAGAATGACGGAGTTTATTAAGTTTTTGTAATGAAGTAGCACTTATTAATTTTTTAGAGTTATAGTTAATCTATTCTTTAATGCAGTCACGATCCGTTTTTCTTAAATTAAGCATTTGTCTGCAACCCTTAGAATAGTTGAGGCAGCCCCAAAAATCTCCTTTTTTACTATTTCTTTTGATCATTTTAATGCCGCATCTAGGGCATGTGGGTGTTTTGTAGTCACCTTCGGTTGCTAGCAATAAAAGTCTTTGTTGTGAATCCGCATTTAAGCGTTTAATCATCATTAACAACATATCGCCATTAATTAAAGTGATTTTATTGGAAACAGCAATTTCTTTGGCTTCGTTAGTATATTCGCTGCAAGTCATATAAAAACCTTTTGCGATTTTTTCGTGCGTCATTACACCTAAAAATTCTCTAATTTGCATGACGCCTACATTAGTTCCCCAAGCTTTGCACTGGACAATAGTAGTAGCTTGACCCGAATCATCTTGGTACAACTTAATATCAATTCCTCCGTCTGCGCCTAGTGGAGTGGTTTCTGCTTTAATGCCTTTTTCTAAATAGTAGGCGACTGAAAGCTCTTCAAACCTTTTCCATTCTAAATCTTGTATTAGCTTGAGCGTCCAATTAAAGGGTTTTTCAGCAGATTGTGTTTGTCTTGCGTTTGTTGGATTTAAAAAGGGTGGGGCTACGTTTTTGGCATGTAGATTTGGTTCGTTTCTGTTTTCAAGAACGCTGTTGCGAATCGCTTTATCTTGCTGCAAAAATTTAAAAAAGGCTATTAGATAAAACACGATTGAAGATACCACGCCTATTGGTTTTAACGCTTTTGCAAATGCCATCAGTATTGGATTTGAAATGCTAGGCAGAACTACTAAAGTTAGCACCAATATAGTGGTACCAATCGCGAAAGAAAATCCCCAATTTTCTTGAAAAGCTATTTCAAATAGGTTTTTTTGTCTTTTTCTTTTAGCCATTTTTTTTGATTGTTAATTTTGGTTATGAGTTGATGTTTATTTTGTTTAAAGATTTAATGCGCGCTTTCCCAATTACTACCCACACCCACTTCTGCCAATAGCGGCACAGATAATTTCGCCACATTTTGCATTAATGTTGGCAGACTGTTTTTAACTAATTCAAGTTCATTATCAGGCACTTCTAACACCAATTCATCGTGCACTTGCATAATCAATTTCGATTTCAAATGATGACCGTTCAGCTTTTCTTCTCTTAACCATTTATCCACCGCAATCATGGCCAGTTTAATCAAATCTGCCGCTGTGCCTTGCATAGGGGCGTTTATGGCGGCGCGTTCAGCGCCGTTTCTTCTTTGTACATTGGGGCTGTTGATTTCTGGTACCCATAATCGGCGGCCAAAATAGGTTTCTACGTAGCCTTGCGCTTTGGCGATTTCGCGGGTGTTTTGCATGTATTCGCGCACGCCTGGGTAGCGGGCAAAATAGCGCTCGATATAGCTGGCCGCGGCGCTGCGTTCAATATTCAGGTTTTGCGCTAAGCCGAAGGCGCTCATGCCGTAGATCAAGCCAAAGTTAATCACTTTTGCGTAGCGGCGTTGTTCGTTATCCACTGCACTGCGTTCAACACCAAAAATTTCGGCAGCGGTGGCGCGGTGAATATCTTCGTTATTGGCAAACGCTTCCAGCATGCCTGCATCTTGTGACAGGTGCGCCATAATGCGCAACTCAATCTGTGAATAATCGGCAGAAACGATATGCGAACCCTTTGGCGCGATAAACGCTTCGCGTATGCGGCGGCCTTCTGCGCTGCGTACCGGAATATTCTGCAAATTAGGGTCTGAGCTGGCTAGCCTGCCAGTAATAGCCACGGCTTGGTTGTAGCTGGTATGCACACGACCAGTTTGCGCATTAATCATGCGCGGCAGTTTGTCGGTGTAGGTAGATTTTAATTTCGCCAGACCGCGATATTCCAGCAACACTTTGGGTAGCGGGTGGTCTAGGGCTAGTTCCTGCAGCACGTCTTCATCGGTGCTGGGCGCGCCAGAAGGGGTTTTTTTGGTGGGTTTAATGCCCAATTTATCGAACAGGATTTCCTGTAATTGTTTGGGTGAGCCTAAGTTAAAAGGCTGTCCCGCCAATTCGTAGGCCTGATTTTCCAGCGCTACTAGTTTTGCGCCAATTTCATTGCTTTGAATATTCAGCATATCGCGGTCTATCAGCACGCCATTGCGCTCAATCGTAAATAGAATCTGCGAACTCGGCATTTCAATTTGGCTGTAGATAAAATCCAGTTTTGCGTCTGCGGCGATTTGTGGGTACATGGCCTCATGCAATTGCAGGGTGATATCGGCATCTTCGGCCGCGTATTCAGCGGCCACTTCTACCGTCACCTGATTAAAGCTTACTTGCTTGGCACCTTTGCCTGCTACTTCTTCAAAGGTGATGGTTTTGATGCCCAAATGGCGCTCACTTAAGGCGTCCATGCCATGTGATTTATGCGCTTCAAATACATAAGATTGCAGCAGCGTATCGTGCGCAATGCCGTTTAAGGCGATGCCATGATTGGCTAAAATATGTTGATCATATTTAAGGTTTTGGCCGACTTTTTTAATGTCAGGGTTTTCTAAAATGGGTTTTATTTTGGCTAAAGTTTCGGCGAAATTCAGTTGTTCTGGCGCATCAAAATAATCATGGGTTAGTGGCAAATAAGCGCCGCTACCAGCCTCAACCGAAAACGATAAGCCAACAATTTTGGCGGTCATCGGCTCTAAAGAAGTGGTTTCAGTATCTACGCAAACAAGCGGGGCGGATTGCAATTTCGCTAGCCAAGTATCAAGCTGTTCATTCGTAAATATCGTTTCAAAGTTACGGGTGGTAACGGCTTCATATTCAATTTTTGGAACACTTATATTGTGCGAAATGGCTGATTTTGCATTATCCGAAACGCTGGCTTTGGTATTTGAATTTGGCGCGTCAAATAAGCTGCCTGTTTCACCGCTGGCTAATACTGGAGCGGATGCTGGCATTTCAGTCGCTAATTCGCGCTGCCAAGTTTTAAAATCAAAGCGGTCATATAATGCAGCCAGTGTGGCTTTATCTTGGCTTTGCAGCATTAGCGATTCAAAACTTGCAGGCATGCCTTCAAAACTATCTAAATCGCATTTAATGGTAATCAGCTCACGGCCAGTCGGCAGCCAATCCAAAGCTTTGCGCAAATTTTCACCCACTACGCCGCCAAATTTATCCGCATTAGCAATAATATTGTCTAGCGAGCCGTATTCTTGCAGCCATTTTACGGCGGTTTTTGGGCCTACCTTTTCAACACCTGGCACGTTATCCACTGTGTCGCCGATTAATGTTAAATAATCCACAATCAACTCAGGCTTAAGCCCAAATTTTGCTTCAACCCCAGCAATATCCAGTATTTCATCGCCTTTTCTAAAAGCATTAGGCATGGTGTTAATCACGGTTACATGCTCATTCACCAGCTGCGAAATATCTTTATCGCCTGTGCTGATAATCACGCGCAAGCCTTGTTTTTCGGCTTGTTTGGCCAAGCAGCCAATCACATCGTCTGCTTCTACGTTATCCACCATCAATAGTGGCCAGCCCATCGCTTTAATCGCCTCATGCAAAGGCTCTACTTGGCTACGCAAATCGTCTGGCATGCTAGGGCGGTTAGCTTTGTACTCTGGGTAAATATCGTCTCTAAAGGTTTTGCCTTTTGCATCAAACACACACGCGCTATAATCGGCAGGATAATCTTTGTGCAGTTTGCGCAGCATGCTTAATACACCGCGAATAGCGCCAGTGGGTTCGTTAGCCTTGTTGCGCAAATCGGGCAAGCCGTGAAATGCGCGGTAAAGGTAAGATGAGCCATCAACAAGTAAGAGCGTTTTCATAGGCGATAGATGATATATTTAGTTAATAAACAGAATTTGTTGAGTCGATAAAAATGATTAAAAAATTACCACAAATAACCGAATCAGAATTACTCAATGGCGCCACTTCAGAAACTGAATCCTGGCATGCTTTTGAGATTATGGCAGAATTTGTGTCGGCGACCGAAAGGTTAAAAGAAATTACGCCTGCCGTGTCTATTTTCGGTAGCGCGCGCACCAAGCCAGATCATCCGTATTACCAATTAACCGAAGAAATTGCGCGAATTTTATCAGACGCAGGCTTTAGCGTGATTTCAGGCGGTGGGCCAGGCATTATGGAAGCCGCCAATAAAGGCGCTTATGCGGGTATTGGCCCAAGCGTAGGCCTAAATATTGAGTTGCCGTTTGAGCAGAGTGGCAATGGTTATCAAGATATTGACATTACCTTTAAATACTTTTTTATGCGCAAAGTGATGTTTGTTAAATACGCCAGCGCCTACGTGGTGATGCCGGGCGGTTTTGGCACATTGGATGAGCTAATGGAAGCGATTACGCTGGTGCAAACGGGTAAATCGCGCAAAATTCCGATTATTTTAGTGTGCAAAGATTTTTGGGCGGGCTTGGTTGATTGGCTCAAAAATAGCTTGGTGCTTGAAGGCATGGCATCGGCACAAGATCTTGATTTAATTCAAATGATTGATGACCCCAAAGAAATTGTGGATGCTATATTCAAGCATTACGAATTAACAGGCTTTGAGCTCACGCCAGCAGAGCGCAAAATTCAGCTATATTTATAGGCAGTAGCCGTTTTACCCTGTTTTTTTAACGTGCTTTTGTTAGAATGAATTAACTCAATATAACTGGCGGCAAAATGACTGACGGCAAAATTAAAAGTACAGTAATGCAAAAACTGAAATTAACCATGCAAATGTTTGCTGTTTCATTATTGTTGGCAGCAAATAGTTTTGCCGCGCAGCCTAGTAATTTAGAGCCGCTAGAACAAGTGCAGCCGCCGCCAAAAGTGGTGGATGGTGAGGCCTTGGATGACCCAGCGATTGAGCCGCAAATAACGATTCGAAAAAAAGGCAAAGAAACCATTGAGGAATACAGTATTAATGGCGAAGTGTATATGATGAAAGTAACGCCTGAGCATGGCGTGCCTTATTATTTGCACAAAGAAGATTCAAGCGGAAATTGGATTAACGATGGCCCCAATAAGCCTTTAAGCGTTCCAAAATGGATTTTATTTAGGTTTTAGAAAAATTTAGTTTAAAAGAGGGCTCTGCCCTCTTAATTTTTATGTAGAGCGAAATGTCTGTTTTTACTACCCTTAATTTAGAAGAAGTACGCACTTGGTTGCGCGATTTTGAGCTTAGCGAAATCGTTGAGCTAAAAGGTATTGCCGCTGGTATTACCAACACCAACTATTTTGTGATTACCCAAAATAATCGTTATGTACTCACTATTTTTGAGAAAAACACCTTAGACGAATTGCCTTATTTTGTGGATTTAATGGCGCATTTGGCGCGGCATCATATTCTTTGCCCAACGCCGATTGCAGACAAAAACGGCGTTGCGTTGCATCTACTCAAAAACAAGCCAGCCTTAATGGTCAGTTGCCTTAAAGGTAAAGATATTGCTACGCCTGATTTAGCACAAGTGGGTCAGGTGGCGACTACTTTAGCCAATATGCATGTGGCGGGTCAGCAGTTTAATCAGCAAGGCCATAACCAGCGTGGGCAAGATTGGTTTATTAAAACAGCGCAGCAAGTGTTGCCTAAAATAGCGATTGCTACGGATAGCGAATTGCTTAAAACCGAGTTGGCGTACCAATTAAGCATTGATACCAGCGCCTTACCGCGCGGTGTGGTGCATGGCGATTTATTTCGCGACAATGTATTGTTTGACGATGCGCAATTGGGCGGCTTTATTGATTTTTATTATGCCTGTAACGATGTGTTGGCATATGACGTGGCGATTGCGGTAAACGAATGGTGCCTGCACCATAATGGTAGCGATTTAGGCAATATAGACCACGAAAAATTAAGCCATTTCTTGGCCGAATATCAACGTGTAAAGCCCTTTACAGAGGCAGAGCAGCAACTTTGGCCAACATTATTGCGCCGTGCTGCATTGCGCTTTTGGTTATCGCGCTTATACGATTTTTATTACCCTGCCGATGGTGCATTAACGCATACCAAAGACCCTAACCATTTCAAAAACATATTACAGCAACATATTGCGGCCTCATCTAAATAGTCGCAAAGGAAATTATCATGGCAATCTTAGAATCACGTACTAAAACAGGCATTAGTTGGGTAAAAGAAAGTGTGGCTTTGTTTAAAACCGCGCCGCGTAAATGGCTGCTGTTAGGCTTGGCTTATGTCGGGCTATTTATGATGTTGCCATCTGTGCCTGGCTTGCAGTTTTTTGCGTTTTTCTCTATTTTAATGTGGCCAGTATTTCTGGCGGTGGCCATTATGCTGTACCGCAATGCCGATATGCAAAAGCAGCAAACTTTAAGCGAAGTGATTCAACTGATTAAGCCTAAGATCCCTAATCTAATGGCGCTGGGCGGGCTTTGTTTGCTTTATGGCATTGTGGTAAGTTTTATTTTAAATAGCGATATTGAAGGCCTGCTTAAATTCACCCAAGGCAAAAACGAAATGACCGAATCGCAAGCCATGCAAATGATGCAGGCAATGATTCCTTTACTGCTTAAATTAAGCTTAATGCTGATACCGCTAATGATGGCGACTTGGTTTTCGCCTATGTTGATTGCGTTTAACAATTATGGCGTGGTAAAAGCCATTAAATCCAGCATCGCAGGCTCTTTGCAATACATGATTGCGCTAGGTGCCTCATGGTTATTGCTTACAGCGGGTATAGTCGGCGCCATGCTAGTGGTAGGTATTGTGGTTGGTGTGATTGGCAGCTTGGCGCCCTTGCTAGGCCAAATGCTCACCTCATTATTAGTGTTTGGCTGCTTGCTGTTGGCGACCACTTTAATGCTGGCATTTCAATACGTTAGCTACCGCGATGTATTTAGAGCTGCTTAAGCCGAATTTATTCAACTACGCATATGCAAAGGTTTTGGCGATACATTGTTTTAAGCCTAGCCTTTAGTGTATTGCTTGCTTGCGATGGATTTGCCGATAAGCAGGATTCACCCGATTCCAACTTAAAAATAGTGATTATTCGGCATGCTGAAAAGCCAGCATCTGGCGGCGATAATTTATCTTGCCAAGGCCAAAATCGGGCCACCAAGTTGCCAGAAATAATCACCCAAAAGTTTGGCAAGCCCGATTATATTTATGTGCCTGCGCTTAAATCGGCTAAATCGACGGCGCATAGCCGTATGTTTCAAACCGCAACGCCGCTGGCGATTAAATACGATATCAGCATTAACAGTAAATATAGCGAAACTGATTATGCGGATATTGCCCAAAGCGTGTTTAAAAAAACTGGCACCGTACTAATCGTTTGGAGTCACAGTGAGATACCAGCGTTGGCTAAGGCGCTTGGGGTGAGCGATGCGCCTGACTGGGAAAAGCAAGATTTTGATGGCATGTGGATTTTGACCTATGCCGATAAAACCCCTCTGCTAACTAAAGACGCAGAAGGTCTTAGCCCATCTGTTGATTGTCATTTTTAACAATTAATCAACCCCGTCATTCTTAGCCCTATAAAATTAGGCTAAGAATGAGGCGTGAATTATATTTTTTCTAGTTTAGCGTATTCCATCGCCAAGGTTTTTAAGCCGTTATTACCAAAGTTGATTTTAATCACTAAGTTAGCGGCATTGCCTTCATAGCTCACCACAACACCTTCGCCAAATTTGTTATGACGCACACCTTGGCCGATTTTATAGGGGTAGTTATTGGTGTTTTGGGCAGCAGGCTTTGCATAGTTTTCAGCGTAATTATTACCCGATCTGGCCATAGGCTTGCTATTTAGCCGCTTTAATAGACCTTCTGGAATCTCATCTAAAAAGCGCGATGGAATGCCATAACGCACTTGGCCATGTAGCATGCGGCTTTGGGCATGGCTTAAATATAAACGTTGGCGCGCGCGCGTTACCGCCACATACATCAAACGCCGCTCTTCTTCTAAGCCATTGTTTTCGCTTAAGCTATTTTCATGCGGGCACAGGCCTTCTTCCAGACCGCTAATAAAAACCGCTTTAAACTCCAAGCCTTTAGATGCATGCACCGTCATTAATTGCAGCGCATCATAACCAATCGTGGCTTGATGGTCGCCTGCTTCCAAGCTGGCATGCGTTAAAAACTGCGTCATCAAATCTTGCTCAGTATCGCCATCCACATTGTTGTGGTTGCCAAAGGCTTGATTGGTAAATGCAACCGCTGCAGTAACCAACTCTTCTAAGTTTTCTATGCGGTCTTCACCGTCTTTGTCATTTTCATAGTGCGCTTTTAAGCCAGAAAAAGTGGTGGCTAGTTCAGCTACTTCTGCCAAAGTGATGCCATAGGCTTGATCTGTCATTTCGCGGATTAAGGCAACAAATCCTTCAAGCCCTTTGCCACCAGCCTTGCCGTTACCCACTTTATTTAATGCTGCCTGCCATAAGCTGCAATCGTTCTGTCGCGCGCCTTCTTGCAATTGCTCAAGGCTGCGTGCACCTATGCCGCGTGCAGGAAAGTTAATTACACGTAACAACGCCGTGTCATCATTGGCGTTAGCCATCAAGCGCATATAAGCCAGCGCATGTTTTACTTCGGCACGTTCAAAAAAACGTAAACCGCCATACACACGGTAGGGCAGGTTGGCCGAAAATAGGGCATGTTCCAACACACGCGATTGCGCATTGCTGCGATACAACAAAGCCATATCCGCCAAAGGCGTGCCTTCACTTTGCAACATTTTTACTTCATCAACAATAAATTGTGCTTCATCATTATCGTTATAAGCTTCATAGATTCTAACCGGTTCACCAGCGCCTGCCGAAGTCCATAAGTTTTTGCCCAGACGGTTTTTGTTATGCGAAATAATAGCGTTGGCAGCATCTAAAATATTGCTATGGCTGCGATAATTCTCTTCTAACTTAACGATATTTTGTACATTAAAATCGGTTTCAAAGTCGCGCATATTGCCCACACGCGCACCACGAAAACCGTAAATGGATTGGTCATCATCACCCACCGCAAATAAACAATTGTTAGTGCCTGCTAACAATTTAAGCCATAGATATTGCAAGCGATTGGTGTCTTGAAACTCGTCTACCAGAATATATTGAAAGCGGCTTTGGTAATGAGTGCGAATGCGCTCATCACGGCTTAGTAATTCGTAGCAGCGCAATAATAATTCAGCAAAATCCGCCACACCTTCGCGGTTACATTGCTTATCGTATTCTTCATAAATCTCACGCAGCTTTTGGCTGTGACCGTCGTAAGCATCTACTTTATTGGCGCGCAGACCTTCTTCTTTGCAGCTATTGATATAGCCCTGCACTTGCTTGGGTGCGTATTTTTCATCGTCAACGTTCATCAGCTTCATTAAACGTTTAATGCTGGATAACTGGTCTGCGGTATCTAAAATTTGAAACGTAGAAGGCAAGCCCGCTTCGCGATGATGCGCGCGCAAAAGTCTGTTGCATAGCCCATGAAAAGTGCCAGCCCACATGCCGCGCGTATTAATCGGCAGCATGGCGGTTAAGCGCGTTAACATTTCTTTAGCGGCTTTATTGGTAAACGTCACCGCCATTAAACCCATAGGCGAAATCTGCCCTGTTTGAATCAACCAAGCAATGCGAGTAGTGAGTACGCGTGTTTTGCCGCTGCCAGCGCCTGCCAAAATAAGAGCAGATTGATGCGGTAGCGTAACGGCTTCCAGTTGTTTGTTATTTAAGCCTGTGAGAAGGGAATCTTGATTTTGCATGCCAATATTATCGCATGTGAGCTTATGAAAGAGGCGATGAAAAGATGATAAAAAACCTAAGATAGACTGAACTAACCCAGATTTAAGGCCTCTGAAACTACATGAAAGCTAAGTTGATGCTTAGTTTTCTTTCCGCTTCTTTCCT
>JAZKDM010000130.1:0-18081 GCA_040387535.1 Pseudomonadota bacterium | reverse complement strand
AGTTACGCCATTGGCGTGGCGCAACCGACTTCTGTAATGGTTGAAACGTATGGCACAGGTAAAGTTTCGAACGAAGTATTGACGCAATTAGTGCGTGAGCATTTTGACTTGCGCCCAAAAGGCATTGTAAAAATGTTGAACTTATTACGTCCAATTTACACAAAAACAGCAGCTTATGGCCACTTTGGTCGCGATGAGCCTGAGTTCACGTGGGAAGCGACCGATAAGGCCGCTGCACTAAAGGCGGCGGCAGGTTTATAAGTTTGATGTAGTTTAACTTAATGAAATCATGGCTTTACAAAAACCATGATTTCATTATAATCCCGCTTTTAGTAATTCATAACCGAGGAACGTTGCGAGGTTACGTCAGTTTTGAAATATCAAAATGATGTAAACCCTAGGCTCGGTTAGCAATATTGGTGAAGTTTTTATCATTATTGTAAACGGCGTTCACCTAACCGTGCCAGACACGGGATGCAGGTGGGCAAAGTTAATGTCTCTGTCAATTCATCCCTTCTGGTCACCAAACTTCATTATTGTTTAAGGAAAAACGATGAATACCGTGACTGATTTAACATTCAAAGATTACATTGTTGCTGATATCAATTTAGCGACTTTTGGCCGTAAAGAAATTGCCATTGCCGAAACCGAAATGCCAGGCTTAATGGCGATTCGTGAAGAGTTTGCATTGGCGCAGCCATTAAAAGGTGCGCGCATCACCGGCTCTCTACACATGACCATTCAAACAGCGGTACTGATTGAAACGCTGAAAGATTTAGGCGCTGAAGTACGTTGGGCGTCATGTAACATCTATTCCACACAAGACCATGCTGCTGCTGCGATTGCGGCTGGCGGTACACCTGTTTTTGCCATTAAAGGCGAAACGTTGACTGAGTACTGGGATTACACACACCGCATTTTTGAATGGTCAGACGGTGGCTATACCAACATGATTTTAGATGATGGCGGCGATGCGACTTTATTGCTACATCTTGGCACACGCGCCGAAAAAGATTTATCTGTGGTGGCTAACCCAACATCAGAAGAAGAAATTTGTCTTTTTGACGCGATTAAAGCCAAACTCAAAACCGATCCAACTTGGTATTCAACACGCTTAAGCAAAATCATTGGCGTAACAGAAGAAACTACAACTGGCGTGCATCGTTTGTATCAAATGCACAAAGAAGGCAAATTGGCTTTCCCAGCAATCAACGTGAATGACTCTGTCACTAAATCAAAATTCGACAATTTGTATGGCTGCCGCGAATCATTGGTAGACGCAATCAAACGCGCAACAGATGTGATGATTGCAGGTAAAGTAGCTGTGGTGGCTGGTTATGGCGATGTAGGTAAAGGTTCTGCACAAGCTTTACGCGCATTATCGGCACAAGTTTGGGTAACAGAAATTGACCCAATCTGCGCATTACAAGCAGCAATGGAAGGCTACCGCGTAGTAACAATGGATTACGCCGCTGAGCATGCCGATATTTTTGTAACAGCCACTGGTAACTATCATGTAATTACGCATGACCATATGGCGAAAATGAAAGACCAAGCCATTGTGTGTAATATCGGCCACTTTGATAATGAAATAGACGTGGCAAGCCTAGAAAAATACGAGTGGGATGAAATTAAGCCACAAGTTGACCATGTGATTTTCCCTAATGGTAAAAAGATTATTCTTTTAGCCAAAGGCCGCTTGGTGAACTTAGGTTGCGGTACTGGTCACCCAAGCTATGTAATGAGCTCAAGCTTTGCCAATCAAACCATTGCGCAAATTGAGTTGTTTACGCGTCAAGCCGATTATCCAGTAGGCGTGTATGTATTGCCAAAACACTTGGATGAAAAAGTAGCAGTGTTACAATTGAAAAAATTAAACGCTCAACTGACTCGTTTATCTGAAACGCAAGCGGCTTACATTGGCGTGTCGCAAGACGGCCCGTTTAAACCAGAAACTTATCGTTATTAATCATTAATTGGGAGCAGACACATGAAATTGTTAATTGGGTGGTTGTTAAGCGCACTGGCTTTATTGGCTGTGGCGTATCTAGTACCTGGCATTCATGTGTCTAGCTTTATGTCTGCCTTAATCGCGGCAGCGGTTATTGGTTTGGCTAATATACTGATTAAACCGATTTTATTGATACTCACGTTACCAGTGACGATTATCACGCTGGGTTTATTTATCTTTGTGATTAATGGCTTGTTGTTTTGGTTAGCAGGCTATTTCTTGCAAGGCTTTGATGTTAAAACAATCACCGCAGGCATTATTGGCGCGATTGTTTACAGCATTATTTCGTGGATATTAAGCGCAATTGTGACTGACAAAAAAGATTAAATAAAAAAATGAAGCCAGAAATTCCTTTAAGTTTTGAGTTTTTCCCGCCAAAAACGGCAGATGGTATCGCCAATTTGCGTGAAACACGTACACAACTTGCGCAATATAATCCTGAATTTTTTTCAGTGACCTTTGGCGCAGGCGGCTCTACTACTGACCGTACCAAAGAAACCGTATTTGAAATTCAAGCAGAAGGCTACCAAGCCGCACCGCATATTTCGTGCATCTCATCTAGCAAAGAAGAAATTCGCGAATTATTATCGGCTTACAAAGCAAAAGGCATTAAACGTTTAGTGACACTACGCGGTGATGTGCCATCGGGCGAAGTGAGTGTGGGCGATTTTAAGTACGCTAATGAATTAGTGAGTTTTATTCGTCAAGAAACGGGTGATTGGTTTCATCTAGAAGTTGCCGCTTACCCAGAGTTTCACCCAGAAGCGCTATCGGCCGCCAAAGATATGGCCAACTTTAAGCGCAAAGTAGAAGCAGGTGCCGATTCAGCCATTACGCAGTATTTTTACAATGCAGACGCTTATTTTAGGTTTGTGGATAGCTGTGAAGCGGATGGCATCGCAATACCAATCGTGCCCGGTATTATGCCTATTTATAATTACACGCAATTAGCCCGCTTTTCTGGGGTTTGTGGCGCTGAGATTCCGCGTTGGTTGCGCTTAAGGTTAGAAGCGTATGCAGACGATTTACCATCGCTACGTGCTTTAGGTATTGATGTGGTGAGCGAGCTTTGTGAAACCTTGTTAGCTGGAGGTGTACCTAGCTTGCATTTTTACACATTAAATCAAGCAGGTACTATTTCAAAAATTATTGATAACTTAACGATTAAATAGCGCGTAAATTAATAACTTAAAGAGTTATAAAATTAAAATAGCGCTTAGATTTAAGCGCTATTTTTTGTTTGATAGTCTAGTGAACTGTTAATCCGCGCGGATTAAAAAAAGCGTCTTCAACAAACAGATAATCTTTTTCGCGGCCTTCATTCCACAAGGCAATCATTGAAATCCAGCGCATTTCTTCAACCGTGATTTCTTGTTGCTTTAAAGCCATGGCGCGGTCGACAATCAAATCGCGTTCCATATCGTTAATCACATTAGCTTGTTGTAAAAACAGCACAAACCCAATGCTTTCCGTATTGATTTTTTTAAGCTCAGTTTCAGAAAAAACGCGCATGCCCGAGTGTTGATGAGAATACTGAATATCAGGTTGTGTTAAACGGCATTTCATTTCTTCATACCAGTCAAATGCACCGTCAATATCCGTTTGTTCAAATCCAGCAGCAGACAATTCCTGCCCCATCACATCAACATCTGGCATTGTGTGATGCGCAAAATAATTTTCAAACATGAATACCAACACTTCAAACATAGTATCTCCTGAGTACAATTTGGAATCTAATCACAGCAGGGCTCTCAATCAAGTAAGTCGTTGATATTTGCCACCACTTAAGGACGTAATTTTGCCTTCTAGCTCCATTACCGTCAGCATGGCTGAAAGCCCTTCTGTAGTCAATCCAGAAACGGTTAATACCGTTTCAAAATCTATAGGGTCAAATCCCATGCAATCCAGTACTGTATTGGGTTCTGGGGCACTACCCCCCGTTTGGGTCATTAGCCCTAATGGGCTAACGTTTGTTAACATATTTTTTAATTCTTGCCCGTAATTTAGCTCATCTAGGATATCAGCTGTATTTTCAACCAACTTTGCTCCTTGCTTAATCAGCTGATGGCAGCCTTTTGCAACGGGCGAATGAATCGACCCAGGTATTGCAAATACTTCACGGCCTTGCTCAATCGCCAAACGCGCGGTAATTAATGAACCGCTATCTATATTGGCCTCAACCACCAAACAGCCCAAACTCAAGCCGCTAATAATACGATTTCTTCTTGGAAAATTTTGCGCTTTTGAAGGTGTGCCTAAAGCAAACTCTGAAATGATTAAACCGCGCTCTGTAATTTTGTGGGCTAAATCGCGATGGCGTGAAGGGTAAACAATATCTAAGCCCGTACCCACCACGGCAATCGTTGCGCCATTACTTTTAAAGCTACCGCGATGTGCAGCCCCATCAATACCCAGCGCCATTCCACTCACCACACATAAGCCATGGTTACATAAGCTTTCTGCAAAATCTTCTGCATTTTTTTCACCTTGTGGCGTGCTGTTGCGGCTGCCCACCATGGCAATACATGGCTGATTTAACCAGTGTGTATGGCCAATGGCGTACAACACTACTGGTGGGTTGCTAATTTCTAGCAAGGCTTGTGGATAGGCTTTATCAGCCAGTGTAATCACATGTGTATTGTCTTTTTTTAGCCAATCAAGCGTTGGCCTGATTGCTTCTACATTTACACCGTTTAGAATTTTTTGCGCTGTCGCTTCATCAACAACTTCGCGCAGCTGATGACTTTTGGCGCTGTAAATCGCTTCTGGCGAGCCAAATTTAGCCAGTAATTGGCAAAACCCTGTGTTTCCTAACCCAAGGGTTTGATGCAGAGAAACCCAAAGCGCAACATCCGATTCTTCAATGTTGGCTTTGTTATACATGAAATAGATTAAGGCGTATGGACAGAATCTGCCGTATAAATAGCGTCTGATGTGCTCATAATAAGGGCATACGATACTCGGTCAAAAGTTCTAAATATCATCATTAAACCCACACGCTCATCTGGCAATTTCACCTCACCTGGTCTAAGCACTAATTTGCTTTGCACAGGTGCTTTTTCGAAATTTACAATTTTTTTGCCGTCAGCATCTGTTTTCACATCAAAATTAAGCTCTTTTAATTTTTTGTCTTCAGGTGTCACTTTATTAGATGCGGAATCTTTGTATTCTGGATCTTTAATCACGCGGCCATAACGACTAATCGCCAACACATGCCCCTCTTCTAAGCCGTCGTTTTTACCACGATTGATTGACACGACAGTATTTGGGCCGGCTTCCGCAACACCGCCATAAATACGCATAATGCGACCTGAAATTTGTGCCTCTGGCGCGTGCGGTACAAAACTGCTCTTGAATTCATCAGGAGAAACTACTAATCTGTCTTTGGTGAAAATCTCTTCTTTGGCGCGAATAATATCGCCAGTCGCAGGCTCGCCATAGCGCGCAATATCCACATCACCTAGGTAAATCGCCTCAGTACCCAATACTTCTGATGTATCTGGGTCTCTTAATAGCTCACCTGGCCGATAAATATTCCAGTGCGTTCCTTCACCTTCTTTAATACTATTAATATAAACGCGCGTACCTGGGCTCAGTACCACTCGATTTTCTTGGCCAGCGATAATGCGCGGCGCCACATCTAATTTACCGTTTTCAATTAACAAGGGCTGGCTTAAAAATGGGCCAATAATATTAGGTGCAATGGTAAAAATAGCCTCTTTTTCTAAAGGCTCAATACGTACACCCGGCTCTAAGGTAACCGTTTCACGCAATAGTTTTAGCTGAGGCGAGCCGCTACTGGTGTCCAGAACGACAACATCGCCTGGATAAATTAAATGTGGGTTTTTGATTTGCTCGCGATTCATGCGCCACACTTTTGGCCACTGCCAAGGGTCTTTCAAGAATCGACCTGATATGCCCCATAATGTGTCGCCTTTTACCACTATATGGCGCTCAGGATGGTTTTTTTGTAGCTGAATTTCATCAGCATTTACATTCAAGCTTAAGCAAGCAAGCACTAGCAGCGTTATAATGCGTTTATTCATTGCATGACCTCGGTCAAAAAGCGGCTAAAAATAAGAGTTAGCATCCGCGAAATTGCATTAAATTTATCACGTAATTCATTCAACAATCAAGCTTTTTAGCAAAATTGAAACATTTTTACAATGCTGGTTGTATATACATGACAACACTTTAAAGATTTAACGAATATGGCACTATTGAATATACTAAATTATCCTGACCCGCGCTTGCACACGGTGGCTAAACCGATTAAAGAGGTTAACGCTGAAATTCGCCGATTAATTGATGATATGGCAGATACCATGTATGACGCACCTGGCATTGGCTTGGCGGCAACTCAAGTCAATCAGCACGTTCAATTGATTGTGATTGACACTAGCAAAGAGCAAAACCAATTGCAGGTTTTTATCAACCCTAAAATTGTGGCAAAAAGCGGCTCGCAAGATTATGAAGAGGGCTGTTTGTCAGTGCCTGGCGTGTATGAAAGCGTAACGCGTGCCGAAAAAATCACGGTTGAGGCCTTAGATAAGCAAGGCAAGCCGTTTAAGTTGGATGCCGAAGGCTTATTAAGCGTGTGCATTCAACATGAAATGGATCACCTTTTAGGCAAGGTATTTGTAGAATACTTATCACCACTTAAACGCAATCGCATTAAAACCAAAATGACTAAATTACTACGCGATAGATAATCCATTTTAAAACCACTATGAAAATTATTTTTGCAGGCACGCCTGAATTTGCTGTACCCGCGCTTGCCGCGCTTATTACTGCTGGTCATGAAATTGTAATGATGTTGACCCAACCTGACCGCCCTGCTGGACGCGGCATGCAATTAAAGGCCAGCCCAGTTAAACAATTGGCGCTACAACATGCGCTAAATGTTTTTCAGCCCGCCTCTTTAAAACCAGCCGACGTGCAAGAAAAGATTGCAGCAGTAAATGCCGATGTCATGATAGTCGCCGCTTACGGCTTGATTATCCCTACTATCGTTTTAAATATGCCAACGCATGGCTGTTACAACATTCATGCTTCACTGTTACCGCGCTGGCGTGGTGCGGCGCCCATTCACCGCGCCTTGCTGGCTGGCGATACCGAAACTGGCGTCACCATTATGGAAGTAGTGCCAGCTTTGGATGCAGGCGCCATGGTGAGCAAGGGTGTTATACCGATTACGGACACTGATACCACGCAAACCTTGCATGATGCATTAAGTAGTATAGGCGCTGAATTAATGGTGCAAGCCATGCAAACCTTAGCTGATAAAGGCGTGCTGCAAGCCACTGCGCAAGATGAAAGCCTTGTGACTTATGCACATAAATTAGAGAAGGCCGAATCAGCGATTAATTGGGGCAAAAGTGCGGTGGAAATTTCGCGCCAAGTGCGCGGTTTTAATCCTTTTCCTGTAGCGACGGCACAATTTAGGGGTGAAACTTGCCGCATTTGGTTTGCAACATCGACAACAGGCAATGCTAACGCGGGCGAAATAATTAGCTTAGATAACGCAATCCATGTCGCTTGTGGTGATGGTGTTTTACAAATTACCGAACTGCAAATGCCTGGCGGCAAACGCCAAACTGCCCAACAATTTGCGCAAGGTCAACATGTTAAATTAGGTGAATTTTTTAGCTAAATGCATTACTAATGCTTGAATTCAAAGCAAATCAGCAGCATATTAGTTTCATTATATTGAATTCAAATACATGCCATTTACGCATGTATAAACCTTAGGAGATTTCTATGTTTGGTAACTGGTTAAAAACTTCTATTTTAATGGCAGCCATTGTGGCCTTGTTTGGCACGGTTGGCGCGGCTGTAGGCGGCGGCACAGGCATGTTGATTGCACTTTTATTTGCAGCCGGCATGAATGTATACGCCTACTGGTTCTCAGATAAAGCGGTGCTAAAAATGTATGGCGCACAAGAAGTGACGCCTGACAACAACTACGGTGATGGCCAATTTCGCAATTACTACAATATGGTGAAAGAATTGGCGCAAAACGCTGAATTGCCTATGCCAAAAGTGTATGTGATGAATGAAAACCAACCCAATGCCTTTGCCACAGGCCGCAACCCAGAGAATGCTGCCGTTGCCGCAACCGCTGGCATAATGCAAATTTTAACCGAGCGCGAATTACGCGGCGTAATGGCGCATGAATTAGCGCACGTTAAAAATCGCGATACACTGATTTCTACTATCTCGGCCACCATGGCTGGTGCAATCGCCTCTATCGCCCAATTCGGTATGTTTTTTGGCGGCGGCAATAGAGATGGTGAGCGCAGCAGCCCCATTATCGGCATTTTGATGATGTTTTTAGCACCAATGGCCGCCAGTTTGATTCAAATGGCGATTTCACGTGGCCGTGAGTTTGAGGCCGACAAAATGGGCGCGCAAATTAGTAAAGACCCCAAAGCCTTAGCCAGCGCACTGGAAAAGATTCACAACTATGCGCACAAAATTCCTAATGAAACCGCAGAAGCGCATCCTGAAACGGGGCAAATGATGATTATTAACCCTCTTTCTGGCGCTTCGTTTGATAGTTTATTTAGCACGCACCCAAAAACTCAAGAGCGCGTGGCTAGGTTGATGGCAATGGCCAATTCGTTTTAAGCTTCCCCCAAAAAATATCCATTACCGTCATTCTGCATATTGCAGGATGACGGCACCAGACATTGCCGAATACTCCCCTTACAAGCGGCATATCAAGTAAAATCTAGTCAATTAAAAATTAAAGAGCTTTCTTTGTATATTTCCCAACAAATCGCTGCCATTGCAGTTTCTCAAGTGCTCTCAGGCCGCAATCTCACTTTGGCATTGCCAGATGCACTTAAATCGTACCCTAGTGCTACGCCACAACAGCGCGGCGCGGCGGCAGATTTAAGTTATGGTACGCTGCGTTTTTATGGCGAAGTGAACGCTTACTTAGTTAAATTACTTGAAAAACCCTTAAGCAATGAGCATATCACCGCGCTTTTATTGGTGGCGATTTACCAGTTGTTGCATGACAAAGCAGATGATTTTACAGTGGTGAACCAAGCGGTACAGGCGGCGAGCTATGCCAAGCCGCGTTGGGCAAAAGGTTTGGTGAATGGCGTTTTGCGCAACTTTTTACGCCAAAAAGAAGCGTTCAATCAGCAACTTACAGCCGATGAAGTTGCCGAATATTCTTACCCGCAATGGTGGATTAATAAGCTTAAAGCCCAATATCCTGACACTTGGCAGAGCATTTTAACCACTGGCAATGCGCATCCACCCATGACTTTGCGTGTGAATGTGCAAAAAACCAGCGCTAAAGAATATGTGCAATTGCTGGCGCGCCAAGATATTGTGGCGACGCAAGTGGGCGAATACGCGGTGATTTTAGAGCAACCTATTCCTGTTGAGAAAATACCTGGCTTTGCCGATGGCGTGGTTTCTGTTCAGGATTATGGCGCGCAATTAGCGGCAGGCTTGTTAGATGTGCAGGCGGGCATGACTGTTTTGGATGCCTGTTGTGCACCGGGCGGCAAAACGGGGCATATTTTAGAGCTTAACGACATAAAGCTGACGGCGCTAGATAATGATGCCAGCCGTTTAGATCGCGTAGAAAGTAATTTAAATCGCTTGCATTTAAACGCCGATTTACAATTAGGCGATGCCGCTAATTGGCAAGCCAGCCAAGCTTTTGAGCGCATTTTAGCGGACGTGCCTTGTACGGCATCGGGCATTGTGCGGCGGCATGTGGATATTAAATGGTTGCGCCGCGAATCGGATATTGCTTCTTTTGCTGCACAGCAATCGTTAATTTTGGCTAATTTGTGGCAATTATTAGCAAAAGGCGGTAAATTACTCTATGTGACTTGTTCGATTTTTAATGAAGAAAATCAACAACAAATAGATGCTTTTTTACTTAAAAACCATGATGCGACTCAACTGCCCGTAAACCTGACAAATGAACACCATCAAACTATTCAGTGCGCGCATGGCCAACTTATTCCCAACAGTCTGCACGATGGTCTTTTTTACGCCTTATTACAAAAAGCTGCGTAACAGCATCCGCATAGCGGCGGTGCTTTCGCTAATAAGCGTTTGCTCAATTGCGTTTGCCGCAGGTAGCAGCATTGATATTAAAGAGGCCGAATTACAACCATTAGATGATTTTTATGTGCTTTCTGCTGAAGTAGAAGTCAGCTTTGATGACACGATTGAAGCGGCCGTTAATAAAGGTGTGCCATTACATTTTTTAATTGAGTTTCAAGTGGTTAGGCCACACAAATACTGGTTTGATGATGAAATAGTCACGGCATCACGCAGTATGGTGCTGAGTTATCATGCACTAAGCCGCCAATATTTAGTGACGCGTGGTGCTCATCAAAAATCGTTTGAATCACTAGCAGAAGCGGCACAAGAGCTCATGATGATTAGCGATTGGAAAGTGCTGGATAAGGCGCTGATTGAAAAAAATGAACCTTACAACGCTGCCTTGCTGGTGCGGCTAGACCAAACTAAATTACCTAAAGCCATTCAAGTAGATGCCATTTCTTCTGAGAAATGGAATTTAACTTCACAAAAATTTGAGTGGCCGCTTAAGGATTTGTGGCTTAAAGAGCCGTCAAATAAAGAGTCTTTAGCAAAAGAACCTCCAATCAAAGAATCTGGCAATAAAGAACTCAAATGAGTTTATCGCCCATAAGCTAATGAGATATATTGTATTTGCAAGTGTAGCGTTAGGGGTAGTACTGCTGTACTTGCTTTCACTGGCTAGCGCCAACACTGCCACCGCAAGCGACTATTACAAAATCCTGCTGTATCTGAATATCGGTCTTGCAGGGGTATTGGTCATACTTATCGGCGTTCAACTTTGGCATTTATACAAAAAAATTAAAACTGGTGTGATGGGTAGCCGTTTAACCTTGCGGCTATTAGGTACTTTTGCCTTGATGGCGATTATTCCGGGTTTAATTGTGTATTTAGTGAGCGTTAACTTTTTAACCCGCTCTATCGAATCTTGGTTTAACGTCAAAGTAGAATCCGCGCTTGATGGTGGTTTGAGCTTGGGGCAGCGCGCCTTAGATATTATGTTGCAAGAGGTAGAAGAAAAAGCCGAAAATATGGCAACTAGCTTGGCTTTTTTACCGTCGCGCAGCCATTACAGCATTTTGAACGATTTACGTGAAAAATCGGGTATTCAAGATGCCGTTTTGCTTACGCCACAAGGCCGTATTATTTCTGTTTCTAGCAGCGATGCCAGTAGTTTTTTGCCTGAACTCCCCAGTATTCCGCAATTGCGCCAAGCACAAAGCCGTGTTTACGGAAAAATTGAACCCATTCCCAATAAAGGCTTGTATCTGCGTGTTTTAGCGCCTGTTAACTCACAAGAATTGGCAGGTGAAGTGCGCATTTTGCAATTATTGCAGCCAGTGCCTAAATCGCTTTCAAACACGGCTGAGGCGGTGCAAGACGTATACCGCGATTATCAAGAGCTATCTTACAGCCGCAACTCGCTTAAAGATGTATTTGCACTCACGCTAACCTTGGTATTAATGCTAGCAATGCTATCGGCGTTGGCGATTGCCTTTATATTAAGCCGCCGCATCACACAACCGCTGACGGTATTGGCAGAAGGTACGCGCGCGATTGCCAGCGGTGATTATAGTTCTATGCTGCCAGAGCACGGCAAAGATGAGCTGGGTATTTTGGTTAAATCGTTTAACAGCATGACGCGCCAACTAAATGACGCCACCAAAGCCACTGAACGAAATCGTGCAAGGCTGGAGGCGGCGCGTAGTTACTTAGAAACTATTTTGGCGCACCTATCATCTGGCGTATTAGCCATTAACGAAAAAGGTGAATTACGCACATATAACTTAACTGCCAGCACCATTTTAGGTTTGAATCTAGCGCAATTCGAAAACCAGCAATTCACCAAAATTAGCGAAGACCAAGCTTTTCTGGCAGAATTTATTAGCATAGTAAAAACGCACTTTGAGCTAACCAAAACCGAAGATTTAGCCAAATCAGAACTTTCTCGCCAAATTGAAATTGTGAACCCACAAGGCAGACAACTATTGCTAGTAAAAGCTACACGATTACCAAACGATAACCGCGATGGCAGCGGTGATAATGGCTTTGTGGTGGTGTTTGACGATGTAACCACCATGGTACAAGCGCAGCGCGATGCCGCTTGGGGTGAGGTGGCGCGCAGGCTTGCACATGAGATTAAAAACCCGTTGACGCCGATTCAGCTATCTGCCGAACGCTTGCAACATAAATTAAGTGCAAAATTAAACACCACTGATGCCACCATGCTACAGCGCGCCACTGATACAATCGTTAATCAAGTGAGCGCCATGAAAACCATGGTAAACGAGTTTAGCGAATATGCCCGCGCACCTTCTGCTAATTTAAGTCGACTCAATATCAATCAGCTTATTCGCGATGTATCGGCTTTGTATGAAAATGCACGCGATGAGGTCATGGATGCAGATCAAAAATCTGTACCTAATCAAGCGAGCGATAGCGTGCAAATTGAGTATGATTTAATGCCGAATATGCCCGATATTTTAGGTGATGCCACCATGTTACGGCAGGTGCTACATAACTTAATGCAGAACGCCCAAGATGCGCTAATACCTGTTGATGGCTCGCTTCCGATTAAAAATCCTGAAATTTTAGTGCAGACCAGCTTTAACGAATCCACCATTAAATTAGTGGTAAAAGACAATGGACAGGGTTTTCCTGCTGCTATTATTTCGCATGCGTATGAGCCTTATGTCACCACCAAAGCGCATGGCACTGGTTTGGGTTTAGCCATTGTTAAAAAAATGGTAGATGAGCATTCAGGCCAAATTAAAATAGAAAATAACCCTTCAGGCGGTGCATGTGTCACCATTATTTTGCCGCTTGAATCAGATTACTTAAAGCACAAAAATATAGCGCACAATATAGATGCGTCCACTAGTAGCAACTCACAAAATTTGAACGGCAACACCCAACAAAAATCAGTAAGGAAAGTATAAGCATGGCATCACGACATATTTTAGTGGTGGATGACGAAATTGGCATTCGCGAGCTATTAAGAGACATTTTAGAAGACGAAGGCCACCACATCACGTTGGCAGAAAATGCACAGGCAGCCAGAGATGCGCGTTTAATGCAGCGGCCAGATTTAGTGTTGCTGGATATTTGGATGCCAGATTGCGATGGCATTAGCCTATTAAAAGAATGGGGCAATGCTGGCTTGCTGACCATGCCAGTGGTGATGATGTCTGGACACGGCACCATTGATACGGCGGTAGAAGCCACCCGCATTGGGGCCTTTGATTTTTTAGAAAAGCCCATTGCGCTGCAAAAGCTGCTAAAAACCGTTACAGCCGCACTAAAACATGCTGAAAATCTGCCAAAAACCGAGATGAATTTGGCAAGCTTTGGCAAAAGCTTAGTCATAAACGAACTAAAACAACGTTTAGAGCAAATATCACGCACTAAAAATGCGCTGTTATTAATCGGCAAAAAAGGCGGCAGTGTAGAACTGTGCGCGCGTTTTTTGCACGTAGCAGGCACACCTTGGTTGAGCTTATCCGAATACGACAAACTGGCAAACGCGCCGTTAGAAATACTAGAATATGCGCGCGATGGCGTTGTATTTATTGAAGAAGTGGCCGCCTTGCAAAAAACTGAGCAAAAAGGTCTGCAATTGTTGCTCTCCAAAGCCGAAAAATATCAAACACGTGTGGTGTGCGCCAGCGCGTTTAGCTTGCCACAATTGGCAGATAGCGCCCAATTTGATTACAGCTTGTTTCAAACGTTATCGCAAAGCACACTAAAGGTACCCGCGCTTAACGACCACAAAGAAGATATTCCAGATTTGGCCAGTGCAATGGCAAGCTTACTGGTGGAAACATCAGGTGCTGATTACAAAAGTTTTGATGTGGCCGCCTTAAATGCGTTAAGAAACGCCGATTGGCCAGGTGATTTAGCTGAATTAGAGGCTGTGGTACAAAACGCCATGTTGAGTAGCTTAAGCGATAAAATCACTTTAAACGACGTGACTAGAGTGCTGGAACAATTTACGGCCAGTGAAGTCCACCAACCCGTTGCCCCGCAAACATTACCTGTAGAGCTTGTGCAACCCTTACGCGAAGCACGCGATGATTTTGAGCGCTTTTATTTCCAACATCATATGAAGTTGATTAACAACAATATGAGCAAATTAGCTGAAATTTCTGGCTTAGAGCGTACCCATTTGTATCGCAAATTAAAGCAGTTAGGTATTAAGATTAAAGGCTAAAAATTAAAGGCCAAGTTACTCTATTTGAGCTAAAGTTAAAATTACTGGCGTATGGTCAGATGGTCGTTCTAGCTTGCGTGGTACTTTGTCTATCACGCAGCTTTCACATTTGCTTTTCAGCGCATCACTCACCAAAATATGGTCAATTCGCATACCAAAATTGCGTCTAAAACCCATCATGCGGTAATCCCACCAAGTAAAGCTTTTGTCTACTTGTTCAAATAATCTAAAGCTATCATGCAAGCCAAGGTTGGTTAGTCGTTGAAAAGCTTCGCGCTCACGTGGGCTAACTAAAATCTGCCCAACCCAAGCCGCTGGGTCGTGGCAATCACGGTCTTCTGGTGCAATGTTGTAATCGCCTAGCAGCACCAAGTTGGGATACTTTTTCAGCTCATCGGCAAGCCAAACGCTTAAGGCATCCAGCCAGCGCATTTTATAGTGATACTTATCAGAATCCACCGCCTGCCCGTTAACGACATACACACAAACCACTCTGATATTATTAATAGTCGCGCTAATCACTCGCTGCTGCTCATCCTCAAAATTAAAGATTCCGCGTTCAACATCTGTCATTTCATGGCGGCTTAAAATCGCCACGCCATTGTAAGTTTTTTGCCCTGCATGCACCGCATTGTAGCCAGCAGCCGTTAATTCAGCATACGGAAATTTGCTATCCTCCTGCTTGGTTTCTTGAATACACAAGGCATCCACAGGATTATCACGTAGCCAATCCAACACATGCGGCAGGCGTACATTTAGCGAATTCACATTCCACGTAGCTAATTTCACAGGTTTATCTCAATCGTATCCATAACAATCTTTATTTTAGCATGCGTTAAAAACCACATTGGGCGATGTGTTAAAGTTTTGCCTTTTTTGGGCATTACAAAGTGATTAAAGCAGCGATATTTGATATGGACGGGTTGCTGATCGATTCTGAGCGCATCATTATGCAAGCCTGCATTGCCGCTGCCAGCGAAATTGGCATTACTTACACACAGACACAATATACCGAGCTGATTGGCCGTGCAGGGCCAGACTCTACGCGCAGGATGATTGAGCAATTAAAAGGTGAAGAAAACTTTAACCACGTGATGCAAGGCCTGGATGCAAGACTAGCAGAGCATAACCATACTTTTCCACTAAAAGATGGCGTGCTGGATTTTCTTAAAAATTACAAAGCAAACGGCATTATTTGCAGCGTAGCGTCCTCTTCACCTAAGCATCATATTACACACCGCTTAAGCCAAGTTGGCGTGCTAGATTTTTTTAGCCACATTACCAGCGGGCAAGAAGTGACGCATGGCAAACCTAACCCTGACATTTATCTGCTTGCTGTTAGAAAGTTGGGCTTAGATGCGGCAGAATGTATTGTGTTTGAAGATAGCGAAACAGGCGCCCACGCTGCGATTGCCGCAGGTTTAAAAGTAGTGGTCGTGCCGGATTTATTGCAGCCAAGCGAATACGTGAAAGAGAATTGCCATGAAGTAGTAGATAGTCTGCAAGATTGGTTGAATTACTTATAGAGTGAGTTATTTAAATATCTTAATTGTCTAGCCCGTATGGGCCATAGGTATTTGGTGATGCTAATTTTAATGTTACGATACATTCAACAACAATAAGCCATCAAGGGAGGCGCTAATGAAGTTTGTAAGTTCAGCAATTGTATTTTTGATTTCTTGTTCCAGTTTGCTCGCCAATGCAACTACGGCAACTTTGGATTTTGAAAGTTTGAAACAAAATGATGCAAGTTTCACATTTTTGACTGGAGAATATGCTGAAGCAGGCTATACGTTGACGGTTTCAGATCCAGAACCTTACAGCTTTGCCAGTGCTGGTGATTTAAATTCCCGCTACGCTGGTAGCACTGCTTTAACAACCTTCAATTTTGGGACCGTGTCGCTAGTCAACACTTCAGGCTCAAATTTCGATTTTTTATCCTTGGATGTAGCACCTGTATTCTTGGGGGCGGATGATCCTTTTGGTATGAATCGTGACCTTAATGCCGTGTATGAAACCACTATCTACGGCCTTAAGGGCGATGGTAGTTTTGTCAGCCAAGTAATTACCATACCTAATTCAAGTTTGGCCAATATACTCACCACAGTACAATTGATTGGTTTTACTGATCTCAGTCAGGTTGCGTTAATAAACGCCTCATTTCCAGGGGTACAATTCGATAATCTTGTGCTGAATACCGCAAGCGTGTCCGCTGTACCAGCTCCAGCTGCAGTCTGGTTATTTGCTAGCGGTTTACTTGGCATTATTGGTTTAAGAAAAAGAGTTTAAGTAAGCAATAAATAAAAAAGCGCGTTAATAACGCGCTTTTTTATTTATATCAAATTTACGTACTCATGCCATTATGCCTTAACAGCGCATCCAAACTCGGCTCTCTACCCCTAAACGCCACAAATGATTCCATCGCTGGGCGACTACCGCCTTTGGCTAGCACTTCGTTTTTAAAGCGGCTGCCTGCTTCGGCGGATAGCGTGCCCATTTCTTCAAACAGGCTGTAGGCATCGGCAGATAATACCTCTGCCCATTTGTAGCTGTAATAGCCCGCTGCATAGCCGCCTGCAAAAATATGGCTAAAGCTATTTGGAAAACGGTTCCATTTTGGGGGTCTTACCACGGCTACTTCGTCACGCACTTGCTCAATCAAATCTAGTGCGGTTTGCTTTCCGTTCGGATCAAATTCGCCATGCAAACGCATATCGAATAATGAAAACTCAATTTGGCGTACCGTTTGCATGCCCGCTTGGAAATTTTTGGCAGCCACCATTTTGTCAAACAACTCACGCGGCAATTGCGCGCCAGTTTCTACGTGCGCGGTCATATGACGTAGCACTTCCCATTCCCAGCAGAAGTTTTCCATAAACTGGCTGGGCAATTCCACCGCATCCCATTCCACACCCTTAATGCCAGAAACGCTGTAATCATCTACTTGGGTGAGCATATGATGCAAGCCATGACCAAATTCGTGGAACATGGTGATGACTTCGTCATGTGTGAATAAAGCTGGTTTACCGCCTACTGGGGCTGAAAAATTGCAGGTTAAATAAGCCACTGGCAATTCAATGCCGTTGGCTTTTTTACGGCGGGTGATGCACTCATCCATCCATGCGCCGCCACGTTTATTGTTGCGGGCATATAAATCTAAATAGAAATAAGCGATTGGCTTATTTTGGGCGTCTGATATTGCATAAAATGCCGCATCGGCATGCCAAAGTGGCGCTTCCGCTTTGCGCACTTGCACGCCAAAAACGGTTTCAACCACTTTAAACAAGCCAGCCAATACTTTGCTTTCTGGGAAGTACTGTTTTACCTCTTGATCCGAAAACGCGTATTTTTCTTCGCGCAATTTTTCGCTCACATAAGCCACATCCCAAGCTTGCATATCGTTGATGCCCAGCTTTTTGGCATAAGCAAGCAGCTCTTGCATATCTTTTTCAGCGTAAGGTTTGGCGCGCTTGGCTAAGGTATCCAAAAAGTCGGTGACTTGTTTTGGCGTATCGGCCATTTTGGTGGCAAGCGATAACTCAGCAAAGTTTTTAAAGCCTAACATTTGCGCTTCTTCTTGCTTGAGTTTCAAAATGTCACTAATTAAACCTGTGTTATCCCATTCAGGTTTGCTTAACTCTGATGCCCTTGTGGCATAAGCACGGTATAGCGTTTCGCGTAAAGCGCGATTATCCGCATATTGTAAAACTGGCATATAAGACGGAAAATGCAGGCTAAATTGATAACCTTCTTTTTCATCTTTCTTAGCCGCATCGGCAGC
>JAZKDM010000129.1:0-1579 GCA_040387535.1 Pseudomonadota bacterium | reverse complement strand
TTAATTGACTTAACTCAAGTTGGTAAGCGGTTAATTCACTCAATAAAGCCGCTTTGTTAGCCAAGCTAATATCGCGCCACATCTCTGGGTGGCTGCCTGCAATTCTTGTGAAATCTCTAAAGCCGCTGGCCGCAAAGCTAAATAATTGCGCCGCGTTTGGGCGTGATGCAATATCATCCACCAAGGCAAATGCCAATAAATGCGGCAAATGACTGACTGCTGCAAAAATGCCATCATGCGTTTCGGCCGTCATTTCAGATACATTAGCACCGCATGCTTGCCAAAGCGCTTTAACGCTAGCGACTGCATCTGTATTGGTTTCGGTGCATGGTGTTAGAACAACATTCTTACCTACATATAAATCAGGCATCGCTGCGGAAACACCGCTTTTTTCTGCCCCAGCAATGGGATGACCACCGACAAATTGATTGAACTGCGCACCTAAAGCTGCGCTCGCAGATGCCATTACATCAGCTTTGGTGCTGCCTGCATCGGTAATGACGGTTTGCTTGTTTAAATGCGACTTAATGTTTTGTAAAATAGCGCTAGTTTGCGCGACTGGTGTGGCGATGAGTATTAAATCTGCATCTTGAATAGCTACTTCAATATTGGTCTCAGCGCTATCAATTACACCTAAATCTAACGCTTCATTTAAACTTTTTGCAGTGCGGCCAATGCCTACTACATGCGTAGAAGCACCTGCTTTTTTTAAAGCCAATGCAACAGAGCCACCAATGAGGCCCACACCAAAGATAACAAGTTTTTTCAAAGCGGATTAATTTTCAGTAAACAGTCGAGATTGTAACATTTGCGGGGCGAGAAATTTTGCTCAGTGATAATATCCGCCATGTTTGGCCTGTTCTGGACCAATCCATAATAAAGAATTCCATGAAAATGGATTAGGACCAGGTTCAATTTCAGTAACAAGCAAGGCACCAGATTTTAGTTTCCAAATAGCTAAGTCCTCGGCTTTAATTTTGCTGTTACTACCACCATACTTACCTTTTGAAATTAAAAGTAATGCTACTTTTTCAGTAATTTTAAGATAATCGAGACGCTGAGATTTTCTTATTGGCTCGCCGTATTCAGATTTAATTTGCTTTATAAATTTGCTGTGATGCCAATAAGGAGCATCAATTTTTGCATTATTGAGCTTATTATTTTTGTACCAAAAAACTACTAGTATTGCTGGTGACTTATTCCATCCCTTAAGTTCGTCCGCACAAAAATAATCACCAAATTGATTATTGTCATAACCACACCACCAGTTAATATGAAATTTTTCTTTAGTCTCATCTGGTGTTAAAGTGTCTAACTCATTGAAATTTAATTGAATAACATCATCAGACGAAAGATGCTTTCTATACCCATAAACAAGGTCTGAGTCCCAAACTCTGTATAGAATAGCGGCAAGTAACAATAGTAACAACGTGGCTATTAGCGTTTTTGCTGGGCTTAGGGGTTCGTTTAATTTCATTGTTTTAGTTGTGCTTCGTCCACTCACCATCAATCAACTTTTGTTGTGGTTTAAATTGTTGTTTATAAGCCATTTTTTGACTATCTTTTATCCAGTAGCCCA
>JAZKDM010000128.1:0-2809 GCA_040387535.1 Pseudomonadota bacterium | reverse complement strand
TAATTAAAACCGCTGATTGGCTGATTGATATGGGCCCAGAAGGCGGCGATGGTGGCGGCATAGTAGTAGGCGTAGGCACGCCAGAAACCTTAGCCGAAAACACACAAAGCTATACGGGGAAATATTTAAAACCGATGCTTTAAACCCACTAAATTGCTTTATATATTAGTAGATTTAAAGCTTATTAATTATGCAGTTGCACTACCAACCCTATCTAAAACAGACTGATAGTAGTCTAGGGTTTGCGCTGCTACCACCTCAGGTGAAAAACGCTTTTTACAATCTTCAATCGCATTTTTTGAAAGGCGTTGCATTTTTTCTGGATCATTAATCAACAGCAGCACTTTTTCAGCAATACTTGCTGGCGACTCTGATTCAGCCAACAACCCGTTGTAATCATCAATAACTATTTCCTTCATGCCTCCAACAGCAGTTGCTACAGTTGGACAGCCAGCAGCCAAAGATTCCAATAATGAAAGTGGGAAGTTTTCATACCTAGAGCAAACTATTGTAACTAGTGCATTTTTTCGTAACTCAGAAATTCGCTCTTGGTCACAATGCCCTAAAAACTGGATACGACTTTTTATATTTGCATCTAATATAAATCGCTTAATGTAGTGATCAATTTTAAAGTCTTCTCCATCAATCGTTAAACCCCTATCTGGCCCAACAAATAATAATTCCACATCACTATTTTGCAGCGCAATTTGCCTAAATGCCTCCAACACTAAATCGCCACCCTTAACTGAATCAAACCTTCCAACAAATAAAATGGATGGTTTCTGATTGATTGGATATTGCCATTGCATGTCGGAACCAACCTCTGGAACTGGATTTGGAATCACCTGAGCATGATGCAATTCGAGACCGTAGTACTCTCTTACTTTATTTAACACATCAAGACTAGGAGATGTAAGACCATGCGAATTCCTTATGGCCTCACCTTCATAAAAAACTCTTAATTTAAAATCCCAGTCATTGTGTGCTTGCAAAATTGGACCAATTAAAAACCAAGGGCCATGCAATCGAGTCACGATTGATACATTCGTTTTTTTAAACATGTAGCTCGCAGCCCCAAACGACTCTTCTATTTCCAAGACATCTAAAGGTACTGATAACTCCTGTATAGCATCTAATATTCGGTTTGCATTTTTCGATAAATTTCTTTTGTATTGAAGATTATGCAAATGTTTGCTCTTAAGTCTAAAGATGACCTTATCAATAAACTGCTGCCATACACTAAAACTAGGTTCGTATTTTGATAAATTGACTAGTCGATTTTTAACTTCCGGCACTAACAACGGGGCGGCTAATATGACTGGGTTGGCTATTTTATCTAAACTTAAAAGCAAGTTATGAATATACGCCACAACCCCATTTGGAAACCGACTTAGCGGCCAACCTGGTGAGGTGATGGCTACAAAGAGCTTTTTATTGTTATTTTGCATTTGTGTTACCTGCTAATCGTTTTTGTTTAGCTAAAAGTTCAGATTGTCCTAGCAAGGCACCAGCAAAAAGTAAGTGCATAAAGCTCATACCTGTATTTGGCACTGAATCGAAAATACAAATGGCCAGCAAAATGGCTAGCGTGGCAAAGTACACTTTATGTTTTGGATCTTTTATGTTTTCAATATTTTTGTGCGCATAATACAAGGGAGCAAGCAAAATTGCATAAAAGAATATAAAGCCCATAAAACCATTCACGCCTAACTCAATTATCCACCTACCATCCGTCACACTGATATCTTTACCATACTCGTTATAAACTCTATTCCTGCCCCATCCGTTCCATCCAAAATAAGGCCGCTCTAATGCGCGCTCAAGCAAAATCGTTTCATTATTGAATCTGAATTCCAATGACTCTGCTCTTTCAGGACTATATTGCTGAATGGTGCTAACAATTTCACGATCAGGAAAGACCCCTGCAATTTTAGCTGCTGGATATGTAAATACGACAACAGCAATTATTAAAGCCCACTTTGTCTGCTGCACTGGCTTTAGTTTAAAAATGAAAAATAGTCCAAGCATGGCATAAGCTATTGCGGACCAAGTTTTACAAAGTATTAAGATGACACCAAGGTAAATCAATACTTTTGATGTTGAGAATACCGAAATACGCACCTTGTTTTTTTGCAGCGCGACAGCTGCAATCACACAAGTGGAAATCCAAAATGCCAAACCTAAACCATGCCCATAAAACACAGTTGGCCTGTAGCCATCTCCTCGAGTTTGTTGCATAAAATTAACGGTTGAATAACCATATACCCAGTTGTGGAATTGCGGACTGAGTCTTAACTCGACCAGTATAAATAGAGTATAAATAAGCCCCATCACAACCAGAGATTTAAAAATTTTTTCATTATCCTCTACATTGCTCAGAAAATACCTACCTAAGAAAAATGGCATCAACGCTAACAAAGTTCTCACGACCGTTGAAAACGAATCATGATGTGTCAATGCTGGAAAGAATTTATTGCCAATCACAAACGCATCAGAGTTTAATTCTGCAGATATCACCAATACCACTAAATAACCAATTAGAATTTTTGACGGAATTCCAGATGGAAATATTTTGAATTTTTTTCCTTTTATCAATAAGAATATCGCTAATGACAACGAAGTTAGTCCTTCTCTGTCTATAGGAGGTACCAACGGATAATCCACAGAAAATCCATTGGGTAGAAACATAATCGCGAGCGTAATAGAGAAAAAGATGGCTTGCTTAGGGGGGTATTTTGAAAGCAACAAAAATACAACCAATGGCCAGCTATAAAAAACTAAATTGGCTAAAATATTGGGCACAAAATTA
>JAZKDM010000127.1:0-5761 GCA_040387535.1 Pseudomonadota bacterium | reverse complement strand
TTGAGGCGGCGATTCAATATAAAAAATCCGTACGCATTGGCGTAAACTGGGGCAGCCTAGACCAAGCCAAAATGGCGCAGATGATGGATGATAACGGCAAATCGGCCAGCCCGATGTCGGCTGACGAGTTGATGCGTGAAGCCTTGATTCAATCGGCTTTAGAAAGCGCGCAACAAGCCGTGGATATTGGCTTAAGCCCAAATCAAATCATCATTTCTTGCAAAGTCAGCAACGTACAAGATTTAGTCAAAGTCTATCGCGAGTTAGCCAAACGTTGCGAATTTCCTTTGCACTTAGGTTTAACCGAAGCGGGTATGGGTTCTAAAGGCATTGTCGCCTCAACTGCTGCGCTGTCTTTGTTATTACAAGAAGGCATTGGCGATACGATTAGAGTAAGCCTTACACCAGAGCCCAATGAATCACGCACCAAAGAAGTCGTCGTCGCACAAGAGATTTTGCAGACTATGGGCATTCGTTCATTTACGCCCTTAGTCACGGCTTGCCCAGGTTGCGGCCGTACAACAAGCACTTACTTTCAAGAATTAGCCATGCAAATTCAAGGCTATTTGCGCACCCAAATGCCAGTGTGGCGCAAAGCCTATCCAGGGGTTGAGGACATGAGTGTGGCGGTGATGGGCTGCGTAGTAAACGGCCCTGGCGAATCCAAATTGGCCAATATCGGCATCAGTTTGCCTGGCACGGGCGAAACGCCAGTGGCACCAGTTTTTGTAGATGGTGAAAAAACCGTGACTTTAAAAGGCGACCATATTGCAGAAGAATTTCAAGCAATTGTAGAAGACTACGTGCAAAAAAATTATGCAGAAGGCGGTAAGTTGCGCCTTAAGCTAACAGAAAAAACTATTCCTATTCAAGCAGTTAATTAATTTTCAATGGCCCAAAACTCCCCCAACCAAAAACTTCAATCTATCAAAGGTTTCTACGATATTTTGCCAGATGCCACGCCTCTGTGGTTTAAGCTAGAAGATACCGCACGTAAAATACTAGCTCAGTATGGTTACAACAATATCCGCATGCCTATTGTTGAGCCGACTGAGCTTTTTGTGCGCAGCGTGGGCGAGCATACCGATATTGTTGAAAAAGAAATGTACGCTTGGGAAGATAAGCTGAATGGCGATAAGCTTACCTTGCGCCCTGAAGGTACTGCAGGTTGCGTGCGTGCGGTGATTGAAAGCAATCTTACTTATAACGGCCCGCAAAGGCTTTGGTACAGCGGCGCTATGTTTCGCCATGAAAACGTGCAAAAAGGCCGCCAACGCCAATTTCACCAAATTGGGGTAGAAGCGTTTGGTTTTGACGCGCCAGAAGTAGATGCTGAACAAATTGTATTATTGGCTAGGCTGTGGCGCGAATTGGGCATTACTGATGTTGAGTTGCAGATTAATAGTATTGGCGATGCCGATGAGCGTTTAGCTTATCGCCAAACCTTAATTGCTTATTTTGAGCAGCATGCCGATTTGCTGGACGAAGATGCGAAACGTCGCTTACATACTAATCCGCTGCGAATTTTGGATACCAAAAATCCACGCATGCAAGCCATGTGTGAAGCCGCGCCAAAATTAATGGATTGTTTGGGTGAGGCTAGCCGAACCCATTTTGAAAAGCTGTGTCTGTTGTTAGGAAATGCAGGAGTTAGCTATAGCATTAATCATCGCCTAGTGCGCGGTTTAGATTACTACAACCGAACCGTATTTGAGTGGGTGACAACTAAGCTAGGCGCGCAAGGCACGATTGCAGGCGGTGGACGTTACGATACTTTGGTTGAACGTTTAGGTGGCAATGCCACGCCAGCATGTGGCTTTGGTATTGGTTTAGAGCGTGTATTTTTGTTGATGCAAGAATATGGTGTAACCGCCCAAAACACGCCAGATATTTATTTGGTGAATGTTGGTGACTTAGCTGAGAAGCAAGCGTTTGCCTTATCTGAAACATTAAGAAGTGCTGGTTTAAGTGTTGTATTGCATGCGGGCGGCGGTAGCTTTAAATCTCAAATGAAAAAGGCGGATAGAAGCGGCGCGCGTTTTGCAGCGATTTTGGGTGATGATGAAGTGGCGTCAGGTGAAGTATCGCTTAAGCCCTTACTGCAAGCAGGTGAGCAAAAACGTTGTAAACTAGATGAAGTAACTAGAGTAATTAGTACATCAATAATCAGTACATCCATTATTGAATAACCTTAACCTGACTGATATTAAATAGCGTATGAGTGAAATCTTAACGATAAACAATTTAAGCGTCACACCAAAAAATGATCCAAATCGTTTTTTGGTTAAAAACGCTGCCTTTAGTTTGTCGTCAGGTAAAACCACTTGCATCGTTGGCGAATCGGGCAGTGGCAAAAGTCTGACAGCACTCACCATTATGGGCTTGCTATCTAAACAGCTGCAATCTTCTGGCAGCGTTGTGTTTAAAGGCCAAGATATTACGCAATTAGATAGTAAAGCGCTGCAAAGTATTCGCGGTGCAAAAATTGGCATGATTTTTCAAGAGCCGATGACTTCACTTAACCCTGTGTTAACAGTAGGTTATCAAATTGGCGAAGCATTAACGGCGCATATGGGCTTAAAAGGCTCTGGCTTAAAATTACGTGTAGAAAGCTTGTTGCAACAGGTAGGCATCCCCATGGAGCGTGCAAATAGCTACCCTGATGAGCTATCTGGCGGTCAGCGCCAGCGCGTTATGATTGCTATGAGCATTGCTTGTGAACCCGCATTATTGATTGCCGATGAACCAACTACGGCATTGGATGTTACCGTGCAAGCGCAAATCCTTCAGCTATTAGACGAATTAAAAACGCGCATGAATATGGCCATGCTGTTTATTACGCATGATTTTGGCGTAGTGGCCGATATTGCCGATGACGTGATTGTGATGTTTAGAGGTGAAATTGTAGAAACAGGCACTAAAAAGCAAGTGTTAGAAAAACCACAACACCCGTATACCAAAGCGTTGCTAGCTTGTGTGCCTGACGCAGAAGGCAAAAAGCAACTTAAGCCGATTGATTATGCATGGTTGAAAGATGGTCAAAATGATAAAAAGGCCGCCGCATGAGTGTTGATAATACGCAAAATTTAGAAGCGCCACCTGTTATTTTGCAAGCTAATCATTTGGTTAAAACCTACACGCAAAGCAGCGGACGTTTTGGCTTTGGTAGCGCGCAGATTAAGGCATTAGATGATGTCAGTCTTTCATTAAAAGCGGGTTCAACATTAGCTGTGGTAGGTGAATCTGGCTCTGGTAAATCCACCTTGGCACGTTGTCTGTTACAATTGCATCCTTTCGATAGCGGCGAAGTGCTATTTGAAGGAAAAGATTTAGCAAAACTAGATGCAAGTTCTTTGCGTAGTATGCGCAAAAATTTGCAAATGGTGTTTCAAGACCCCTTCGCATCACTCAATCCACGCATGCGCGTGGGTGAAATTGTAGGCGAAGGTTTGCTGATTCATGGCTTAGGTAGTGTATCTGAGCAAAAAAGTAAAGTGCGGCAAATGCTGGAGCGCGTTGGTTTAAGCGCAAGCGATGCACTTAAATATCCACACCAGTTTTCAGGCGGTCAGCGTCAGCGTATTGGTATTGCGCGTGCTTTAGTGTTACAACCAAAAGTAGTGGTATGCGATGAGCCAGTTTCGGCACTAGATGTTTCTGTGCAAGCGCAGATTTTGTTGCTGTTAAAAGAGTTGCAGCGCGAAATGCAGTTAAGTTATATTTTTATTAGTCACGATTTACGCGTTGTGCGTCATATTGCCGATGAGATGGTGGTGATGCACAAAGGCAAAATAGTAGAGCAGGGCAAAGTGGTGGATATTTACAATGCACCACAGCAGGCTTATACACAGCAATTATTAAGTGCAATACCAGGGCGCAAAGCCGCTTAATTTAGCGGGCGATTTGCGGCTAAAAGTTAATCAAGAGAGAAAAGTAATGGCATACGATTTAGAAGAGCAAGAGCAGTTAGATGAATTTAAAGCGTGGTGGAAGAAAAATGGTAAGTTAGCCACCAACTTAGTATTGGCTGCTTTAGTTGCCTATGCGGCATGGCAGGGTTATGGTTATTATCAAAACAAAAAAGCCACTGAGGCTTCTGTTTTATATCAGGCTTTGGTGGTAACAGAAGCCAGCAAAGTGGCTGACATCAAAACGCAAGCCACTAAATTAACCGCTGATTATGCTAGTACGCCATATGCAGGTCGTGCAGCTATTCTTTCAGCAAAAGCTAGCCTTGGCGCTAACGATACTAAAGCAGCTAAAACGCAATTAGAGTGGGCTGCAAAAAATGCCAAAGAAAGCACCACTAAAGCGATTGCTAGTTTGCAATTAGCGGGTATTTTGTTTGAAGAAAAAAATTACGATTCCGCTTTGCAGCTGCTAACAAGTGATAAAGATAAAGGTTTTATGGGCTTAAAAGAAGACCTTAAAGGCGATATTTATCTAGCGCAAGGCAAAACGGCTGACGCCAAAAAGGCCTATGAAGCTGCATTGAGCGAGTTGGATGCACAAGGCAGACTACAACAATACACACGACAAAAATTGGAAGCGCTGGGTAGTGAGTCGGCTGGCACTGATTCTTCAGGCGTTTAATTGTTGATTTTGATGATGCGAAATTCTATTAATACCCTGTGCTTAGTTGCTGCAATGGCCTTGTTAACGTCATGCAGCTCTATTACTGAGCTACAGTCTAGTTTGACAGAAAAGATATTTGGTCGCGAGCCATCAAATCCACCTGCCGAATTAGAGGAGTTTAAGCCTACCTATGCTGCCAAAGTGGATTGGTCTAGCAATATTGGTGATACAGCAAAGTACGACTATACCTTAGCAAAAGACTCTGATGCAGTTTACGCAGCTAACGTTGAAGGTGAACTCGTCAAGCTAGATGCGGCTAGTGGTAAAGAGCTATGGCGCATTAACATTGGCGAGCCAATTAGCGGCGGCGTAGGTGTGGCGGCGGGTATTATCACCGTGGGTAGCAATAAAGGTTATGTGCATGCCTACGATGTTGCTGGCAAATTGTTATGGAAAGCAAAAGTATCTAGCGAGATTTTAAGTGTGCCACGCTATTTCGATGGCTTGGTAATTGCACGTTCTGGTGACAACAGAATTTATGGTTTAAGTGCCACCGATGGTAGCCGTAAATGGGTGTACGAACGTGCAACCCCCGCTTTATCTTTGCGCAGTAGCGTTGGTATTGTGGTGGATGGCGGCGCGGTGTACGCTGGTTTTGCAGGTGGCAAGTTAGTCGCTATTCGTGCCGATAACGGCAAAATCTTGTGGGAAGCAACAGTAGCGCAACCTAAAGGCGTAACGGAAATTGAGCGTATCGCCGATATTACCAGCTTGCCTTTTGTGGATGGTCCGCTAGTGTATGCGGTAGCCTATCAAGGTAAGATTGCAGCTGTAGACCGCGCGACTGGCAAAGTGGTTTGGAATCGTGATATTTCAAGCTATGCCGGTTTAAGTGCAGAAGACGCAAAAATATTTGTTTCACATACATTAGGCTCGGTCTATTCACTGGATTACACCAGCGGCAAAACTTTTTGGCGTCAAGGCGCGTTGGCAAACCGCCGTTTATCAGCGCCATTGCCAATGGGTAGTCTAATTGCAGTTGGCGATTTAGAAGGCTATGTACACTTCTTAAGTCGCGATGATGGTAATTTCTCGGCACGCATTAAATTAGATGATAATGCGGTTATGTCACTTATTCCTGGTTCAAACTCTTCACAACTCATAGCCGAAACCCGTGATGGTGGCG
>JAZKDM010000126.1:17413-21818 GCA_040387535.1 Pseudomonadota bacterium | reverse complement strand
ACTAAGATTAAATGCTGCGAAATAATGCGTCAGTTGGTTAACGCACATAAGCTACTATTTATTCACTAATACCCAAAAATTGCTTGTTTTGTTCGGCTAAAATCTCATCTACCGAGCTAGCTGTATTTTTATAGCCATGTGTTGCTTGCTCCCAGTCCACCACAGACCACCAAGCCTTTAGATAATCGTTGCGACGGCTTTCGTATTGCAGGTAATAGGCATGCTCCCACACATCATTTAACAGGATTGGCACTAGGTTTTGCATTAAAGGGTGATCATGCCCATTGGTAGTAATAATCTGCAATTTGCTATCTGGCTCTAAGCCTTTTACCAACCACACCCAGCCTGAGCCAAAATGTTTTACGCCCTCTTCTTCAAAGCGCTTTTTAAATTCACTTAAGCTACCAAAATCGCGATTAATCGCTTCGCGTAAAACACCTTTGGGTTCACTGACGCTAAACGGCTTAAGAGCATTCCAAAACAAACTGTGATTAACATGGCCGCCAGCATTATGGTGGATAGTCGTTTTAATCGACTCGGGTAATTTATCCAAATGACACAATAACCATAAGGCCGAATAAATTTGTAACTCCGGAAAATCAGCTAAGGCTTCATTGAGCTTTTTGACGTAACTCGCATGATGGTTATCGTGATGCAGAATCATGGTGCGCATATCAATGTATGGCTCTAGTGCGGCATAGTCGTATTTTAAAGGTGGCAGTTGGTGTTTTTTTAATCCAGCTTCACTGCATAATTTGGTTACTGTTTGCAGTGCTTGTTTTATTAAATCATCCATATTTTGCGTCTTTAAAAATAATTGTTCATTTTTAAACTACACGCTACATAATTAACCGTCTGTTCGGTTCCGCACATAAATTTTATTTATTTGTCAATAAAGTCAGTCTGTTAGCGCACATACGCACTATTTCGATGCATAACTAAATTAGCATCTCTTATGTTTGTTAACGAACAGACGTATATTCAAAATTTAGTAAGCTTCAGTAGTAGACTGTAGTTCTATGTAGCCTCCGACATTCGGAAATGTCATGAATTTTCCTTTTGCCGCCTGTTGCCTTTTTGAAATATAACAGTGCCAAAAAAAGGAAATATCACGTGTTAAACAATTTAACTGCTTTTGGCAGTAACCGCTTATTAAACTTACTCACCGATAATTGCCGTCAAAATCTTTTGACGCATTGTGAATTAGTGAGCATTAATTTAGGCGAGGTACTGAGCAACCCTGGTGATGTCATAACGTATGTTTACTTCCCTGTTGAGGGCATTGTCTCTTGGGAAAAACAAATTACAGGCAGCCCATATTGGGTTGTTACCCTAATCGGTAATGAGGGAATGCTTTGCATTAGCTTGCTTTTAGGCATTAATGTTAGACCTTGTCGCGCAGTGGTGCAAAAATCAGGCTTTGCCATACGCATCCCAGCCGCTATTTTTACCCAACAAGTAGAGCTAAAACCAGCACTTAGCTTGGTACTAAATCGCTACGCAAATGTTATTTACAATCAGGCGCTACAAATTGCCGCTTGCAATCTTTTTCACTTGTTGGAAAATCGTTTGGCAAGATTGCTATTAATGTTTCAACACCGTTCGCAATCGGATGAAATACACATCACGCAAGATCAGCTAGCAAAAATGCTAGGTGTGCGCAGAGTGGGTGTTACCAAAGCAGCTGGTTCACTTCAGCGAAAAAACTTAATCAGTTACGTTCGCGGCAGCGTAATTATTCATGATATTGATGGCTTAAAAGCGGCATCTTGTGTCTGCTATGAAGCAGATAATGCCACTTATAACAAGATGATGTAGCTGCAAATCGGCCTCAAAGTCCCTTTTCTGTACGCTATCGTACAGACTAAAAGTGCCATTTATTCGATGATGAATAATATGCGCTCCGTTATTTTTAAACTCGTCTCAACTACACAGCCGGCCTCATTTAAAAGCGTTGTTGGTTGCAGTAGATGCAACTCTTTTAATCAATAAATGACATCTCTTAGCAAGCCAAACAAGTTAGCTATTTCCGCAACGGCAACACCCAATTTATTTGAGCGTGTTGGAATTAGTACTATTTCCCTGCTTGATCAATTTATAGAAGCATTAGTCTTTATTGGCGAAACAGCAGTTGCTCTCACAAAAAGTGTCATGCAACCCCGCCGTATCCGCTGGCGCCCTATTCTATTTAATATCCGCACAGCAGGCTTTAATGCCTTGCCTATCGTGGGCTTATTGTCCTTTCTGTTGGGTATTGTGGTGGCCTACCAAGGTGCTGGTCAGTTAAGGCAATACGGCGCTAATATTTTTGTGGCGGATTTAGTTGGGCTATCCATGCTGCGCGAATTTGCGCCTTTGATGACGGCGATTATTATTGCTGGTCGCTCAGGCTCTGCTTACGCCGCACAAATTGGCACCATGTCAGTAACAGAAGAAATCGACGCCATGCGTACCTTAGGTATATCGCCACAAGAGTTGCTAGTGTTACCAAAAGTTATCGCTTTAGTCATCGTAATGCCTTTACTGACAGTGTTTGCGGATGCACTGGGCGTATTTGGTGGCATGCTAATGGCGCAGCAGCAATTGGATGTTGGCTTTGTTGAGTTTTTAGATCGGTTTGTTAAAGCAGTTAGCCCTACCGCTTTTATGATTGGCGTTGGCAAAGCACCTGTATTTGCTGTCATTATTGCTATGGTTGGTTGCTTTCAGGGCTTTCGAACCAAAGGCGGAGCAGACAGCGTAGGCCGCCAAACCACACGCAGTGTAGTGCAATCCATTTTTCTGGTGATTGTGGCCGATGCGCTATTTTCGGTGGCTTTTAGTATTCTGGATTTATAAACGCCATGACTGCGCCTGCTAAGACACAAGTTATTGATAGCGTGATTGAAATGCGTAATGTTTCCACTCGTTTTGGTGAAAAAATAGTGCACACCGATATTAATCTAACAGTAAACCGCGCTGAGATTTTTGCCATTATTGGCGGCAGTGGCTCTGGCAAATCTACCCTATTAAGAGAAATGATTTTGCTGCAAAAGCCCAGCTCTGGTTCAATTAAGGTATTAGGCGAGAGTTTGCAAGATATCAGCGAAGATGATGCATTAGCGCTTTGCAAGCGCTGGGGAGTGATGTTTCAAAATGGCGGCTTGTTTGGCGCATTAACCGTTATAGAAAATGTGGGCTTGCCCTTACGCGAGCATACTGTGCTTTCTGAACATGCCATTGATGAAATTGCGGTTGCTAAATTAGCCTTAACAGGCCTAAAGCCTGAAGCCAATCAACAATACCCTTCGGAGTTAAGCGGCGGCATGATGAAACGTGCCGCGCTGGCCCGCGCCATTGCGCTAGACCCAGAACTATTATTTTTGGATGAGCCTACAGCAGGCTTAGACCCAGTAAGCGCAGCAGGCGTAGATGAACTAGTGCTGCACCTACGTGACCAGTTTGGCTTAACCATTGTAATGATTACGCATGATTTAGATTTGTTGTGGCAAGTAGCCGACCGTGTGGCGGTGCTAGCCGATGGCAAAGTGCAAGAAGTGGATTCGATGTTAGCGCTATCTAATAGTGAAAATCCCGCAGTTAAGATGTTTTTTGAAGGCCCACGTGCCAGATTTGCGCAAGAACAAAATGCATACAAAAATAATACGCAAAAATCACCAGCCAAACCCATAAGTATTTAAGGAGCTATCATCGAAACCAAAGTGAATTATGCAGTTGTAGGCGCCTTTGTTTTATTGTTGGGCACATTGCTCATTGTGGCAATTTTGTGGCTGGCTTCTGGCGGCTCTTTGCAAAAAAAATATGATGTCTATTTAGCCATTGTAGAAGAATCAGTGGCTGGGCTAAATCTTAACGCCCCTGTTAAATACAATGGTGTTGATGTGGGCAAAGTAAAGCACATTCAACTAGACCCTAATAACCCTCAGCGCGTTAGGTTACTTTTTGCGATTGATCGTGGCACGCCCATTAAAGTAGATACGATTGCGGTTTTAAAAACGCAAGGCTTAACAGGCATTGCCTATGTTGAGTTAGACGGCGGGGCAAAAAATGCATTGCCTTTAGTGGCTACAGGGCAAGAAAAATACCCTGTGATTCAAACCAAGCCATCTTTAAGCACCCGCTTAGAGAATATACTCACAACAGTATTAGCCAAGCTAGACAACACCTCTAGCACCATTGATTCATTACTCAGCGTTGAAAATCGTGAGTCGTTTAGAAGCGCCTTGGCCGATATTGCGATTGTGTCTAAAACAGTGGCCCAGCGCAAAACAGAGATTGATGCGGGCATTGTAAATGCCGCACGCACAGCCGATAACGCAGCACGTGCCACTGAAAAGCTTAACCCACTTTTAGATAAGATGCAGCCAACGGTTGAGCAATTAACCATCACCATCGCCCAGATTAA
>JAZKDM010000126.1:0-17313 GCA_040387535.1 Pseudomonadota bacterium | reverse complement strand
GCTTACTACGCGCTAAATGGTCTTCAGCTAGAAGCGCAAGCAGATAACAAAGCAAACGCAACTAATAGCTTGCCAACGTTAATCGTTAACACACCTAAAGCGGCGGCGGGTTTTGATACGCGACATATCATTTACACGCGCTCACCACATCAACTGGAATACTTTGCGCGTAACGAATGGGTTGATACGCCTTCTAATATGCTACAGCCTTTGATGGTGGCGGCAATTGAGCATACGCAAGCATTTAATGCGGTAGTACCAAAGCTGGCTGCGGTTAAAACAGATTTGAGATTAGAAACAGAAATGCTGAGCTTAGTACAAGACTTTAATAGCAAACCTAGCGCTGTACGCTTTGCCTTGCGTGCCACGATTATTGATAGTAACGGCAAAATAGTAGCGTTGCGTGAGTTTGCTACACAGGTGCAATCCAATAGCGATAACCCTATTGGCGGTGTGAAAGCGGCAAATCAGGCGGTGAATATTGTGCTTAAACAATTAGCTGATTTTTGTGCAGAAACAGCAAAAAATTGGAAGCCATCAGACAAATAAAACTACTCAACTTACCATGTTCAGTAGTAAGGCAACTTATTTAGTTTGTTTTAGCCTGTAGATCTTTATTCTTTTGCATCATACTTAAGCAGCCAGCAGCACGCTGTTTAGCTTCTTTATTATCGCCTGTGTCCAGCAAGGGGATAACTGCCGCTAATGGATTAACAATCGCCAGCAGCACAGAGGCGCCTAATCTTAAAGCCACTGGCTTTTTCTCTAAAGAAACCGTTGGCTTAGAAAATGTACCTGTTACATTCACTGGTGTGCGTAAGGCCAGCGGGCTAAAGTCTTTGGGCAATGCCATCGCGCGTAGGTCTAGCGTTTCAGTTGCCAGCGATAATGAACCATCCACCCAAACTGTAGTGTCAGCGGTATCCAGCACCATAGCACGTGGTTTAAATACGCCATCTTTTGCCTGTAAATCCACCACCGCACATTGCACAGGCAACGCATCGTCGCCTTTTAGCAAGGCTCCAACGGATTGCGCTAAATCGATGCCTGCCACTTCAATGCCCAGATGAGAAACCGCACCTTGATGCAACTCGCTTCTCACATTACCATTTAAGCTCGCCAGCACTTCTGCGGTCGATTTTCCTTGGCCTTTTAAGATAGCTCTGCCATTTAACTTGCCCGAAATATAAGGCGGTAAACCTGCTTTACGCTTCTGCTTAATCCAGCGCTCTAAACGCACACCGCTCCAGCCCAAATTCGCATCCCATAAAGCTTTTGAGCCACGCCCATCTAAGCTGATATCGCCAACCAATAACCCATCAGCAGTAGTTGCTTTGATTTTATTGATTGCCAACACAGCATCATTTAATTGAAGGTGGCCTTGCAACGGCTTAAGCGGCTCTAATAGTCGCGTTTTCAAATCTAAATATTGAATATCAATACCTACATCGGCATTCATTCTGCGCAGCGATGCTAAATCGAATGGCTTGCGTGGCAGTACTTTTTGCGCATTTTTTGCAACCGTATCAGCACCAAATGCAGGCCCCAAATCGGTAATCACCAGTTTTTTGCCGCCAAGTTTGCCTTTCAACAACGGTGTTTTTAAACTTCTATCATAGGTAAAATCACCGTTTAAATGACTTTCGCCAATGGTTATTTGATTTACCTTAATTCGCCATAGCAAATCTTGCTTTTCAATCACCCCGTTAGTATTAAAAGCGGCGGTTGTTGGCAAAGTGATGCGCATAAAATCGCCAAATGCGGCCAGCGATGGGCCTTTTAAATTAAAATTGCCAGCAAAATCTTTTAAACGCATTATATTTGCAGTTGTACCCTTAAAAACCAAATAAGAACGCCCAATATTGGCGCTTAACTTCACTGCAACCGGCAATTTTTCTGATGGATTATTAGATGTAGGTAGCGCGCTGGTCGTGCTTAATTCAAGTTTAAATGGTTGTGCGCGAAAACGTCCTTTAGCACTGGCCGTTAAAGTATTGTTATTCGATTTGCCAATATTTTGTTTGGCGGCGTCGTTAATTAAGTAATCGTTTAGCGCTAATTTAGCTTCAATTTGAGATTTAAGCGGCACATCATCAATATGTATTAAGCCATTTTTTAGCACAAGATAATCAAATGTAGGTAACAGCAATTCCTTATCTGGGTCTCTAGGTTTCTCGCTAAATTGCCAGGACGCGCTACCATCTGCCTTGCGCTCAAAATAGCCATCAAGCTGTGTTGCCTGCAAACCTTTAATATGAATTGGCTCACCGCGATATGCGCGCCACAAATCAATGTAACGCAATTGAAGCTTAATATTTTCGGCTTGAATGAAATGCGGTTTATCACTCCAAGCGGGTGCATTTATATTAAGGTTATCCACTTTTAAAGTAAGTCCGCCTAAAAAGGTGATTTGAAAAGGTTTTAAACGAGTTGATTTAGACTCAGGCGCTTGAGTAGTGCTTTGATTATTTTTAGATAGATTACTTTTAGTGTAATCGCCAAAACTTACATCGCGATTCAGCAAACTGGATAATTGCTTTTCTACAGGATTAGCTAAAAAGGGCCAACCCGCGCGTTCGCACAAGGCAATAACAACAATTAGGCCCGCCAACATAACAGCGATTAGATTAATTTTGTTGAAATATTGATTATTTAATGCCATCTAAAACGCTTCAACTTTTATGTTGCCTTGCTTAACGTGCAATTTCAAATTTTTAATATCCGTATAAGTGTGAAAAAATATTCTTTACATTACTACACATGGCTGTATTTTTCTGTACGCAATCGTACATTAGCAACAATTAAGCCACTGATTAGCTTACAGCCGATTCATTTTTATTCCAGACAGTGTTTGCACTAAAAAATCAAACACGATTCTGACGCGCTCGGCCACTGGGCCGCGTTGTGGACGATATACGTAAATACCCCAAGGCGCTGGCGCTTGATCTTGTAACACAGAGACCAACTGACCACTGCGAATATATTTTTCACATAAAAAATCTCCAAGTTGCGCATAGCCAATTCCTGCCAAAACCGCGCCTAATTCTGCCTCTGGGTCATCTGTGATAAAGCTTGGGCTGGTTGGGAAGCAATCAGGCGCATTGGCAAATGACCATGGCCACATTCGGCCTGTATTTTGATCAATCAAGCCTGTGTAAGGCATTTGGCATAGGTCATCTACATGATTTGGTAAGCCAGTTTTTGCGATTAATTCTGGTGAGCCTACAATATAAAACTTCACCTCGTTAACTCGCCTCGCCACATTGCGATTATTGCTAAAAAACCCCACTCGCACACCAATATCCATTTGGTCTGCAACCACGTTATCAATCAAATCTGAAAACCTTAAATCAAACTGAATACTGGGGTGTTGTTTTAAAAAATCCGTTAGTGCTGGCAATAAATAGTGACGTCCCAGAGAATTGGGCATAGTAATTCTGACCAAGCCTTGTATTTGTTGCGGATTGACACTTTTATTAGGTTGGAACAAGCTATCCACGCCATTAATCAGGCTTTCACATTTGAGCGCGATTTGCTTACCAAACTCGGTAATCGTCGTATTACGGGTGCTTCTGTAAAACAGCGGCTCGCCTAAACGCTCTTCTAGCTCTTTAATGGCACGCGTGACAGATTGTGGCGAAATACCAAGCCTGACGGAGGCTTCTTTAAAATTTGACGACTCTGCCACGACTTTAAAAATACGTAGCATTTCAAGTTGGTTTTGCATAATGGGATTAATCCAAAATTTGGAATTATCAATTCCAAATTATTCCATATATTGATAAAGAACACTATGCGATTATGCTGCTTATACTTTAGTCTATTCAGACTAATTCAATCTCGTTTTACAAAATAAGGAATCGCACACCATGATTACTTTAAATATTAATGGCAAACAACAAGAACTCGATGTGCAAGATGATATGCCGATTTTATGGGCTTTAAGAGATGTTTTGCATTTAACTGGCACCAAATTTGGCTGCGGCATGTCGCTATGCGGTGCTTGCACAGTGCATTTAGATGGCCAGGCGATTCGCTCTTGCATTACGCCGGTTAGCGCCGCTGTGGGCAAAAAAATCACCACCATTGAAGATATGCAAAATCAGAAAATCGGCCAAGTAGTGCAAGCGGCTTGGAGTGAAATTGATGTGGTGCAATGTGGTTATTGCCAGTCTGGGCAGATTATGGCGGCTACGGCTCTGCTTGCTACTAATCAAAAACCGACCGATGCCGATATTGATGCGGCCATGACGGGCAATATTTGCCGTTGCGGCACCTACCCGCGTATTCGTGCGGCCATTCACAATGCTGCCAGCAAATTAGCTTAAGGAGCCGAGCATGAACGCACCTATTAATATATCCAGAAGAACTTTTATTAAAGCCACTGCCCTTGTTGCTGGCGGCCTTATTATTGGCTTTACTATTCCCCACGCTAAACGCTTTTTAATGCCTGGTACTGCGCCTGCTGCTGATGCAAAAGACGCATCCAAGTTGCCTACACCGAATGCTTTTTTACGCATAGGCAGTGACAATACGATTACCGTTATGCTCGCGCATAGCGAGATGGGGCAAAGCATTTGGACCACTTTGCCTATGCTGATTGCAGAAGAGCTAGACGCAGACTGGAGCAAAATTAAAGTAGAGCATGCCTCTGCCGCGCCTGAATATGCGCACACAGCTTATGGCCTCCAAATCACTGGCGGCTCTTCCACTACTTGGTCAGAATTCGATCGTTATCGCCAAGCTGGCGCTTTAACGCGCGCGCTACTTATTAATGCCGCTGCAACAGAACTAGGCGTTTCTGCTGATAGCTTAAAAACTGAAAACGGTTTTGTGATTAGTGGTGACAAAAAAATCCCATTCGGTGACTTAGCCGAAGCCGCGGCTAAATTAGAAACGCCTAAAGCGATTACATTAAAAGACCCTAAAGATTGGAAAATTATTGGCAAGGCCACCAAACGTTTAGATGGCCCTGAGAAAATAAATGGCACGGCCATATTCGGCCAAGATATCCATTTTGATGGCCTGATGATAGCAATGGTGGCACGCTCACCTGTCTTTGGCGGAACCGTTAAAACCTTTGATGCCACTGCCGCCAAGCAAATTAAAGGCGTAAAAAATGTGGTGCAAGTGCCAACCGGTATTGCCGTAATTGCTGATAATTATTGGGCTGCAAAAACAGGTCGCGAAGCACTAAAAATTGATTGGGATTTGGGCGAAAATGCTAACCTTGATTCAACTACTTTGTTGGCAGAATACCAAAAGCTGGCCGCTACAACAGGCTTAATCGCGGCAAAAGCGGGTGACAATAAGGCTGTTATGTCAAAAGCTGAAAAATTTATTGATGCCGAGTATGCACTGCCCTATTTAGCGCACTCACCAATGGAGCCGCTTAATTGCGCGGTAAAAATTGATAAAGACAGTTGTGAGATTTGGACTGGCACGCAAATGCAGGGTACCGATCAAGGGGCAGCAGCCAAAATACTGGGCTTAAAACCTGAGCAAGTTAAAATACATACGCTATTTTTGGGCGGTGGTTTTGGCCGCCGCGCTAATCCAGCAGCCGATTTTGTATCAGAAGCGGTGCAAGTCGCCAAAGCGGCTGGTGTGCCGGTTAAAACGGTTTGGAGTCGTGAAGATGACGTAAAAGGCGGCTATTACCGCCCTATGTATGTGCATAAAGCTAAAATTGCCTTAGATGCCAATGGCATGCCAGAAGCTTGGGAGCATGTGGCGGTTGGGCAATCGATTATGTTAGGCACACCATTTGAGGCGTTTCAAATCAAAGATGGTGTTGATGCGACTTCGGTAGAAGGCACAGCCGATTCACCTTACCTAAAAAATATTCCGAATCATCAAGTGAGTTTGCATACAGCCAAAACCAAAGTGCCTGTTCTGTGGTGGCGCTCTGTAGGCCACAGCCATACGGCATTTGTGATGGAAAGCCTGATTGATGAGCTGGCTAATTTAGCTAAAAAAGACCCTTTGGAATATCGCCGCGCCTTATTAAAAGGCCATCCACGGCATTTAGCAGCGCTTAATTTAGCGGCAGAAAAAGCCGATTGGGCTAAGCCATTAGCTAAAGGTGTATTCCGCGGTATTGCGGTGCATGAGTCGTTTGGCAGTTTTGTGGCGCAAGTTGCTGAAGTGTCTGTGACGAATGGCGAAGTTAAAGTACATCGTATCGTTTCCGCCATCGATTGCGGTCTTGCGGTAAACCCTGACTCTCTCAAAGCGCAAATGGAATCATCGGTTTCGTTTGGTTTAGGCGCGGCTATGCAAAGCGAAATCACCTTTAAAGATGGCAAGGTGGTGCAATCTAATTTCCATGATTATCAAGTGATGCGCATGGCCAATATGCCAAAAGTGGAAGTGTATATTGTGCAAAGCACTGAAAAAATGGGTGGTGTGGGTGAGCCAGGTTTACCACCTGTGGCGCCTGCGGTGACTAATGCGATTTTTGCCGCAACTGGTAAACGCATTCGCACTTTACCTATCGGCAATCAACTGGCCTAGACTTAAATTATTATGAAATCGGCTGATTTAGAAGTATTAACCCACGCGCTGCAATGGCTGAAAGATGGCTACAAGGCGCATTTGTTCACCGTGGTGCAAACTTGGGGTTCTGCCCCGCGTTTGCCAGGTGCCATATTGGTGGTGCGCGAAGATGGGCATTTGATTGGTTCGGTTTCTGGCGGCTGCATTGAAGATGATTTGGCCGATAAAGCGCGCAACCATGAATTACCAAAATCGCCGGCTATTATGGAATACGGCATTAGCCGCGATGAAGCGCAACGCTTTAATATTCCGTGCGGTGGCCGCTTGCAGATTGTGGCTGAGCCAATCCATGAGGTTGCTCAACTTTTATCACTAGTGCAGGCGTTAGAAGTGCGCAAATTAATGAAGCGCTCAGTTAATCTAAAAACTGGGCAGGTTAAATTAATTCAAGTGTTGCCAGAAGGTTTGCCAAAAATTGACGGCGATTGGTTTCATTCTTATTTTGGCCCGCAATGGCGCTTGCTGATTATTGGCGCTAATCAATTAGGCTCTACTTTGGCTAGCATGGCGCAAGTCTTGGATTTTGATGTGCTGATTTGTGAACCGCGCCAAGAGATTCGTGAGGAATGGCATGTAGAAGGTGTGACCTGGATTGAAGGCATGCCCGATGATGTGGTGCTGGAAATCAACCCAGACGCGCATACCGCGATTGTGGCCGTGACGCATGACCCTAAGCTGGATGATATGGCTTTGTTGGAAGCCTTAAAATCGGATGCGTTTTATGTGGGCGCACTTGGCTCACACAAAAATCAAGAAAAACGCCGCGAACGCATGCGCATGTTTGACTTGAATGAGCTTGAGATTGCTACTCTACGCGGACCAGTTGGCTTGCAAATTGGTAGTCGCACCCCTGCTGAAATCGCGATTGCTATTTTGGCAGAGTTGATTCAGGTAAGAGCGCAGCAACTTAAAATGGGCGCTGGCTTTATGAATGATATTAGTAAAGCGCGCTGCGAAGCTTAAGGTTTTTGAAGTTGCTGGCTTAAATCGGCAGGCGTATCAATATCCGCCAAAATTCCTGCATCTTCGCAAACAAGCAAAGTTACTTCATCAGAGTGGCACTTGATGATAGACCGCGCACCTTCATCGCCTTGCAGGCTTTCTAATTCTTTGCGAAATTTTGCGTCAAAACCTACAGGGTGGCCGCGCTGGTCTTGATAAGTCGGTATCAAAATAGTTGCACCCTCACCTAGCCGTTCTGCTACTGCGCTAATGGTGGCTGTTTGAATGTAAGGCATATCAGCCAGCGCAATCACAAAGCCGTCATCTGCTTCTGCAAAGCCAGTTGAAAAACGAATAGCCGTAGCTAAGCTGTCGGCCATTTCTGGCTTGCTTTCATCGCAAAACACAAGCTTAAAGCCTCGGCTTTCTAGCATTTCTGCCAGCACTTTATTTTCTGCTCTAAGCACGGCAACACAAGTTGGAATCGCCTGAATTAAATGTTCAGCAGCGGCAGTTGCAATTAATCGACCATCTGGCAAAGGCTGTAAAAGCTTATCAGCTGAACCAAATCTACGTGAAAAACCAGCCGCTAATAAAATACCTATCATTGATGCAATCTCAATCTAACAATTTAGTAGACCATCATGATGAATGTTTACTTTATCGTCAATATATTGTCTTAATACACATCGCGGCGATAGCGACCAGATGCCGCCAAATTGGATAAGCTTGCTTCACCAAGGCTTTCAACTAAGGCGCTATGCACCGCTGGTGCCATACCATTTGCACTACCGCAAACGTAAATCGCTGCGCCTTCTGTCACCCATTTAGCTATTTCTGCTGCTGATGATTTTACAATATCTTGTACATATATACGTTCAACTTGGTCGCGCGAAAAAGCAGTATCCAGCCTTGTGATTAAGTCCTGATTCCGCCAACTGTATAGCTCATCTTTAAAGTAAAAATCATGTGCCGCTTTACGCTCACCAAAGATTAGCCAGTTTTTGCCATGTCCTAATCCTACACGCGCCTTTAGATGCGCTCTTAAACCTGCGATGCCTGTACCGTTGCCGATTAAGATAAGTGGTGCATCACTTAATGGTGGGTGAAAGGCGCTATTTTCACGTATGCGCAAGGCGATATCGCCATTGATTGCAGCGTGTTGCGTCAACCAGCCAGAGCCAATACCCAAGCGGCCATCGGCATAATGCGTTTGTCGAATCAGTAGCTCAAGCTTGCCGTCTTGCGGGATGGAGGCAATAGAATATTCGCGATGCGGGAGTGTTTTTAATGTCAGCAAAATCGCTTCAACATCTAAGTTAGAAAGTGCGTTAAAACCATCCTCATCATGCGGCAGCAATTTATCTTGTAATCCCTCACTTAATGTTTTGTTACCTGATTCAATTTTGGTAGCGCCATCCAAACCAAGGCGCTCAAGAAACGCATTGATAACTTGCGGTGAATTGCGTGGTCCAATCTCTGCAATATCGCCTGCTTGCCAGTGCATCTGTTTTTTTTGTGTTGAAAAGCTTAAGTGGTAAACAGGCGCGCCTACACTGCCTTCATTTAATTGTGCACGCGCAGTCAGTTTCCAATGCTGGTAATTGGGCGTCTTCCAGTCGGCCATTTCCGTATCTTGTGCCAGCACCCCTAGCTGATATTGCCAGTGCCTTAAGGCGCCATCATCATTGCGGTCGACTTCTACCATATCGAATAAAGGGATTGCATGTGACTGTTGCAACCACGCTTCTAGCGTGTGACCAAAGCCGCAAAAATGGGTGTAGCTGCTATCGCCCAAAGCTAAAATGCCGTATTTAAGATTGGACAACTTTGCATTGTGTTGCATAACTTTGGTTAAGAATTCGCGCGCATTATCAGGCGCATCGCCTTCACCAGTGGTGCTGACGACAAATAATATGCGATTAAAATCCTGCAACATCACTGTATCAACAGCGGAAAGAGCTTGTATCTCAATCGCCAACCCTGCTGCTTTAAGTGATTCGGCCGTTTTTTTGGCAAGCTGCTCGGCATTGCCAGTCTGGCTTGCGTACGCCACTAAAATCGTGCTTTCATCTCGCAAATTTGCGTCTGTGTTAACCAGCTTATTTTCTAGTAGGTTTTGTTCAGTTCTTTTTTTGTATCGCCAGAAAAACCAGCCACAAAAAATGAGATACAGAAAAACGACAATAGCCGCATTGATGGTATGAGACACGGCTAAACTGGCCGCGTAAACTGGATTAGTGATAAGCAAGCTTAAACTTGCAAGTAAGTAATTCATTCCAGCATCGCCATTAATTGAGGTGAAAAATGCTCTTTAAAGCCATCTGCTTTTTGTTCAATCAATAACACGGCGATATCTTTCTTTGTTGCATAAGCCAGCGCGGCTTGTACGCCCATAACAGTGAAAGCCGTAGCCAACGCATCCGCCACCATACACTCTGCATGTATCACGGTAACTGAAACTAATGCGCCAGATGATGGATTTGTCGCGTCAATAGGATAGCCTGTGCGCGGATCAATAGTATGCGCATAGTGCTTGCCGTTATGCTCAAAGTAACGTCTGTAATCGCCAGATGTTGCAATCGCCACTTCATGCAGCGCAATAACAGATTCGGCTACAGAGGTCGCTTGGGGCGATGTTTCAAGCGCCACCCACCAAGGTTGGCCATCAGCCTTAATACCATTGCCGTATAGCTCACCGCCAACTTCAATCAGATAATTTTCTATTCCTGCTTGTTGAAGGGCACTCGCAATTCTATCTACGCTATAGCCTTTTGCGATGCCTGAAAAATCCACATACACACCGCCAGCTTGCAAAGCGCGCATTGCATTTTTATCCAGTTGTAGTTTTTTCCAGCCACAATTGGCATTGGCAGCATTAATTTCATTGGCTTCAGGCGGCGATACGCGTTGCCCTTGTGGGCCAAAGCCCCATAAATTCACCAAGGGGCCAATGGTCGGGTCAAACGCGCCATTGGTTTCGGCGGCAATATTCAACGCGCAATCGAGTACTGTAAAAAAAGCATGGGGTAGCGTGTGCCAAGTATTGGCATCGGCAGCATTAAAAACGCTGAGATTAGATTCTGGCTGCCATGTGCTCATTTGCGCCACAACAATATTCAGCTCATGCTCAATCAACGTGCGCACAGACGCATCTGATAATGCAAGCGCATTCATAAAGCGGACAGTCCATGTTGTGCCCATAGACTGCCCGCTTAATATGTGCTGTTCACCAATCGGCAAATGCTGGGGTAGCGTTTGCAGGCTTTGCGGTATTAAAACACGGCGCATCAGCTTATTGCGGTAGCACTTCCAGCGTAATCACATAAGCCAATGAGCGTTCTTTGGCTAATTTGTTAGATACCTTATTATCTTTAAAATCAGCATCTAGCCAGTACATACCTGCATCAGCTAGCGTTACTTTTAGCTTGCCGTTTTTGTCTGTTTTATATTTTTTTTCATCTAATTTATTTCTGTAGCGTGTTTGGCTACGAATAATCTCAACTTCAACACCTTCTGTTGGAATGCCATCAACCAAAAACGTTAACTCAACAGGCTCACCTGTCACCAAATCGTTAGGGTGCGTCGCGGATACCAATTCAAGGCCTTTGCCAGTCGTTTTTAGTGCTGTTGGTTTTCCCACTGTCACAAAATTTTCCATGCGGCTGTCTGATTCAGATACCTGCAAGTCTTTTGCATCGGTTGGCACTTCTTTTGCCAAGGCTTCAGCGGTTCCCATAAAGCGTTTCGGCTTATTTTCCGCATCTTTCCAGTTTGCGCGGAAGCCTGAACGTAATAGTTCTAATCGATAAGTGCCTTGTTGCTCAAATTTGGCATCAAATACTGTGCGTAGCTCACCTTTCATCACATTCACTGGCGTAACCTTGCTGCCGTCTGGCGCAATAATCGCCAGCGCATCAATCACAAGTGGCCTATGATCAATCATAAAGGGAACGCTTGATGATGCGGCATCGAAAGTGACATATTGTGGCGCAGAAAGCACGGTGCTAGATGGTGCAATCCAAACGCCATGTGCATGGGCGACAGAAGCGCCTAAGACTAGCGTTAATAGAGATAATATTTTTTTCGTAGCGGGATGATTCATCTTCATATTCCTCAAAATAATGTTAATAATTATGATTTTAAATCCACAACGATATCGCCCAGCTCTTGCTGCCCTGTCGCTTTAAGTGTTTCGGCTTTTTTAGCTGGCCAAGTAAAGGGCACGCGCACAATCTCACGACCGCCTTTTTCACGCGCCGATTCCACAGCAATGCTGTATTGGCCAGCTGGCAAATTTGCCACTTGTTCTTTAAATGTTAAGGCATGCTCACCAACTGCACGTGTTGCGCCTGTTACGCCATCCATAGGCAGAGATTGATCGCGACCACTTTTACGCCACCACTGACGCAAATCTTTCAACCATTTATCGCTTTGCTCGCCTTTGTCAGTTTTCTTTTGGCTATACCAAACAGCCAAGTTTTTCTCAACACTTTGGTCAGGTTTCTCAATCCAAATCGCCACATAAGGGCGATGGTATTCAGCTGTGTTAACTTGAGGTAAAGTGACTTTCAGACTTATCTCACCCGCAACGGCTTGATTAGCGAACATGCCAGCAATTAAGGCTGGGATTAATGCTGGAATTAATGTAAGTACGCTTTTACGCATTGACGATATCTCCTAAAACTAAGTAAAAAACTAGTGAATAAATAAAATAACTAAAACCAATGGCACTACAAAGCCCAAACCAACCAAAGGCCAAGTAGCTGGGCGATTGCCTGCGTGCATATTCAGCATTAATAAACCTGTGATGCAGAACACCAGTGTAGTGATGGAAAAAATATCTAAAAACCAGCTCCAAGCCATGCCAGTGTTTCGGCCTTTGTGCAGGTCGTTAAAATAAGATACCCAGCCGCGGTCAGTTCGCTCATAGCTCACTTCGCCACTGGCGCGGTCTATCACCAACCAAGCGTCCCCTCCTGGCCTGGGTAAAGACACATATACTTCAGCATCGGACCACTCACCAGGTATATCAGTCAACTCCACACCAATCGCATCGCTGACCCAATCGGCTGTCGCTTTTGGTAGCGCCGCTTTGTCATTTGCAGGTTCAGCTTTGATTTGATTTACTTTAATTTGATTTACTTTGATTTGATTTAAAAGCGCCGCTGGCACTGTGGCTGTTTTTTTGGTGACTACAGGTACCGATTCGATTTGCGTGGCATTGTTAAGGGTAATGCCAGTTGAGGCGAACAAAAGCATGCCGATAAGACAGGCAGCAGAGCTGATCCAATGCCATCTGTAAAGGTGTTTAAGCCAGAATGCTCTATTTTTCTGATTTGTCTGATTTTGCATATCTGGCTAATATTGAATGGTTGAATTTATCGGTTAATTTAAAGTTAATGCCTAAAGCTATACGCACTATTTGGGCATTAATGCAAATGAGAACGAATCTCATTATAGCAGAAACAGTTGTTTAGACGTTCTAGCAATATGTAAAGTTAATTAAAGATTTTGCTGTGGTGAAATTGAGTTTGCACGTATAGCATTGGGGTTAATATCGTCTAATGTTTTACAACCCGTTAATGCCATCACGATTTCTAACTCTTCACGTAGCAAACGAATTAAATGAGCAATACCAAGCGCACCTGCCGTTGCTAGTGCGTGAATATAGGGCCTCCCTATCATCACCGCTGTTGCGCCTAGGGCAAGCGCTTTGACGATATCGGTGCCGCGCCTAATCCCACCATCAACTAATACGGGTACAGCACCCTGCACCGCCGCAACAACGCCAGATAGAGCGAAGAATGTAGCTGGTGCGCTATCTAATACACGTCCGCCATGATTAGACACCACGATGCCAGCCGCACCAATTTCAACGGCTTTTATCGCATCATCAGGATGCAAAATTCCTTTAAGCAAAACAGGCAAATTGGTTTGATTGATTAGCCACTGGACATCATCCCAAACGGGTGCTATCGACATCAAGCCATCGAATACAGTGCTCATTTTGTCTGTCAAAGTTGGCAATGTGATTGGCGTAACATTGGTTTGGGTAGCATGCGCTGGTACAGAAAATCCAGCGCGCTGTTCGCGATTGCGGGCGCCAGAAACTGGTGCATCAATCGTCAACACTAGCGCGCGGCATCCTGATATTTCAGCCCGCTTTACCAGTGCCAGAGTAGCTTCACGACTACCCTGCCAGTACAGCTGAAACCATAATGGCCCTTGTGCCTGTTGTGCAATATCTTCAAGCGAGATAGACGCTTGCGTTGAAACGACCGCCACCCCGCCCATAACACCTGCGGCAAGCACACTAGCCAACTCACCTTCTGCGTGAAAAACCTTTTGCGTGGCAACTGGTGCCAGAATAATCGGGTGCGCCAATGTGTCGCCAAAAAGTGTGCAACGTGTATGACCGCCGCGCACATCGGCCAGCGCGCGCGGCCAAAGTTGAATGGTGCGCCAAGCATCCGCATTGGCAGCCAGCGTTAATTCATCCGCCGCTCCGCCTTGCAAATAAGCCCAAGCAGCATCGCTTATATAATGGCGCGCATAACGCTCATAATCGGCAGCACATACAATATCGGCGGGAATCGCATTTAAGGGCGCATTCATCAGCTACTCCACTGCCTTAAAAGATTATGGTAATGACCTGTTAACGCCACTATCTCATCTGTGTTGCCAATTTGACTGCGCAGCTTGATTAGATTCATATCCAAATTAAATAGCATGCTGCGTTGCCAAGCATCGCGCACCAAACTTTGCACCCACAAAAATGAGGCAACGCGCTCACCTGAAATAACAGGCTCAACCCGATGCAGGCTTGATGATGGATAGATGATGGCATCGCCTGCAGGCAATTTAACTTCATGGCTGCCGTAGGTATCTTCAACTATCAGTTCGCCACCTTCATACTCTTCCGGTTCTGATAAAAACACAGTCACAGAAATATCGGTACGCACCCGCTCACCATCGCGCCTATCGGTTTGAATGGCATTATCAACATGATTTGCATAGGTGTTGCCTAGCGCATAGCGATTAAACATGGGTGGCAAAATGCGCTGCGGCAACGCGGCCGAAACAAATAAGGGATGTTGCTCTAACGCTGAAATGATGGCTTGTGAAAGTGCTGGGTAGCCAGGTGATTCGGTTGAAAATTGCAGATTGTATTTAGCTTTAGCCGCCAATGGACCAGCCGTAGCGGCACCATCCAGCCACGCGCCGGCATCCAGTGCGGCGCGTAATTCTGCCACTTGGGTCTTGGTAAACACTTCGGGTATGTGTAAAAGCATCACTATCCTGCAATCAATTAAAAAGCCCGCCAGTAAAAACTGGCGGGCGTTGGTATTACTTAATTTAGAACATAAACTCAGCTGTCAGCATGGCAGAGCGTGGCAAACCTAGACGCACACGACCACCACCATTATTCAAGGTTTCAACGTATTCTTTATCAAATAAATTGTACATATTGAGACGCAAGTTTAGATTCTTATTTACCGCATAAGCCAGCATTGCATCTACTACAGTATACGATTGTATGTCTGGCATATTATTCAATGCAGGGTCGGCACTTGTTACTAGGCGTTTTTGTTCGCCCATGTAACGCGCACCACCACCAAATGTAAAGTCATTAAATGTGTACTGCGTCCAAAGCGTTGCGCTGTAATCTGGCGTCCAGCGCACACCACTTGTGGTTACAGTAGCACTGCTTCGCTGATCTAAAGCTTTAGCATTTAACTTAGTGATGCCACCTGATAACTGCCAGTTTTCTGTTAACTGCCCAACAGCTAGCAACTCAACGCCTGTTACACGTGTTTTACCAATCTGTTCTGGCTGTAAAAGATCATTCAGCGTCGCTTGTTTATCATTTTCAGTGCGGAAAACTGCAGCAGTTACATTAAGCTGATTATTTAATAAATCCCATTTAGTACCAACTTCGATGTTGTCGGTTTTTTGCGGGTCAAGCGCACCATTGTCTTGGTTATTAGCCGTAGCCGATAATGCAAAATTTGCGCTGCCTGGCGGGGTATATGATGTGGCGTAAGCCGCATAAATGCTACCGTTTGTTGCAGGCTTAAATAACACACCTGTTTTCCAGCTTAATAAATTATCAGAATCGCTAGCATGCGTTACTGCACCGCCAGCACTTGCAGCGGCACGGGCATCCGTTGCGGTTTTATAACGCTCATAGCGTAAGCCTGCATTCACCTGCCATTTATCGCTTAAATCAATGGTATCAAATGCATAAATTGCGGCGGTTTTAGTATTGCCGTCAGTTGCTGCACCACTTGCATAAGGTACAGGCAACAAATCGTTTTCATTAGGGTTATAAAGATTGGCATTAGGTACTGTTAATCCTGTTGTAATGAAAGATTTATTTTTTTGCCTTTCATACATCAACTCAACACCGCCCACAAACGAGTTTTTAAAACCACCAATATCAAAAGCACTATTAATGCTGGTTTGGGTGACTAAAATTTCATCTTGACGGTCAAGGCGCTGACGTGAACGGTTGGCTGTCCATGTGGCTGGGTCGGCACTTGGCGCACGCAAACCTGCGCCACCTGTATTAACGCCTGTTGTTACGCGATCCAGATCTGTTTTACCGTAACGTGAGATATTGCGAAGCGTGGTGGTTGCATTAATATCATGTTCAAATTTAGCGGTAATCATGTCCGCATCAATTTTTTCATAATCATTGTCGCTGCCATAGAAGTTCTCACGATCTACTTTGCTACCACCGTTAAGTCTAGCGGCTTCAGCAGCAGTAAGTGCTGGGTTAACAGTTGCAGAAGCAGCAACAGGCGCAGTAAAGAATCCTTTACGGCCAATCGTTGGAATACCGCCATCAGGCGTATTGTCTTGACGAACGTGTTGTGAATACAGATAGAAGCGCGTATCGCCACTTAAACCAAACGCAATAGAAGGTGCAATTGAGAAGTTTTGGTTATCCACTTCATCACGCTTATCAACATTACCATCAAAAACTAATGCGTTTAAACGCACGGCTGTTGTGTCACCAATTGCTTGGTTTACATCAATTGTTGCGCGTTTTTTATCTGCTGTACCGTAACCAACAGTAGCGTAATTTTTACCTGATAAGCTTGGTAATTTGCTGATTAAGTTAATATAACCACCTGCTGCACCACGGCCAATATCGGCGCCTGCTGGGCCTTTAACCACTTCAATTTGCTCTAAGTTATATACATCGCGTGATACCGCACCAAGGTCACGCAAGCCATCTACAAACAATTGGTTTGAAGCATTAAAACCGCGCATAGAGAACGTATCGCCTGCAGAAGTGTTGCCATTTTCACCCATTTGCATGGTGATGCCTGGCGTATTGCGTAGCGCATCAACTAAAGAGAAAACGCCTTGCTCGCGCAAAAGCTCTTTTTTAATCACTTGCACTGTTTGCGTCGTATCAATTAGCGGTTTAGTAAATTTTTGGCTGGCAGAAGTGTCTGCTTTAAAAGGCACTTCTTTCTTAGATTTAACACTAACCTCAGGTAACTCGGTCACTTCATCTGCTGCATGTGCGTTTGGCACGCTGGCGGCGATTGAAAAAGTGGCGGCAACCATTGCGGCGATACGTGCAGGGTTGTGCTTACGACTACGGATGTGACTCATGGTACTTTCCTCTATGGTAGATAATGTATCTGGCTGGCTAGAGGAAATACCGTTGGCTGGCTTGATGTTTGTTTTAAATAATTGGCAGTGAAATGATGCTTATTTTTTCAACACATCGATTTACTTGTAAATCGGTGTAAATATTTCAAAAGTTGTGTAAATTAAAGAGTTAATGATAAC
>JAZKDM010000125.1:12310-15915 GCA_040387535.1 Pseudomonadota bacterium | reverse complement strand
GGTTTAAATTGTTGTTTATAAGCCATTTTTTGACTATCTTTTATCCAGTAGCCCAAATACAAATACGGCAGATTCAAGCTTTTTGTCCATTCGGCTAGCCACATAATAGAGTATGTTCCATAGCTTGCTTTTGGCTCAAGCGCATCATAAAAGGTGTAAACGGCAGAAACCCCATCGTTCACAATATCTACTACGCTGACAATTTTTACTTGGTTGTTAGCGTCTTTAAATTCAATCATCAGGCTTTCCACGTTGCTTTGGCATAAAAATTGGCGGTATTGCTCAGCATCGTCTTTTGGTGCTGTACTTGTTTCGCTGGCGGTTTCATCTTGGTGGCGCAGCGATTGATAGCTTTCGTAGAGCTCATAATGTTGCTGATTGAAGTGCAGCGGTAAAATTTGAGTGGTTAAATCGCTATGTTGTTTATAGGCGCGTTTTTGGCTGCGGGTTGGTGCAAATTCGCTTAATATTAATCGCACTGCAATACAGGCACGGCAGTTTTCGCAATGCGGTCTGTAGGCAAATTTTCCGCTACGTCTAAAGCCTTGAGTAATCAGCCCATTGTAAATATTGGCATCAATCAAATGCTGTGGCGATGCAATTAAACTTTGCGCGAGTTTATTGGGCAGATAGCCGCATTTATATGGTGTGGTCACATAAAATTGCAATTTGTGAAGCGGCTGTTCATTCGGTAAGCTCATGTCAAAAGTTTACCAGTTTGGTCAAATTTTGCATGAATTCTTCACGTTCAATTTCGCGTGCGCCAAAGCTTGCTAAAAGGGGTGTATACATTTGGCAATCAATCATGCCAACGCCTTGATTTTGCAAATGATTGACTAAGTGCGCAAAGGCGACTTTTGAGGCATCGGTTTGGGTGTGAAACATGCTTTCGCCGTAAAACATTTTATTGATAATGACGCCATAACAGCCGCCAACTAATTGATTATTAAGCCAGCTTTCCATGCAAATGGCATGGCCTAATTGATGTAAATCACAATAGGCGTTAATCATTTCTGGTGAAATCCAAGTGCCAGCTTGACCAAGACGTTTTGATTCACTACAGGCTGTCATCACAACGCGAAAAGAGGTGTTAAAGCGTATTTCAAATAGGGATTTTTTAAGCGTTTTTTTAAGTGAGTTGGAAATTTTTAGCTCATGTGGGAATAGCACCATGCGTGGATTCGGGCTCCACCACATAACTGGCTCATCTTCATTAAACCAAGGAAATATGCCCTGACTGTAAGCGTTGAGTAAACGCTCAGCGTTTAAATCGCCACCAATGGCGATTAAGCCATTGGGCTCTATTAAAGCTTGGCTTAAAGGTGGAAAAGGGCAGTCATTTTCAATTGCAGCCACTCTGCCAGTTTCTAGTTGGTAATAGCCTATGCTCAAATTAAACTAGCTTACTTAAAGTAACATCCAGGCCGCCATCGCCACCATCAGTAAATCTTCAATAATGGTGACGGTGGTCATGGGCAGATTAAAGCCTGTGCCTAAGCAGGCGCATTTAATTTTTTGCTTATTCATCACAGCTAAAATGACGCCAATGCTAGAAAACAGCATCACAACTAAAGTGATGGCATTGGTTAACATTGGTTTGAAATTAACTAGATAAGCAATACCAAGACCAAGCTCAATAAAAGGATAAACAAAGCCATAGCTGTACACACGCTTTGCCAGTAAATCGTACATGGCATAACTGCTAGCAAAGCCTGCTAAATCGAGTAATTTGAAAAACGAAAAAACTAGAAAGAAGCCAGCCATAAAATTGGGCATAAAACGGTGCAGTACAAATTCACCATAGGTAAATTCCACCGCTAAAGTCACTAACAAAATGTAGAAAAAAACCAGTAATAATGGTTTGTAAGTGCTTAACCAATTCATTTTTTCTGCGGGAGTTTGTGGTGTAGATGCCAGATTGGTTGCTGATTCAACAATGGGCTCAGCAACAGGCTCAACAATAGTATGCAACTCATAATGGCCGACTTTTGCCAAAGCCGCATTTAGCGCGGGTAAATCTACCTTAGGGCTTTTTAACACAGCCTGAGGCGGATCAAGCGTGACTTCAACCGATTCTGCCAAGGGCGCCAAAGTGGTTTTAACGCGATTAACACAACCGCCACAGGTCATGCCTGTTACTGAATAAGCTGTTTTCATTTTTTAATGTCCATAGTTTTATCATGATGTAAGGGTATGCTTTAGTCAACCATTTAAAAAATTACATCAATCTTACAAATATAAGCTTTTTAATCAAGCAATTAGAGCGTAAAATGCGCAACTTAATTTAGTTTGATTTAACCAAAGTACTGCATGGAAATTTACACCAATAATTTAGCCAAACCGATTCACACCTACCGCCCCTATTGGGCGAAGCGCTTTGGCACGGCCAAAATGTTGCCGATGACACGCGCCGAAATGGATGATTTGGGTTGGGATAGCTGCGATATTATTTTGGTGACAGGCGATGCTTACATCGACCACCCCAGTTTCGGCATGGCTTTGGTTGGCCGTTTGCTTGAAGCGCAGGGCTTTCGCGTGGGCATTATCGCGCAGCCCGATTGGCAAGATGCCAAAGCATTTAAAGCTTTAGGCAAGCCTAATCTATATTTTGGTATTACCGCTGGCAATATGGATAGCATGGTCAATCGCTACACAGCCGATAAAAAAATTCGCTCAGACGATGCTTACACGCCAGATGCTGCACCCAATAAACGGCCAGATAGGGCGGTTTTGGTTTACTCACAACGTTGTCGCGAGGCGTATAGCCAAGTGCCGTTAGTAGTCGGCAGTATTGAGGCCAGTTTGCGCCGCATTGCGCATTACGATTATTGGTCGGATAAAGTGCGCCGCAGTATTCTGGTGGATTCTAAAGCGGATATCTTGCTATATGGCAACGCCGAACGCGCACTGGTTGAGTTAAGCCATCGTATCGCTAAAGGTGAAAAAGTCGCGGATATTCAAGATATTCGCGGTACGGCTTTTTTACGCAAGCAAATTCCTGAAGGTTGGGATGAGATTGAAAGTACCAAGCTAGACCGTCCTGGCACCGTTGATAAGCCTGTTGACCCCTATGAAATGAAGATGGGTAAAGCCGATGCCAGTTGTGCCACGGATGACAAAAGCTCAGAAAGTAGCGCAAAATCAGTGTTGCCAGCAGGCACCAATGCCATCACCATTGTGCGCAAACCTAAGGCCGACAGAAGCAAACAAGTAGTGCGCTTGCCTGATTATGAAGCGGTTTCAAAAGACCCGATTTTGTATGCGCATGCGTCGCGTGTGTTGCACTTAGAGGCCAACCCTGGCAATGCGCGTGCGCTAGTGCAAAAGCATGGTGATAGAGAAGTGTGGCTGAATCCGCCGCCGATTCCGCTGACCACCAAAGAGATGGATTACGTTTACGACATGCCGTATGCGCGTGCGCCGCATCCTGTATATGGCAAAGCCAAAATCCCTGCGTGGGAAATGATTCGGTTTAGTGTGAATATTATGCGCGGCTGTTTTGGCGGCTGTACGTTTTGCAGTATTACCGAGCATGAAGGCCGCATTATTCAAAGCCGTAGTGAAGAATCTATTTTGAAAGAAGTAGAAGAGATTCGCGACAAAGT
>JAZKDM010000125.1:0-12210 GCA_040387535.1 Pseudomonadota bacterium | reverse complement strand
TTGCAACGTAAATTACATAAAGCATTTATTCGCTATCACGACCCTGCTAATTGGCCGATGTTGCGTGAAGCGCTTAAGAAAATGGGCCGTGAGGATTTGATTGGTAATAGTAAAAAGCATTTAGTACCTGCTTTCCAGCCTGCGGTAATGGGTGCAATTCGCCAATCCGATGGCAGTACGTTTAAATCGAAACAGCCGCTACCTGCTAAGAAATATGGTGGCTTGCCTAAATCGTTTAACAATATGAAAAATGCGGCAAGGCCTGCTTATATTAAAAGTAAAAAATCAGCAGTTTGATTGCTCACTACTTCATACCTAATTTCTCTCTTCTTTTGTAAAGTGACGAAATAGGCTTTTAGTTTGATGTAAACATTCTGCTGAAAGATGTTTTTGGTTATGAGCAAGGCACTCGACGCCTTCTTTGTAATGTCTATCAGTTGGTCTAATACACTTTTTACCATAATCATTTTCACACGCCTTGTAAATTACTTGAGTTTTTTCGATGACCAAATCAAGTGGTTCTTCACAATTGTCAATCAAATAGTATTTGTTTATATCTATACAGAAATCCAAATACTCAATACTTTTGTGTTCACCCTCACAAAAGAATGTTAATTTTCTACTGCAACCACCTTCTTTATATTTCGATTTAATATTTTTCTGTTTTTCAGCGGCATCCTTCAATTCCGTCTGCCGTTTTTGCTCTGTTTTAAGGCGATCTTCATCAAGCTGCAACTGCTTTCTTTGCAATGCATTATCAGTTTCCTCTTTTGGCGGGGAAGGTGCTATTTCAACCGTTTGGGATTTTTTTCCAGTGGTTGGTTTGTCGGAATATTGAGTAACTCCTTTTTCATCTACCCATTTGTAAACGGCAGCGTTGATTGCTGGAGCATAGAGGAGCGCTGTCAGGATGAAAAGCATTAACAGTCGCATTGAAAATATCATTTTAGCTTGCCTTGTATATTGTTTTTAAAGCACATTTAAATGTATTTCCTTATTATTAAAAACCATTATAAGATGAAGATTGATTGGTAAAAATAACCCAAACGGGTGGGACATAAGGCCCAAACTGAGCAAGTATTTAAATTAAGATTCAGAATGCGGCAATACCTTAGCGCATTAAATAATGCAAATTTAAGCCAATCTGAACCAAATCGATTGTTTAAAAGTCTTTAAAGAAGCATTTCAACTAAAAGGGTTACTATGTTTGTTTCTAGGTTTAGTTTTAAATCAGCCGCTCAAATTATTTTTGCCAGCTTTATATTTTGCGCGTCCGTTATGGCGCAAGCCACCGAAAAAGGCTTGTTTTGGAAGCTGGAATCGCCAACGGGCATTATTAGCTATCTATTTGGCACGATGCATACCGATGACAATCGCATCACCAATTTTTCGCCAAATGTGATTGATGCCATTAAAAGTGTTGATACCTTTGTGATGGAAACCAAGCAAGATAATAACGACCCAACTGTGCTTTTGATGCAAGATGCTAGTTTGCGCGAAATGTTAACGGAGCAGGAAATTGACCAAGTGCGCGAATTGGCGGATTTTCATGTCATGCATTTAGATGCAGCAATGCGCATGAAGCCTTGGTTGTTAGCGGTGGTGTTTGACTTACCCAAGCCGCAAACACCTTTTGCGCAAGATAATTTGCTGATGTCTACTTCAGAGGATTTATCGAAAGATATTGATGGTTTAGAAAGCAGCAAAGCGCACTTTGGCATCATGGATGACTTTAGCCGTGAAGAACAATTAGTGATGCTGCGCGCCGTATTAAAACGCACGCAAGAGCAAAAAGAGGCGGATTTTGAGCGATTAATGGCCGCTTATTTAGAGGGCGATTCTGACAAAATTAGCGCTTTAGATGAAAAAATTACAGGTGGTATGTTGCCTAAGCCTATTTGGGCAAAAATGAAGACTAAATTGTTGGATGAACGCAATGTTTTAATGGCAGAGCGCAGCATCAAAGTAGCTAATGAAAAACCAGTGTTTATAGCAGTTGGTGCATCACATTTGGCAGGTCAATCAGGCTTGATTGAAGCTTTTAAAAAGGCGGGGTTTAAACTGAGTAAAGTTGCCAAGTAAAATTAACTGACAGGTAGTTTAATATTGACATAACCACTTGGCTTATTTGGTTTTGAGCACCACCAGATAAGCCAAATCAAAGCCGCTTGCACAGGAAAGCGCACCAGTAACAACCACTCTGGAATGCTGGGGAATAAGTCGGGGTGTTGGTACATGTGCACATTGGCTAAGGAGACGATTACTGTTAACGCCATCAAACCATAGCCAGCCAAACTTCTTAGTGGCTTAATCCACAAGCCAACGGCACCCAGTAATTCAAACGCTCCGCTGATATATACGCAAGCCAGATGGTAGGGGATATAAGGCGGCATGATGCGCAAAAAGGGCTCTGGGTTAGCAAAGTGCATAACGCCGCCAATCACAAACCAAGCTGTTACAAATATTCTAGCTACTAATTTCCAGCGGTTGTTAGCTGGCTGAAAAATACGTGCATCACTCATACGAATCTGGGTAAAACTAGCTGCTGTATTTTATTTTCATACGCTCAAAATCAGCCAAATAATCGGTGGCTAAGCTTGCTTTTTGTTTGTCCGTTAACAGTTTTCCAGATAGCTGAAAAAACGCTTTTTCCTCTTCATCCAAATGATGATTTACTTTGTCGCACAAGGCTTTAGCGCGGGTTAGCCAGCCTTGCACGGCGGGGTCATTGGTGGTTAATTCTTCCATCAACTCTTCCATTTCGTGGTGCTCTGAAAGCGCATGACGTGAAATAGAAAGGCCTGCATCTTCCATCATAATTGGGCAGTATAAAAAACGTTCTTCGGCAGCAGCGTGAGCTTCTAGCTCTACTTTTAGCGATTTAAACATTTGCTTACGCAATTGAGCGTTGGGTTCACTTGCTAGTAGTTCTGCGCAAAGCTTTCTTTGTTCATCGTGGCTTTCTCTTAGCGCTTCATAAATATTCATGTGTGTTCCAATAAGAGTTGTAGGTTAGGGTTTAAGCATGACTTCATTAGCGATTTTTTGGATGTAGTTAGCAAAATCGGCATCTTCGCCTTGTAACAGTCGCGGTAGGGTCAATCTGAAATCATCGCGCTGACACCATTCGCGCATATAGTCATCCCAAGATGCCCATCGGCGTAATTGCTTGCCAGACATGTCATCTTCATAAGCGAGTAGGTATGCGCGCTCAAATAATGAAATGAGTATTTCAAACATAACTTGCGTGCGCTCACGCTGTTCTTCAGTTAAATCGGCAATAGCGCCTTGAGAACGCAATTTGAGGTCAGCATTTTGCATGGCCAATTTAAGAAAGTCGGTGTAGGCATCAGAAAGAAGCTGGTAAACAGCTTCTTCTTCGTTTTCGCGTTCTTTGCGCTGTTGCCAAACAAAAGCAAATATACCTAGCGGCAAACCAAAAACGGTAACGATATAGCTAGTAAGTTCCCATGTTTCTAACTTGAACATGCGTCAGCATTTATCGTTAATGTTGAGATTTTGAGAAGCGATTTGCCTCTAATTCTATTGCCTCAATTGCTAAATCAAAATCCATGGATTTATCAAAAAAGTATTGCACGCCTAGGCTTTTGGCAAGGCTGCGATAGTGCGGGTGCGCGTGGTTGGTTAACATAATCATGATTGGTTGTTTAAACGGATAACCTGATTTTTGAATATGCTGAATCACTTCGAAACCGGTTCCTTCGGCTAGCTCAATATCTAACAACAAAATATCAAAAGGGGTTTCATCTAATAAATGAATAGCTTTTTGTCGCGTAGCGGCAGTGCCTGTTACAGCCACATTATTCAAATTGTTAATCGTTTCAAATAGCACTTCGCGCAATAGAGTGGAGTCTTCTACGAGTAGCATTTTCATCGGTTCATGTAAGGCTGTTTCATGGTTCATGTAATGGCTACTTTGATTTAATGGCACTATATTCGAAGTTCTATTTTCGTAAACTGACATGTTGGATGGCTACTAACTTAGATTGATTAAGTAAATCATATTGTACGTGACGTTGACAATACAAAATATCGGTATCTGTCTGACATGTGACTACATTATTTATGTGTAAAGTGGCGTACATATTAGGTAATTAAGCCATTTTTAATAGCATAATAAGTTAAATCGGCATTGGTTTTAAGGCTCATTTTTTCTAAAATGCGTGAGCGATAAGTACTAACCGTTTTAACGCTAATATTAAGTTCGGTGCCAATTTCAGTTGCACTTAAGCCGCCTGCTAGTTTAAAAAACACTTGAAATTCGCGGTCGCTTAAAGTTTCGTGCAATTGTTTTTCGCTTGGGTGGCTTAGTTGTTCGCTCATCAACTCGGCTAATTCGGCCGATATGTAGCGTTTGCCATTGGCAATCGTTCTAATCGCTTTAATAATTTCATCGGCATCGGCATCTTTAGATAAATAGCCTTTGCAACCGTTACGAATTAAGTTTAACGCATATTGCGCTTCGGCATAGCCGCTTAAAATCAGCACAGGCAAGTCAGGTGACACATGTTTTAAATCATGCAAAGTATCCACGCCATTTTTGTCAGGCATGGAGATATCTAATACAACAATGTCGTAAGTGTTATTACGCACTAAATTAATCGCTTCTAGACCAGAGCCAGCTTCACCAGTGACGGTTAAATCTGCTTCAAGTGCGATTAAGTTTTTTAAGCCTTGACGCACAATACTGTGATCATCGACCAATAAAACATTTTTCATGAGTTAACCTAAATAGTAGTATTAAAATTATCGATTCGCTTCGTCCGAAGTATCTGCTGTTCCATCTAAGCCATTTCTAAATACTTGCCAATCTTGTTCGATTTGTATCATAGATTGTTGTAAAAGCGGTTGTTTTTTCCAAGATTGACGGATAACTAAAAATACGGCAATACCTAATATGATGGGTAAAATCATCGTTGTTCCTAAAATAATATCGCGGTTTGGACTGTTCCAAGCCGTTGCAAAAATCCACATTAAGCCTGTAATGCCAGAACAAAATGCAGCGAATAATATAAACATATAGCCAACAAAACTGTTCACCAAACGTTTTAAATCTTGGTTAAACTGGCTTTTAAAGAGGACGGCGTGACTTTCAATCAACGCCGCCACACTTTTTTTGACTGCGCCAAAATGGCTTGCGGCATCGTTACTGACATGTTCTTCAACACGATTACGAATGAATCTAGCGATGAGCAATTGGGCAACTAATTTAAGCACAGTTTTTAACATGGTTTTCTCAGGTTTCGTTAGGTTTATTTAGACGATTGTTTAGAGCCTAAAATATAACCTAACAATACACCAGCACCAACCGCTAGGCCCAAGGTAAGCAATGGTTTTTCTTGCACAGTCTGCGCAGCACGATCTCTACCAACGCTGTAAGCATGGGCAACTTCATCTGTAACCGTACCTTGTAGCTCATGTGCCTTATCTAAAATCTGATTTTTAATATCAGCCACATTAGTCGAGCTTGTGTATTGGTTAATTAATGATTTTAAGCTTGCAATCACGTTAGTTGCTTCGTGTTTGGTTTCAGCCGTTTTTTGTTGAAAGTTGTTGCTAATTCTTTCTGCACTTTCTTTTACATCGTTTGCAACATCTTCAACATTGCCTTTAACGTTTTCAGCTAGCTGATTAGCTTTGTCTTTTAAGTTTTCTTGATTGTTTGTATTAAACATAGTGAATTCCTTTAATCTAAATAGTGTGAATGGTCTAACTGTTTGAAAATTAACGTTTTCTACCCATTAAAAATGAAATAATGGTCACAATTAAAAATACAAAAAATAATATTTTTGCAATTTCAGTTGCCCCAGCTGCGATGCCGCCAAAGCCAAATACAGCAGCGATAATCGCGATGACAAAAAATACAACGGTGTAATGCAGCATCTCGAATCTCCTTTTAAATATGTTGTAATAAAGTATTGCAAATGCACAGTTGCTACTTTAAGCAAATATGCATTTGCTCTTTAGCCAGCTTTATCTGAAATGCTTGTAGGAAAGCGCTGACACATACAAATGTGCTATCAAAAGGCTAACTTAAGCCCAAGTACGGTAGCGCCTACAATTAACAAAGCCAGAATGATAAAAATAAAGAAAAAGAATTTGGCAATTTTGGCGGCGCCAGACTCCACACCTTTAAACCCTAACAAGCCTGCAATAATGGCAATAATAAAAAAAATGAGCGCGTAAGTAAGCATGGGGTTTCCTTTGAAAAAATAGATAATATTAAAAATTAATTAAGTCTAAAAAATTAACAATTTACCTTCACATCATAATGCGTCACTGCAAAGTACTTTAGACGCTATAATCTGATTTTTATGTAAGAAAGCGATGACGAATTTTGAATACTGATTTACAAGGTTTCGCGAGTAAAACAATAGAAAAAACAAAAGCAATTATTGATAAGTGTTGGTATGGTTTTGAAAAGCTGATTACGCTATTAGGTGGCCGCACCATCGCCATGCTTGCGGTGGCTTTGCTCATTACCATGATATCGGTGCTGTATAGCGATAACTGGATAGTATCCATTGCACGCCAAGATGTGGTCATTGGCCAAATCAGAAGTAATATCGTTATTCTGCATGATTTAAAAACCAAAGTTTACAAGGCCGAAAGCGCGCAACGCGGCTATCTATACACCAATCGGCCAGATTATATTGAGCCATTTAATAATGCCTTAGGCGAAGCCAGAGAAAATATCAGAAAAATTGAAGCACTGGTTATTCATACCTCGACGGGTGCGGATGAGCTTGTGGTGCGCGAATGGGTAAAAATCATTGCTGGCAGCTTAGAGGCCAAGGCAGCAGAAATGAAGGTGACACTTAACCTAGTTAAATCGGGCAAATACAGCGAAGCTAGGCAGGTTGTCAATTTGGATGAAGGCTTGGTGGAAACCAAAAAATTCATGGATTTTGTGGATACCGTCATCAAAAAACAAAACGATTATTTAGAGGATAAAGTTAAACAGCGCCTAGATACTATTTTAATTGCACGTATTTCAATATTTGCTGGTGCTTTAATATTGATTTGGCTGGTTGTATTAGTAATTAAGCAATTGTTGGCAGAAATTGCGATTAAGAGCGAGCTACAACAGCGCGTTTTACGCGAAAATGCCATATACGAAGAAAAGCTACAGCAACAAACCAAACTGCTGCGTAGCCTAGCATTAGATTACCAAGCCGATGTTGAACGTGAACGCCAAAAACTATCGCGCGAGTTGCATGATGAGCTAGGCTCAATTTTCACCGCAACCAAAATGGACATTGCTTGGGTGATGAAGAAAATGAAGGTGATTGAGCCAGAAGTTGGCAGTGAGGTGATTGATAAGTTGCGCAAAACCAGTAGCTATGTCGATCAAGGTATTCAATATCAGCGCCATATTGTGCAAGAGTTGCATCCATCTATGTTATCTACTTTTGGCTTTTGGCCAGCGTTGCAATCGCTGATTAACGATGCGGCTGAACGTAATCAGTGGAAATTGAATCTAAATTTACCCGATGAAAATACTAAGCTAAATGAAACCATTAGCTTGGTGGCTTACCGCATTGTGCAAGAGAGTTTAAATAATGCTAATAAATATGCAAAGGCAACCGCTATCTCGGTTGATGTGATGGTGGATGCTCAATTTCTTAAACTAGAAATTGAGGATGATGGCATTGGCGTCGATTTGAATGAGCTAAGTGGCAATACGCATGGTTTATCGGGCATGCGCCACCGTGTGTTGGCCATTGGTGGACGTTTTGAAATGCTAAGCGAGCCTGGCAAAGGCGTGCTTATCCGCGCTTTGATTCCATTGGATGTAGCGGCAGTTTAAAAGCAGTAAGAGCCGCTTTGTAGTCTATATCTGACAACATAATCAGCTAAAACTGGGCTTTTTTGGTTTAGCCATCTGCTTAAAATGCACACATGGCTAAATCATGCATTTATTGTTTGATTGAGCTTCTTACATTTTCAACAGGAGTTATTCAATGAACAAGTCATCAACATTAAAATCAGCAACCTTAATTATCGCACTGGCCTTTGGCTCAACAGCCATGCAAGCAGTAGCGTTAGATAATGCTAATCAAGATCAATCACCATTAGCGGCTGAATTCAAAAAATTAGATGCCGACTCAAATGCGCTTTTAAACAAGACGGAAGCCGCTAACGATAAATTGTTTACAGAAACCAACTTTTCAGAAGCCGACGTTGATACTGATGGCACTTTAAGCCAAGAAGAATATGCTACCTATAAATCAGAAGATCAACAGGCGCGCTTAAAAAGAGTGGCATCTGATAGTTTGATTACAACAAAAATCAAGACAGATTTGTTAGCAGAAAGAGATTTAAAAAGCACACAAATTACCGTTAAAACCTACAAAGGCGAAGTGATTTTAAGCGGCTTTGTGGATAACGAAATGTCAAAACAAAAAGCTGAAGTAATTGCTACAAAAATTACGGGTGTTAAATCAGTTAAAAATAGTTTAGTGGTAAAAAGCTAAGACCTGGTTTTAACACTTTAAAAGCCGCGCATTCAAAAGATGCGCGGCTTTTTTACATTTAATATTCCGCACAATAAATCGCATCACGTTTCGCTTAAATGTAGTCTATTGCTGACAATAAAATCAGTCGTTTTTGGATTTTTTGGCAGCGTTCAAATGCTTAATATGACATCACTGCATATTGCATTATTAATCAAATTCATTTGAATAACCTGCAAAAACACATTAGGAGAGTTACCATGAAAACAACTATTACTACACCATTAAAGCCATTTGCCTTAGCAATAACAGTTGCATTGGCTTTTAATGCAGGCCATGTGTTTGCTGAAGAAACCATGGATACGTATAACAATTCAAACTGGCAATCACCATTGGTGGTTGAGTTTTATGCCTTAGATACTACTGGTAATGGCTTATTGTTGCCCAATGAGGCATCAAAAGGTAAGGCATTTAATAAAAAAACGTTTGCGCAAGCCGATGCAGACCACGATGGTTATATTGACCAAAATGAGTATATTTACTTTAAAACAGGTGCTTGGCCAGATGCTACCAAAAACAGCGCTAATGCCTCCAGTAATTCATCTAGTATGCCTAGTTCTGCGCAGACCATGACGACCGCAGAGGGTGATGAAATGGCTGTGGCCGATATGACCAACACTGAAGCTACTGCAGAAAAAAGAACGGTTGGCAAGGTGATTGACGACAGCATTATTACGGCAAAAGTAAAAGCCGAAATTTTAAAAGCGCCACAGTTAAAAAGTCTGCAAATAAGCGTAGAAACGCGCAATGGTGAGGTGCTTTTAAGTGGATTTGTGGATACAGCTTCTGCCAGACTGCAAGCTGAGGAAATCGTTGCTAGAATTGAAGGTGTGAAAACAGTGATTAATAGCTTAGAAGTGAAAGTGTAAGAAATAGATTGCATAAAAAAGCCGCTTAATTCAGATTATGCGGCTTTTTTCATGGGGCTATTGATTATTCATTTACATGCGGCCCAGCTTTGTATTTTATTACCTCAGTGGTTTGCGGCACGTAAATAAGTTTTTCTGTTGCAAAGCCCAGCGCTTTTGCTTGTGCAATTAGCTGTTGCTTAATCGGGTAGGCCAATTGCGGCGTACGCGATAATATCCATAAATAATCCTTGCCGCTGGTCACCACCACATAATTGTAATAAGGCTTATCTAGCTCAATAATATTATACGGCGCATAAAATGGACCAAAAAAAGACACTTCTAATCTGCCGCTATAAGTGCCGTCTGCGTTAGCGGCATCTACAAAACGTGCTTTGCCCTCGGCTTCATTCCACTCATTTTTTTTAGGGTTGTAACCGCGATTAATCACCTTAATCGTGCCATCTTCATTTTTGATATATTGTGCGGTCACATTCTGCAAATCGCGCTCAAAGCTATGATCCAGACGCGCGATTTCGTACCAAGTACCTAAATATTGATTGGCATCAATATTATTAACGACCTTTAAACCTTCTATTTGCTCAGTACAGCTCAGCAAACTAAAACTCAAAACAATCCATAACCATTTTTGCATGTGTTTAATCCTATTTATTTGCTATATGACGCGCCATGAATCGGTCTAGTTCCGCCGCGAATTTTTGCCTATCCGCTTGATTAAATGCGGCTGGTCCGCCAATTTCGGCGCCTTGGCTACGCAATTCATCCATCATGTCGCGCATAGCTAAACGCTCTGCAATATTGGCGCTTGTGTACATTTCGCCGCGCGGGTTTAATGCATGTGCGCTTTTTGCCACCACCTGCGCCGCTAGTGGAATATCCGCCGTAATCACTAAATCGCCCACTTCAACCGCTTGCACAATATAATTGTCCGCTACATCAAAGCCTTTATCTACTTGTATAGAAAAAATATTAGGTGAGGGCGGTACGCGCAAAAAGGCATTGGCAACCAAAGTGGTGCTAATGCCTGTGCGCATAGCTGCGCGATAAAGAATCTCTTTAATCACCACCGCACAAGCGTCTGCATCCACCCAGATTTTCATTTTAAAAAGCATCTCTCAATATCATACGGCGTTGCTCATCAAAAAAATTTCCTTACATATCCAATATATGCGGCGTAAATTTTTTTGATTCGCGCCTTGTCTGATCTGGAAATATGCATTTTAAAAAGATAACCAGCTTAGTTTAGCGCCCTCTATTCCCGCTATGATGCGCAGGCTTGTTACCACTCGGCTGCTGCATATTCTGAAAAGGTTTTGGCGGTGAAGGCTTTTTCGTTTGCGGTTTTGCTTGCGCAGGTTTTTGACCATTGCCCTGTGGGCGGCTAGCTGGCTTTGCCTTGGCTTGCTGATTTCTAGGCGGCTGATTCCTAGGGCCACGCGGGGCTTCAGGCTCTATGTGCGTCGGTGCTTGAAAACCTTCTACTGCCACTTTTGGAATCTCACGCTTAATCAATTTTTCAATGTCTTTTAAGTATTTAGCTTCTTCAAAATCCACCAGTGAAATAGCGGCGCCACTGCTACCTGCGCGGCCTGTACGGCCAATCCTATGCACATAATCTTCTGGCACATTCGGCAATTCAAAGTTCACCACTTGCGGCAACTGGTCAATATCTAGGCCGCGAGCGGCAATGTCTGTCGCCACTAAAACGGGAATATCACCATTTTTAAATTCGGCCAATGCCCTAGTACGCGCACCCTGGCTTTTATTGCCATGAATCGCCGCGGCAGGGATGCCATCTTTAATTAACTTTTCGGCCAATCTATTGGCGCCATGCTTCGTGCGGGTAAATACCAATACTTGTTGCCAGTTATTGGTTTTAATCAAATAGCTCATTAAGCTGGCCTTGTGCGCCTGCTTAACCAAGTGCACGGTTTGCTCAACCATTTCAGATGCAGTGTTGCGGCGCGCTACTTCAATAAAGCCCGGTTTATGCAATAAGCCATCGGCTAGTTGCTTGATCTCATCAGAAAACGTAGCAGAGAACAGCAAGTTTTGACGCTGCTTTGGCAACATCGCCAATAGCTTTTTAATATCGCGAATAAAGCCCATATCCAGCATACGGTCTGCTTCATCCAGTACCAAAAATTCGACTGCGGATAAATCCACTTTCCGCTGATTGGCTAAATCCAACAAACGACCCGGTGTGGCCACCAAAATATCGATTGGCTTAGAAAGACGATTGATTTGCGGATTAATATTCACGCCGCCAAACACTACAAACGATTTTAATTGTAAGTATTTGCCATACGTTTTTACGGATTCTTCAATCTGCGCGGCTAGTTCGCGCGTTGGCGTTAGCATTAAGCAGCGCGGCTGGCCTGCTTTATTTTGTTTTGGTTTGCTATGCAATAAATGCAGCAAAGGCAAAGTAAAACCAGCGGTTTTACCAGTACCCGTTTGCGCGCCAGCCAGCAAATCACCGCCGTCTAACACAACAGGTATCGCTTTCACTTGAATAGGGGTTGGGGTGGTATAGCCTGCGTCCGCAATCGCGCGCAGAATAGGTTCGGCTAAGCCTAACTGGTTAAAGTTAAGGGTAGGGGTTGTTTCAATAGACAAAGTAAAACTTTCAAAAAACTAAAGTTGGCCTGTTGTTATTGTTAACAACACCAATCAAGACAAACAAATATAGGGGAACAAAAAAAGTGGCCGCTGCACAGATTGGTTTTTGCAGGGTGAGGGCATTATACGGGGTAAAGCTAGTAAAGCGAAAAATGGTTTAAAGAGGTCTAACTTTAAGTTGG
>JAZKDM010000124.1:10399-17865 GCA_040387535.1 Pseudomonadota bacterium | reverse complement strand
CTGAAAGCAAATGGGCAAACGTATTAGATTTTATTGGCTGGCTCACTAAAAAAGGTGAAGCATCTACCGAATTTGGCAATGAAAATGATGGTAAAAACCTGCTGGAACTGACGCAAATGGTGTCGCTAATGAGCATGCTGGAAGGTCGTGAGGATGGCGAGCCTGATGCAGTAAAACTGTCTACCCTGCATGCCGCCAAAGGGCTGGAGTTTGGGCATGTGTTTTTAATTGGGGTGGAAGAAGGCATTCTGCCGCATCGCGAAAGCATCGATGCTGGCGTAGCAGACCCAAGCAGAATAGAGGAAGAGCGTCGCCTGATGTACGTCGGCATCACCCGCGCGCAAAAAAGCCTGAATATCTCTTGGTGCAAAAAACGTAAACGCGCTGGCGAGATGCAAATGTGTGAGCCTAGCCGCTTTATTGCCGAGCTGCCAAAAGAAGATGTACGCCATTTCGGTAACCCGTTTAACGACCCCGAAGTCAGCAAAGACTTTGGCAAGGAGCGCATGGCGAATATTCGAGCTATGCTGAATAAAGCTTAATAAGCTAGTGGCACAACCTTAAATTGAATTATTTAAGCTAACCTGTTAATGTGATTCAATATTTTTTATTTATAGCCCTGTGTTATATGAACGGGAGTCAAATGATGCTTTCGCCATAGCTAATTTTTGACTCTCAATTGCTAAATCAACATTGCTATTGATATCAACATGGAACTTAAAAAGTTTAACTTTCGTAAGGATACTCTATGAGTGAACGTGATGATTTGCTCGTATCCGTTTCGAGTGAGATTAGCACCTACCGAAAAGGGGACCTTCCCGAGCCGACGCCGGAGCACGTCGACCGTTGGCTTCATCAGTTCACGCCTGCTCAGCAGTTGCCGTTCCTGCGCGAGTTCGAGCACGTCATCAAGCAGACCTTCTTCACGCGAAAGAACGTCAAAGACTTCCTCCGCGCCCTTGTGACTAATGAGAAGCTCGCCAGTGCTAACCCTGCCGCGTACTGGTCGTCCGCGAATTTTCTAAATATTCAGCAGAACGGGCAGAGCCAGAAAGAGATGCTAAAGCTCTTTTCGAAGTGCCTTGAAGACGAATGCAACCTCGACCTAGATGACTGCGGAGAGGCTGGCGGCGACTTCATCTACCTTGACGACGTGATGTTCAGTGGCAACCGCGTGGGCAATGACCTTGAGCCGTGGATCGTCAATGACGCGCCTCAATCAGCCACGGTTCACGTCATTGTTGCGGCTTACCACACACTAGGTCAGTTTCTCGTCGAACGTAAGCTCAACGGAGTCATAGCGAACTCAGGCAAGAAGATTGCCATCAAATACTGGCGAGCCCTCACGGTCGAAAATCAGAAAACACACAAGAACAGCTCGGAAGTGCTCTGGCCCACGGTAGCCCCAAACATTGCCGAGGTTCAGGCCTACATGGCGCTGCCGTCGAAATTCCCCTTCGATCCGCGGCAACCCAGCGCTAAGCCTATCGAGCCATTCTCGTCGGAGGCCGGCCGCCAGATTTTAGAGAGCGAATTCCTGATCGCCGGCGCCAAGATCAGGGCTATGAGCGAGAGCCCGAAGCAATCCATGCGCCCGCTCGGCTTTAGCCCGTTCGGTGTGGGCTTCGGCTCCATGATCGCCACGTATCGGAACTGCCCGAACAACTGCCCTCTTGCGATGTGGTGGGGTGACCCGGAGGCAACCTCGGGTGCCCTGCACTGGTATCCATTGCTACAGCGGGAAACCTACTCGTCCGCGGGAAACATCTTCGATGACCTCACGCTCTAGCATCAATCATCCTGAGAACAGTCTCCTGCGGACCTACGTTCACGGCGAGGCCGTAGTCGTCTACAAGACGAAGGAGGACTTCGGTGGCTTGTCCAACATGGCGTCGGGCTACCCCTTGCAGATCAACGGCGTCCGCATCCTGACGACAGAGGCCCTGTATCAAGCCTGCCGCTTCCCCCACCTACCGGAGGTCCAACGAGAAATCATCGGGCAGCACAGCCCGATGATCGCCAAGATGAAGAGCAAGCCGCACCGCAAGGACTCAAGGCCAGACTGGGACGAGGTCCGATACAAGGTCATGCGTTGGTGCCTCCGTGTGAAGCTTGCACAGAACTACGCGGAGTTCGGCCAGCTTCTGCTGGCCACGCGCGATCGGCCGATCGTCGAGCAGTCGCGCAAGGACGACTATTGGGGAGCCAAGCTGGCGGATGGGGCCGGCGACACACTCATTGGGCAGAATGTCTTAGGAAGGCTCCTGATGGAGTTGCGGGAGAAGCTCAAGGACGACTCTGAGGGAGCAATGAAGACAGTTCCTGCACTAAACATCCCTAACTTCTTGCTGTTGAACCAACCCATAGAGACTGTGACAACTCTTACCGATGACAGCGGGCGAACAATACAACATACATTATTTTAGACTGGTTGATGAGTTGATACCAGCATGGCAACTTTTACCGCCCCATATCGATTGACCGTAATAAATCCGGAGTAATGAACTTCTACTCTCCTTATTAATTAATTGCAGTCCATAATCTGTTTAACAAACTAGCATCTTTCATTTTTTCTATCCACCACTTTAAGCCTGCTCCATTGTCTTCTGTACGCCAAGCCACATAAAACGGTTCTGGCTGCCGCGGTTCTTCTACCTGCTTTTCAATGAGCAGACCATCTGCAATGGCTTGACGCGAGATTGGCTCTGGTAAAAACCCGAAACCTACACCCGCCAATTGAAATTCATATTTGCTGTGCATATTGGGCAACGCTAAGGTATTTTGGCCAAACAGCAAACCTACAGTTCTTGGCGGCATTTTTCGGACAGAATCGCTGACACTAATGGCAAGATGCTGGCTGAAATCTGCCTTACCCAAAGGGTGCTGAATACTGGCGAGTGGATGCTCTGGCGATACCGCAAACACAAATTTAACAGTGCCAATCTCATAAGCACTATAGCCACCGCCAGAGGGCCCTTCCCCAGCCGCGCCAATTAATAAATCTACACGCCTATCCATCAGCGCTTCCCAAGTGCCAGACAGCGTTTCTTGCGAAAATCTTAGCCTTGTTAGATCTGCAGCCTTGCAGAATTCGGTGATATCTTCAACCAATGCAGTGGGTGAAAATAATGAATCCATGCCAATGGTTAATTCAGTTTCCCAGCCTAAAGCAACGCGCCTAACGCGATGCTCTAGATCTTCTGCCGCTTTAAGCAGATGACGGCCTTCGTTTAACAGCTCGCTACCCGCTTTGGTAATGGCGACTTTAGGACCCAAACGTATAAACACTTGCACGCCTAAATCTTGCTCTAACTTACTCACCGTGTAAGAAATAGTGGAAGGTACTTTGTGTAGCTCATTACCCGCCGCTGCAAATGAGCCTAAACGGTCAATCGCATCTAATATGAGCAATGCATCTAGTGTGATTCTAAACATTTTTTATATATATTCTTAATAATCGATTTTTTCGATGATAGCTTGATAATTTTTCCGTTTTTCATTCAATTAATCTTGGCTCATACTGCACAAATGCCTTACGAAAAAGTGTAAACGATGTGCGAAATTATTGCATATAAATTATTGAATAGGAGTTAATGATGTTAAAAGTACATAAAAATAGCAGTCGCGGTGCCGCAGACCATGGTTGGTTGCAATCCAATCATTCTTTCTCATTTGGTCATTTTTATAATCCAGAAGAGATGGGATTTGGCCCGCTTGTGGTGATTAATGAAGACCGCGTACAACCTGCCAAAGGCTTTGGCACCCACAGCCACAGCGACATGGAAATTATCTCTTATGTATTAAATGGCGCGCTAGAGCATAAAGACAGCATGGGCACTGGCTCAGTCATTCAATATGGCGATGTGCAAAGAATGAGTGCAGGCACTGGCGTGAGCCATAGTGAGTTTAATCACTCCAGTACAGAGCGCGTACACTTTTTGCAAATCTGGATTGAGCCAAATGTAAAAGGCATCCCACCCAGCTATGAAGAAAAGCAATTTGATACCGCTTCTAAAATTGGCAATTTACGTTTAATCGCTTCACCTGACGGTAAAGATGGCTCTGTGCTTATCCACCAAGATGCCAACATTTATGCAGCAATATTAGGTGAATCTGACCAGTTAAAGCAGGCATTGGCTACAGGTCGAACAGGCTATGTGCATGTGATTCGTGGGCAAGTTGAAGTGAATGGCGTTGCTTTAAATAGTGGCGATGCTTTAAAAATGATAGATGTTACTGAAGTGAGTTTTGCAAACGCAAAGGATGTTGAATTGCTGTTTTTTGACTTACCCTATTAATCACTTTGAAACACAACTTTGAAACAATAATTTTTTAAATTTAGGAGAATGATGATGAACAAACCATACGCACGTTTAGATCGCGATAACGCAGTAGTATTGCTGGTAGACCACCAAGCAGGCCTTTTATCTCTAGTGCGCGATGTTGAGCCCGATAAATTCAAAAACAATATTATGGCTTTGGCAGATGCGGCGAAATTTTTTAACCTGCCGACTATACTCACCACCAGCTTTGAATCTGGTCCAAATGGCCCATTGATGCCAGAATTGAAAGCGATGTTTCCAGATGCGCCTTATATCGCCCGCCCAGGCCAGATTAACGCTTGGGATAACGAAGATTTTGTGAAGGCGATTAAAGCCACTGGCAAAAAACAGTTGATTATTGCAGGTGTGGTGACAGAGGTGTGCGTTGCGTTCCCTGCTTTGTCAGCGATTGAAGAAGGTTTTGAAGTATTTGTAGTGGCAGATGCTTCTGGCACTTTTAACGAAATGACCCGCGCGGCGGCTTGGGATCGCATGTCTGCCGCTGGTGCGCAGATGATGACTTGGTTTGGTGTGGCTTGTGAATTGCACCGCGATTGGCGTCGCGATATTGAGGGATTAGGCACGCTATGCGCTAACCATATTCCAGATTACAAAAATTTATTTACCAGCTACAACGCGTTATCATCTAGTAAATAATGCACATCACCAAGACCGCTCAAAGGTCTTGGTGAATGTTACGTACAAGGGAAACGGCATGACATTTAATGCAGATAACAATCAAATAAGTACTGAGCAAATAGCCGCCGACGAAATTGCCACTGACCAAGCAGCTACTGTTGTTATTTCACATCAAGTGAAAGAAAACTCCAAGGCTAACTATGAAGCATGGTTAAAGGAAATTACTCCTGTATCAAAAAGTTACCCTGGCCACTTGGGGGTTGGCATCGTCCACCCTGTGCCTGGCGCCACGTTCACATACACCGTGATTATTCGGTTTGATACACGTAAAAACCTACTAGCTTGGATGGAGTCCGATGATAGAAAAAAATTGATTGAAAAAGTAAAACCTTATCTTGTTGAGGATGATAAATTCTTTGTACGCAGCGGCTTGGATTTTTGGTTTACGCCAGAAGGAGCGAAAGCCAAATTACCGACCAAGTGGAAACAATTTTTGGTGACTTGGTCGGCTATTTTTCCATTAGTACTTACTATGTCGGCGCTTATTGAATGGCTGACAGCTAGCACTTCAATTTCGTTGAGTCACACAGTCAAAGTATTGAGCCTTACCTTTTTTGTGGTACTGATGATGGTCTATGTAGTCATGCCACGCTACACAAAATTAGTGCATAAGTGGCTATTTAGCTAGCTATTTACATGTTTTAAATTAAGGCCAAGGCAACAATTGCCTTGGTATTTTTCCCAAAAATTATTGGCCTAAACGTCTGCCGAAACTAACCGCATACGCACCTGGGCGGGCCAATAGAATCGGGTCGTCTGAAGGCTCAATGCCATCGACTAGCGTTAGCGGGTTAAACATAGTGGATTTTTCAAACTTTACACCGTCAGCATCCACCGTTTTAATGGTGAGCGTGCCTAACTCCACTTGTTTTCTGGTATCTGGCCAAACTGAGGTTGGATCATTCAACACATCACCTTTTTCAGCCAATTGTAGGGTTAATTTGTAGCTTGCAGGCGCTTTAGCCAAGCGTGTTGGCAACTCTTCAAACAAATAATTGGGCGTGGCGCTGGCTGCTTGCTCTTTACTCAAAAACTGCTCACCGGTGACTGGCGTAATACGATAACGACCATACTGCGTCTCACCTTTTGCATTGGTAAATTTAAATGCATTTACGCCAAAAAACGGCTGTGTGGCAAAGCTGACTGGCGGTTGCTTGGGCATTTGCACAAAAGCTAGCGCGGCTGGATGCGTGCCTAAAAATTGCTCCACTGGCGTTGGTTTTGCTGCATCAGGGCCGCTGGCTGCAATCGCATTGAGCAAACCCAAAAAGTCTTCAGGCTTAGCGGCGGGAAAGCCATTGGTTGAAATACTCACAATGTCGGTGAAACTGCCATCGGCCAATGCAAAACGAATGGCAATACCTTTTGGAAAAGCATTACCATTGGCATCTGGGATATTTGGCACGCCAGTAGCATTTGAAAAACGCACCGTTACAGGACTAACCGTATCTTGCAAGTGCGCTGCTTTAGTAACGCTAGCGGCTGATTTTGCTGGCGTAAACTCGCCCAACACCACAATGCCTTTAGCATGATTAGCGCGAAATCCTTTGTGTGGGCCACCTGAAAGTGTTGTAAGTGTGTTCACAATTTGCTCAACTACTGGCTTGTCACTCTCCGCCACTTTAGGCTCATCTGCAGATGCATTTACACTACCTAACAGCATGACTGAAACTGCCAATAATTTAACCGCTGAGGATTGGTAAACTTTCTTCATTCGTATTCTCCTTAAATAGTGTGTAGATAGAATGCCTAAGCTTTATTGCGTTTAAATGACTTAAAGTACCTGCCCTGCAAACCAATACTCATGCGGACTGCAGGGTGTTACTTTTATAGCTTTATTATAGTGAGTTCATTATCAATAAAGTAAGTTATTCGCTTAACTGGCTTATAATACGCGCTCATTATTTTTACGCCTTTAGCTACCCATGCCTTTCATCACCCTTGACAACGCCAGCCTTGCCTTTGGCCACCATGCCCTGCTGGATCATGCTGCATTTCAACTAGACGCAGGTGAACGTGTTGGTTTAATCGGACGTAATGGTGCAGGCAAATCCAGCTTGCTTAAAGCCATTGCTGGCACCATTAAGCTAGACGATGGCAACGTATGGCGTGCGCCAAATGCGCGCGTAGTTTATGTGCCACAAGAGCCTGAGCTAGATACAACACACACCATATTCGAGGCGGTGGCTGAAGGTTTGGGCACTTTGCAACAAACCATTATTGATTACCACCAAGTGACGCATGATATGGGTATGCCAGATGCCGACATTGATGCGCTGATGACCAAGATGCAAGCTTTGCAGCATGATTTAGATATGCAAAATGGTTGGGCAGCACAATCCCGCGTTGAAACGGTTTTAACGCGCCTTAAGTTAGATGCCGATGCACTTATATCTACGCTTTCTGGCGGCTGGCGCAAGCGCGTTGCCTTAGGCCGCGCGCTAG
>JAZKDM010000124.1:8581-10299 GCA_040387535.1 Pseudomonadota bacterium | reverse complement strand
ATATCTACGCTTTCTGGCGGCTGGCGCAAGCGCGTTGCCTTAGGCCGCGCGCTAGTGGCAGAGCCTGAAGTATTATTGCTAGATGAGCCAACCAACCATTTGGATTTAGAAGCCATTGAATGGCTTGAAGATTTATTGTTAAGCTTTCAAGGCAGCGTGTTATTTATTACCCATGACAGACGCTTTTTAAATAGGCTTGCCACACGCATTACTGAACTCGATCGTGGTAATTTAACCGATTTTGTGGGTAATTTCGCCGATTATCAAATCAAAAAAGAAGAACTTATTGCGGTGGAAGAAACGCATGCGGCCAAATTTGATAAATTTTTAGCGCAAGAAGAAGTATGGATTCGCCAAGGCATTAAAGCGCGCCGCACCCGCAACGAAGGCCGCGTGCGCCGCTTGGAAGCCTTACGCCTAGACCGCGCCGCACGCCGTGAGCGCCAAGGTAATGTGAAATTGAATTTAGATGCTGGCGAACGCAGCGGAAAATTGGTGGCAGAGCTAGATAATGTAGTAAAAGCATATGGCGGTAGAACGCTGATTAACGGCTTTAGCACACGCATATTACGCGGCGATAAAATCGGCTTACTTGGCCCAAATGGTATTGGCAAAACCACCTTGCTTAAGCTAATTTTGGGTGATATTGAAGCAGATAGCGGCACAGTAGAGCGCGGCACAAAGATTAACGTAGCCTACTTCGACCAAATGCGTGAACAATTAGATGAAGAAGCAACGCTGGCCGACACCATTAGCCCAGGCTCTGATTTTGTGGAAATTGGCAATGAACGCAAGCACGTCATCAGCTATTTAGAAGACTTTTTATTCCCACCACAACGCTCACGCTCACCTGTTAAATCACTTTCTGGCGGCGAGCGTAACCGCTTGCTGTTAGCGCGATTATTTGCGCGCCCTGCCAATGTATTGGTACTGGATGAGCCAACCAACGACTTGGATATTGACACACTTGAGTTGCTGGAAAGCTTGCTGCAAGAATTTGCTGGAACACTATTTTTAGTCAGCCATGACAGAGCCTTTTTAGAAAACACAGTGACGCAAGTGATTGCGTTTGAAGGCAATGGCGTATTAACAGAATTTGGTGGTGGCTATGACGATTGGCAACGCTTTACTCAGCAACGCCAAAGTGATGCCGCACAAGCCACAAAAGCTAATGATGCGAAAGCCAAACAAAACGTGGCAAATAACACAGCCAGCGCGGCTAAAAACCCATCTAAATTAAGCTTTAAAGAACAAAAAGAGTTAGATAGCATTCCTACTGAAATCGAAAAGCTAGAACTTGAGCAAACCGCGATTAATCAGCAGCTGGCAAATAGTGATTTGTATAAATCGCAGCCTGAGTTAGTAAAAACACTACAAGCTCGCTTGATTGAAATTGAAAGCTTGCTTGAAAAACTACTCGCACGCTGGGAAGCATTAGACGCGAAGTAAGGTTTCAGCAAAAATAAAGCACTTCAAACACGGCAACGCCGTAAAACGTTAGAATACGGTTTTGTGTCCTTGTGGTGAAACGGATATCACCGGCCCCTCCTAAGGGTCAGTTTCAGGTTCGAGTCCTGACGGGGACACCATTTTTATAACGTATTCGTAAAGCATAATCGTTTAAACTTTTAACGATTGTTACACTCTTAAATAACAGAGAAAATAAATAACAGAGAAAATTATCATGTTAACGAAAATACTTTTTTACAGCGTTATTT
>JAZKDM010000124.1:0-8481 GCA_040387535.1 Pseudomonadota bacterium | reverse complement strand
TAAATAACAGAGAAAATTATCATGTTAACGAAAATACTTTTTTACAGCGTTATTTTAGTCATCGCCTTTTTAGGCTACAGGCACTTTAGCGCAGTGCAAACCACACTCAAAATCAACAGCAAAGCGCCCGATTTTAATCTACCCAATGCAAATGGCGAGATGATGAGTTTGGCTAACTTTAAAGGCAGCTGGCTGGTGCTGTATTTTTACCCCAAAGACGATACGCCGGGTTGCACAAAAGAGGCATGTGAGTTTAGAGATGATTTACATAAATTAGAGAAGCTAGGCGCCAAAGTAGTTGGTATTAGTGTGGATGATGGTTCTAGCCATGCGGCATTCGCCAAAAAATACAACTTGCCGTTTCCATTACTAAGTGACAAAGATGGTGCCGTTGCGCTGAAATATAATGCCCTGACCAACTTAGGCTTAATCAAAATCGCCAAACGCTATACTTTTTTAATTGATACTGAAGGTAATCTGCGCAAAACTTATTTAAACGTAGATACCTCAAAGCATTCAGAAGAAATTATTGAAGACTTAACGAAACTAAAGCAATGATTTTTGCGTATAAGCCTTTATCTGATTAGGATATCAACAAGGAAATACCATGAAACAATCCCGACTTTTACAGTTAGCTCTGGGTACAAGTTTGATCGCGCTATCTGGTTGTGCGCAAAACAGTCAACTGGCTAAATTAGAATCGCACGAATGGACAACGCTGACATGCAGTGGATTTTTGACTTGGAACGAATGCAGAAAAGAAGCGCGAGCCATTTGTCCAAATGGATTTTACACGGCTGATTATCTGGAAAATTACACGATTCAACGCCGCGAAATCAGCGTTGCTTGTAAATCGTAATACTTAATTTTAACTAAGTATTACGATTGCTTAAATTGCGATGAACCTAAATACTTAAAACTCTTGCTGTGTGATGGATGGTATATCGTCTTTTAACGCATGTTTTTTAATTTGCGTGATTTCTTTTTTGTAATATTGATTATAAATATCCAGCAATACACGACTGTAGTTTATCTCGTTTGATAAAGGCCGCCACTCCATTGTATCTAAATGCATATCCACAAATTTTTTGTATTTTTCAGATAAGTCGCTCTCATTGTTGTGCGGCATATAATTAATATTACACACCGTAGCACCGTAACGATTAGCCCACATAAAATAAGCAAGTTCTTCGGTATTTAGCAGATAGTCTTTTGCTGGAAAGCTACCTTCTTTAATACCAAGCTGTATACACATATTATAAAACTGAATCAGCTCATTCACGCGATCATCCAGAATCAAATTGAGTTCTGGTGCAATAGCAAGCCTATTCAACTCGGCATTTGCGATAAAAATACTGTGGTAGGTAATTCGATTTAACTTGCTGGTTATAACCTGCGAAGCATGAAGTATTAGCAATTTCTCTCTTGCCAAGCCTTCAAAATTTTTGGTTTTATTGATTAGCTCAAGCCAAGAGTTAATACCTTTAACCCCCAAGTGCGCAATCAGCGTTTCTTTGTTGGGAATCAGCTTAAAAAAAGTGCCTCTGGATATGCTACTTTGCTCAATAACTTCTTGTAAAGTTAAATCTTTAAAACCGCGCTTGACGATAATTTGCTCTGCTATGAGAGTAATTTCTTTGATGCGCTTATCGGCAGATAAACGCGCTTTTGACCTTTTTTCTTCCACAACACCACCAAATAAATAATAATTAAAAACAATCTTCAGCTAAAGACTTTCTTATTATTATTATTGGAACCTTCAAACTTCAAAGCATACAGTACTGTCTATATTAACACTTAAATGTAAATTTTGTGTTAACTATTAATAACAAAGCGGGCCAGAATAATTACGATGGTGTTTAAAAAACATCTAATAAAAATACCACGCTATGGGCTGTGTAAATAACTCAGCAGATGACTTATATTGGTGATTACTGTTGCCTCTTTAGCCGTGCCCCAATACGCTGGCAATGACATGTTTGCCAGCATGAGGTTTGCCAATTTGACTAGCCTTGTCACGCATTTGTTTTAGATGGTTTGGGTTCTCTAATAAATAGCTTACACGATAGGCTAAAGTAACCGCATCAAAAGCTTTTAATGCAACGCCTTGCTCTAGCAGGTAGTCTGCATTTCGCTCTTCCTGACCTGGAATAGGTGCATTAATAATCATTGGCAAACCCATAGCCAAACATTCAGAAGTCGTCAGTCCTCCGGGCTTGGTAATAACGACATCAGCACAAGCCATCAACTGGGCAACATCGGGTGTAAACCTTACAGGGACTAATCGTTTAGGATAATGCTCTGCTAATAGCTTAAGCGATGCCAATGCTTTTGTATTCTTGCCTGCTAGTACAATCAATTGAAAATCGTCACGAAGGTCAAGTAAACGCTCAGCTACTGTGGCTAAATCTCCCAAACCGGCACCGCCACCCATTAGCAAAAATGTCTTCATAGTTGGGTCTATGCCAATAGACTGGGCGCACATTTCACGGTTATAGTCTTGTGAAAATGCAGGCATAATAGGTATGCCTGTTACTCTAATTTTAGCCGCATCCACACCAGTTGCCTGCATGCGAAAAGCCACCTCTTCATTGGCAGCGAAATACCCTGTCATATGATCATGCACCCACATGCGATGCAAATCAAAATCCGTTACCTGCACCCAAACTGGCGCCGTTAATCGCTGTTTTCGTATCATCCTAGATAAAATTTCTGCCGGTAAAAAATGGGTACAGACAATTGCATCAGGTGCGTAATAGGTGATAGCTTTGCGTAAAGCCATTGTATTTAAACGCTCAACGCCCTGTAGCACCTTTTCACTACCAGCATCGTACTTAGCATCATTATTTGTGTGGTATGAGTATCTCCATAATGCAGGCGCCTTATTAACTAACTTAATATAAAACTCTGTATAGAACTGACGAAATCCAGACGGCACATAATCCATCACATCTAAATGCATAGCATCTACAGCCATACCAAGTTGCTGACTATAGGCGTGTATCGCCTCTGCTGCGCGCATATGCCCATCACCTGCAGAAACGCTTAGAATTAACACTTTCCTTGTAGTCATAATAAACACCTAATCGTGATTAAAAAATCAACAATGAATATCGAACTTAAACTTCCCAAAAAATGAATTGAATTTGGACTAATGCTTAGTACGTTAATCCAACTTACTAAGGAAAGGAAAATCTACGCTTGCATCGAATTCACATGACATTAATTATACACATGTATAATTAATGTCATGTTTAAAATAAAAAAATAAATTCCTGCAAAGGATGCGTGATTGCTAAAGCTGCGTGCTGAGGGCTTTGGAGTGATGTCATCTACTTTCATTTAGCTAAGCTGGTAACCACCCCCTGAAAAGCATCTTGCTTAGCCACCCTACTCACTTCCCCTATTGTGTCGCTACCCACTTTAGCTATGCCTGTTTTATCTTGCTCAAGTTGAGTATTGGCATTGGGTGGGGCGATGATTTTTTTTAAGTATTGCCCCAGCTGATCGTAGTGGAACTGCGTTATATCGCTATTTTTCGATGTATCCGTTTTGCTATTGGCTAGTGCGCCATCTATTTGCGTGAGCAAGCTACGACCATTGATTAAACTATAAGTGTAGCTAGTGCTACGCTGTATGGGCATGGGCTGATAGGTTTTATCAGTCGGTAACGCTGGCCTGTAGCCAGTTTCGACAATGTGAATGGGTTGGCCAAATTGGTTATAGCGGATGTGCCATTTGTGTTCGCGGCCCATAATGACGCTGGGTTTGGCGATTAAATTGGGCTGGCTATAGCCTTGCATAGGCTCTGTGCTAGCTTGTTTAATTTGTGGAAAACTAGGGGTGTTGGCATAGGCGTAGCGCACTTGTAATTGAGCAGGCTGAGCATGACCATTGATATATTCGATTCGGCTGATACGAGCGATTCGACCGCTGGCGTCATAATCGGTATGGGTGGTCATTAATGCTTGGTAGACTGCCTGGCCTTTATTGTCCATTTTGCCTGTTAATCGGACTTTGCTCACATCTGTTTGATGTCCTAGTTTGTCATATCCATAAATGAAATTGGGTTCTGCACATCCTGAGCACCCTGCACCAAGTATTTGTAATAGCCGGTATTCGCCAGCTATTAATGTGTAGTTGTAGATAGTTTTATTGCCCGCGCTATTGGTGACAATGGTTTGCCCTATTTGACCATTGTAGGTAATGCGCTGGTACGCTTGTGCATTTTTAGAGGACCTGCCATTCTCACCATCAAGCGGAACAACTCGGTAACTCACCTTGATTTGTTCCAGCCCTGTGTTGGCAAACGCTTTGGCATCTTTATCAACTTGTTTAGGGCTGCCATGTACGCTTATGATGCCCCTGCCAAACGCATCGTATGCCCATGTTCGTTGACGTGTTGTTTTAGCTCGCACTTTTTCTGATGCATTTTCCGACCATAATATGCTGCTGCCAGTAAGCAGATGATCTGCATGCGGTATTTTCGGATGGTAAATATTGGCAGGCAGCATATGTGCATCGATACAGGCAACCTCACCGTAATGGTAAATTTTAGAATGGTGTGTTCTACTAAGCAATGGTGCTGAAGCGTTGGCGCTGACTTTTGGATAGCGTACTTGTACAAGATTGCCAAATCCTGCGCTTTTAACATGATTGTTGTGTTGATAGTTAATTTGACCAATAGGGGTATCAATGGCGACAATGCCTTTGAAACCTGTGCTGTTGTCCGCATAGTGCATGATTAAACTACGTCCTTGTGGATCAGTCACTTTTAACAACTCGCCTTTTGGGCCACGGATTAGCTGAGTGCTTTCACCTGTTGGAGCGGTCACGAGTTCTAGCTTGCCTAAATGGTTAAAGTACAATTGCTGTCCATCTGACTTAAACCAAGTGTATTTATCACCTTGTGCATCACTGTAGGCCATCACGTGGCCTTGTGATGGATCTTTACTGACATAGTCGCTGTGGCTGAATATGCTGCGACTAAAGATGAGTTGGCTGCCGTCAGCTTGAGTGATATGGATGTCGCGCGCAGTGGCCGTTAAATCTATTTCGTAGCTTAATCGCCACCCATAACCAATCTGACCCAGTTCCATCTGCAGACTGTTGTAAGTACGCACAATTTCAATACCCATCATGCCAGGTAGTGCGGGAAAATCTGTTTCTTGTTGGTAAGTATTGCCTGTCATCACATTAATCAGATTGCTAGTGGCAACACAAAGAGCGCCAATTCTGTTACTGCAAGCAGCAGCGCTGTCAGATGTAAAACCAACATTATACAAGTTGGACTGATTTGGCTCGGCACTGGATTTAGGTGGTATGAGGAGGACTTGGCTGATGGTCGATCTGATTGTTACAGGCTTGGCTATTAATTGCATGCAACAGCCTAAAGTCAAACTAATAAACAGCCACATACTTAGTGTGTGGGTTAACCGAGAATTGTGATATCTGACATTGGTTAAAACCAATTGATTTAGTCTGCAGTGCAGGCAACTTAAACGCCCGAACCAATCATGTGTCAATTTTTTTATGCCGAATATATGCTTCGCAAGCTATTTACGGATAGATCTGAGTTGTGAGTAGAACATGCGAGTGTCACTTATAGTATTTAATTATACTATAGTACATTATTATACATTAGTACAATAATATTAAGCCATTTCAGTCAAGCAATATGTGGAGCCTGCTTAGCGACTTTAAGGCTTAGATTTGTTGATTTTCTTATAAAGAAATCTAAGTATATTTTGTATATTTGCAGCTAGGAAAATGCTTGTGCAAACAATTACTCTTGCTTTTAAAATTTGAATGAATAACACCGCTCAAACCGAATTAGTTACAGAATAAAAACCTGTATACAAACTTGCACGCAGATGAGGTATTTTTTAACTGACAGTACGTTTTTTCAAAAAAATGAAGTAACGCGAGAAGTTAAATCTGATGGTTTAAATCTGTGGTGCCCGGAGCCGGAGTCGAACCGGCACACCCTTACGAGCGAGAGATTTTAAGTCTCTTGTGTCTACCAATTTCACCACCCGGGCGGATGATTACTACTGAATTTGTTGCGGAGCGTATTCTAACATCGTCTTGGCATTTTTGACTAAAATTTGTCAAAAAAATTAAACATTTTAATTTGACAAATTTTAGTGTTGAAAAGATTGGGAAATTAAAGCCTAGTGATTAGAAGTTAGTCATAATTTGCAGCCAAACTTGATGCTTATTATTTTCACCTTCTGAATCGTTACCGTTACTGTCTAATCCACGGTTACTGGAGATTTGACGGCCATAGCTTAATTTCGCATCAAGATATTGATTGGTATAGCCTAAACCCAACCCTACACTGGCTAATTGATAGCAATTTTGTAGTTTAGGGTTGCCTGCATTCCAGCCTACCCAAGTATCTTTAAACTGACACACGCCACCTGCATCACCTAATACGCTAGCGCTCCATTGTGGAGAGAACGCGTATTTTCCTTCTAAATTCAGCATCCAACCTTGGTCTGCTGAGCCCTCACCGACCGTAAAGCCAGCTAAGCCTGCTGGGCCGCCTAAAGTGAATTTTTCATAAGCGCCTAAATTTTGATCGGCAATTTGACCAGATAAAAGTGCTTTTGCGGTGATTCGGTCAGCTAAGATTTGTTGGCGGCCCAAATAGAAGTTAACTTTGTTATAGCGACCGTCAGTGCGGCGTGTGATTTTATCCGTAGCTAAATCACCGCTATTGCCTGATAAATCTAAATCGCCAGCAGTTAAGCTCACACCGCCCCAAAATGTGCCACCTAAGCCAAAACTATCACTATGGTCACCTCTTAAGCCCAGTGTCAGCGCGCGATATTCTCTATCGGATATTTCTATATTTAGTAGCTCATCTTTGCTGTTAATGGATTCTGCGTTAGCCTGCAACGATAAGTTGCTGTAGCGGCTGCGCACAAGAGGGTGTTTGACGCCCAAGCGATAAGAATAGGCCTCGCCTTGTGGATCAAGCGCACTTAAGCCGCCACCTGTAATTTCGTAATTAGATACTGAGCCAGCTAAATTGATTCTTGTACCCGCACTACCCACAGGAAATTCATAGCCGCCTTGTACGTATTCAACACCTTTGCTGACCAAAGCGTTTACAGTTAACTGGTCACCCCAGCCTGTTAAGTTATTAAAGCTAACTAGGCCATTTAATCGGGCTTTGCCTAGCAATCTGGAACCATAATTATCGGCCCATACGCGGCCATTAAAAATCGGCGTATCTGCCAAATTAAGCGTAACGTCTGTTTCCCCCGTTTGAGCGCCTGACGATAAAGTAGCTTGGCCACTAAAACCAGGCGTATCGTTGATTAACAACATGGCACGTTCTAGCGCTTTGCTGCTGAGTGGTGCGCCCTTTTGTTGCACATTAGCCAGCATATTGGTCGCTAGTTTAGGACTTAGTCGCGCATTCGCATCGCTATTAGTGCGGACTTCACCTAGTTTGGCTTCATTAATTTCAATGGTCACCAAACCGTTTTGAATATCTTGCGGCGGTAAAAACACTTTGGCTAACCAGCCATTGCGTTGATATAACTGACTGATTTTTTGAGTGACTTTATTTAAGCCATCGTAATCTAGCGTTTGCCCGATATATGGTTGCACTTCAGCTTGCAATAAGGCATCTGCTAACAAAGTAGCGCCTACAAATTGAAACGCGGTTACTTTAACGGAGATACTAGTATCCGATTTAGGTATTGCTGACTCAGCAGGCGCTGGCTGAGGAACGGGTGGAAGATTGGGAGTGTTTAAATTTTCAATATCACGCTGTATGCTGCCAGAGTCGATGACTGCGGCGGCATACAAGTGAGATGAACTTAAGATTGCTAATAATAAAGCGCTTAAAGTGAGTTTATTGAATCGAATTGTGTTTTTCATTAATGATTATAATTTTGAGCATGATGCCCCCGCTAATCCGTTGGCTATCACGCCACCCACTTGAGGTTGGCTAATTGATGACTCGTAGTCTACATCATCTAAGCCAAACTCATCAAGCCCGTTAATCATCGCCGTGCTACTGCCCTGCTGATTGCAAGTTTGAATCGCCTGCTCTGGTCTGGTTGTTGCGTTATTGAAGGCACTAACATTACTACCTGTTGCTGCGTTAGCAGGAGGAGTAACTGGTGGAACCAATGGCGGAGTAACGGGTGGTAATGGCGGTGAAACAAAAGCAGTTACATCCAGTACGCCATCAACAAAATTAATCGCATAATTATCTGCACTAACACCAAATGGCGTAACAGAATATGCACCTACCGGCGATGCAGTGTTAGCTAGGGTATTGTAATTCAGCGCGCCGATTAAAACAGCGTTAGTATCACCGCCTACAAAGCCGCTAATCGTACTGGTAAATGCAGGGTTGACGCTGCCTTGCACTTTAGTTGCATTATTAGCCGCAACATTTAAGCCAGCCCGGCTGATGGTACCCAAGGCGCCAGCAGCAACAACAGTGTAGTTATTGCC
>JAZKDM010000123.1:0-3518 GCA_040387535.1 Pseudomonadota bacterium | reverse complement strand
ACATCAGTCTTGTTACACTCTAGTTTTGTGATACTTTAAGCTTAACTAGATACTAGTATTTTGTTGGACCTTGATTTCTGTTGTACCTTCATTGTTTTACAAAATATTATATAGTTAGTATTTTATAGCAACTAAGCTTATAACACCGTAAAGATTCTTAAATATCCTTAGCGCACAAACATTAACATAAATTTTACATTAACATAATCCCTCAAATTGTCAGGCATTTATGATATTCACACACCCGCAGATTGACCCCATCGCACTCTCTATTACCGATAGTTTTGGCATTCATTGGTATGGGCTAATGTATCTGATTGGTTTTTTAGCTTTTTTAGGCTTGGGGCGCCACCAAGTTAAGCACAAACCTTGGTTTAACTGGAACAACCAAATGATTGATGACGCTTTATTCTACGGCGCATTGGGCGTGATTTTGGGCGGGCGGATTGGCTATGTTTTGTTTTACCAATTTAGCAGCTTTATGCAACACCCTTTAGATATATTTAAAGTATGGCAAGGTGGCATGAGCTTTCATGGCGGCTTTTTAGGTGTATTGGTTGCCATGTTTTTTTTCACACGAAAATATCCGCAACCTTGGTTAAAAATCATGGATTTTGTAGCACCCTTAGTGCCTATTGGTTTGGGCGCTGGACGTATGGGAAATTTCATTAATGGCGAGCTATGGGGACGTGAAACGCACGCCAATTTTGGTATGATTTTCCCCCAAGTGGATTTTCTGGCGCGCCACCCTTCTCAACTGTATGAATTCGCACTGGAAGGCATCGCTTTATTCTTTATATTATGGTGGTTTTCGCGTAAACAGCGCGCTATTGGCGCCATATCGGCGCTATTTTTAATAGGCTACGGTAGCTTTAGATTTTTGGTAGAGTTTACACGCGAACCCGATGACTATTTGGGCCTATTGCAGCTGGGTTTAAGCATGGGACAGTGGTTAAGTTTGCCCATGATTGTGGTTGGTATTTGGATGTGGTTTAAAGCAAACGCGGGGCGCTTTAACGCGGCCAGTTAAAGCTTGGTGTTTGATGAAAATCAAACACTGTTCATCAAATTACAACATCAACTTAATTGAGATTTCACTTAAATTAAAAATTTAAACAATTAAATCAAGGCATTAAGAAATATATTTTCGCGCTTCACTTTGGCATATTGATTGCTATATAACTATTAGCAATAATTAACCTTAGTTTTGAAGCGAAATCTTATGAAAAAATTATTTGAACGTTTATTTAAAAAAGAACCTGAATTTGATTACATCATTGCGGAATATCAACCTATTAAAATCGATAAATTACATACTGAAGTCAGTGTGACTGAGTATGAGTTTTGTAAATTGATTGAGTCTGACGAAATGCAGATTGATAAGATTTATCAACGCAACTAATTACCCGCTATATATTTAACGATGCATCTTGTTGTGCTGTTTGGATTGATGGCGATTGATTTCATCGCTACGTAGTTTTAAATGTTTTGTGGTTTGGCCGTGTGTGCGTTCGCGCCATAGTTTAAACGAATTTAATTTCAGGTTTTTGCGCATCAGCTTAATCACACCATCTTGATTTAAACCAAACTGACTTTCAATCGCCTCAAACGGGGTGCGGTCTTCCCAAGCCATTTCTATCACGCGTGATATATCTTCTTCGCTTAACTCTTTAGTAGTTAAATTTTTAGCTAGCAACAACGTTTAACCCCTGTCCATTTTTGATCTTGCCAATACTTATAAAAATCTTTACGTGATAAAGCGGCTGGCGCATCCACACTGCTGGCATGAAAATCGGCGTGATGTTGCAAATATTGAGCATAGGCAGAATCGCCAGAAAGCTGCTGAATCAGATGCCAGCAATGTCGCAATTTTTTTAGCATTAGATTTTTAAACATTAGTCTCTTACCCAAGCGTTATTCAATTGCGTTTCAATATGCGGCACTTCAGAGCATGGTAATACTGGCTTTCCAGCTATACGACGCGTGCAAACCAACAGCATATCAATGAGCACAATCCACAACATCGCCACAAAAAATAGCGTTAAATACGCATCCAATTGTTGATTAAAAATAAGCTGCGGGGCAACAGCGGCCTTTTCTGGTGGCAATAATCCAGCCGCTAGTTTTGTGCTTAAATCATTGGCGGCGGCAAAAAATCCTACCCTAACATCGTCACTAAACACTTTAAGGTAAGCCGCAGTAGTAGTAATAGTGACCAGCCAAGCCAATGGTAAGCCTGTTACCCATGCGTATTTTAATTTGCCGTTTTTAACCAAAATTCCCGTTGCCACACACAAAGCAATCGCCGCCAGCATTTGATTGGCAATGCCAAATAAGGGCCACAAAATATTCACGCCACCGTTAGGGTCTATCACGCCGATATATAAAAAGTAGCCCCAACCCGCCACCACAATACTGCTGGTGAATATGACAGATGGCATGTAAGAAGTTTCACCTAGTTTTTTATTAAAGTTGCCTAACATGTCTTGCAGCATAAAGCGGCCCACGCGGGTGCCTGCATCTAAAGTGGTTAAGATAAAAATCGCTTCAAACATAATGGCAAAGTGGTACCACAAGGCCAGCAAGCCTTTGCCAAACGCATTACCAAAAATGCTGGCCATGCCCACTGCCAAGCTAGGTGCGCCGCCTGTGCGGGCAAACAAGCTGCTCTCGCCCATGTCTTTTGCCAGTTGATTCATTTGCTCTACCGTTACGGCAAAGCCCCAACTATTAATTTTGGCGACGGCATCAATGGCTTCTTTGCCTACTACGCCTGCTGGGCTGTTAATGGCAAAAAATACGCCGGGTTCTAATACCGTTGCGGCAATCATCGCCATAATCGCTACAAAGCTTTCTAGCAACATGGCACCGTAACCTATCATGCGAATATCGCGTTCGTTAGCCAATAATTTAGGCGTTGTGCCAGAGGCAATTAGCGCATGAAAGCCAGAAATTGCCCCGCAGGCGATGGTGATAAACACAAACGGAAACAGCTTGCCGCCGAATATTGGCCCTGTGCCATCGGTAAATTGGGTAACGGCTGGCATATGAATATCGGGTCGCAGAATGACAATCGCCACCGCTAATAAAATCACGGTGCCAAGTTTCATATAAGTCGATAAATAATCGCGTGGGGCTAGCAATAGCCACACTGGTAATACGGCGGCGGCAAAGCCATACACAATAATGGCAAAGGCAAGCGGCAAGCCATCATGGTCAAAATACACGCGCAAGGTTTCGTTATGGTCTATCCAGCCGCCTGCAAAAACGCTTAACAATAACAAAATAACGCCAATCATTGACGCTTCCATCACGCGGCCTGGGCGGATATGGCGCATGTAAAGGCCGATTAGCATGGCAATCGGTATGGTTGCTGCCACGGTGGATGTTGCCCATGGGCTGTGCTTCATGGCGTTGACTACCACCAAACCCAACACTGCGATTAAGATAATCATAATCAAAAAAGTGCCGATAAGCGCCGCTGTACCGCCAATGACACCGATTTCATCGCGCGCCAT
>JAZKDM010000122.1:0-1760 GCA_040387535.1 Pseudomonadota bacterium | reverse complement strand
GTGCATGCCAACAATGTGCTGGATGTGATTGGCCGTTTTATGCATATGGGCGTAGACCCGTATAACTTTGTATCCGCCATGAACGGCATTATCGCGCAAAGATTAATTCGCGGCATTTGCCCACATTGCGCAGAAGACTATGAACCCGATGCGCAATTGCTTGAGGAGTCTGGCATTACGCCCAGCATGGCGGCTGGTATGAATTTTAAGTTTGCCAAGGGCTGCGGACACTGCCGTGGCACCGGCTATAAAGGCCGTAAAGCGGTGGCGGAGTTATTGATTTTAAACGATGAGCTACGCGAAATGATTGTAGCGCGCGAGCCGATTCGCAAGTTAAAAGATGCCGCCAGACGCAGCGGCATGACAACGATACGTGAATCAGCGATTCAAGCAGTGGGCAATGGCATTACTACTTTACAAGAGATTAATCGTGTCACGTTTATTGCCTGATTTTTTAAACCGATTAGTGGCAACGCGCTTATCTATTGGGTTAAGTAACGATGGCATTGCCATTGTGATGACTAAAGGCGCAAAAAATAATGTCGTGCATCAGCAGTTTATAGCCAATACGCAACAAGCCGATTGGCAATCGCTGGTGCAACAGCTAGACGCCGCATTAAGCCAATTAAAACTAGCCAGCAATACAGTTTGTACTGTTGTTTTAAGTAGTGATTTTGTGCGCTATTTAGTATTGCCCGCTCAGCCGTTTGCCATGAATGAAACTGAAAAAACAGCCTATATTCAGGCGGCTTACCGCGATATTTACGGTGCAGTTGCAGATGGCTGGCATATTAAATGCGATGACGTACCACCTAATCAAAATATGTTGGCGGTAGCGGTAGATGCTCAATTCATGGCTGCTTTAAGCCAATTGGCTTTGCAACGCTCATTCAAACTAAATAGCGTGCAGCCACAATTAATGGCGGCTTTTAATGGCGTGATGCCGCAAATTTCGCGTAAAAATGGTTATTTGGTTTTACTAGAGCAATCCAAATTAATGTTAATGCGGTTACAGAATGGCCAGTGCCAACATCTGCGAACGCTAGCATTTAGTGGTGATTGGCAATTAGATTTACAACAGGCGATTCAGCGTGAGAGTGCGCTGAATGAAGAGATAGCAGCAGCGGATAAGCAATTATATATCTACGCACCAGCGCAAAAAAATACGCTGATGAGTGACATAAAAGGCTGGAACGTTAAGAGAATAGGCTTAAAAAATAGTTTACTAAATGCTCATTACGTCATGCTGGAAGCGGTTTTATGAGTAGGCCAATCAATTTAGAACTGACTCAACCGCCGCATTTAATCATCAATGGCTTGGGTATTTTGATGTTGCTGGCTAGCATGCTGCTGTTAGGTTTTATCTGGCAGCACTATCAAGCGCAACAGGCCAGCGCAACTGCCATTCAGCAAGCATTCAATCAACAGGTTTTGCCTAAATCGGCAACCGTGCAAAGCGTGTCTGAAACTATTCCAGCGGCTGAATTAAAACAAATCAGCACGATTGTGGAATCGCTGGTGACCCCTTGGCAGCCGTTGTTGTTGGCGATTGAGCAGGCAGATATGCCTGATATTGCCTTGTTGAGTATTGACCCCAGTATTAAAAAGCAACAGGTAAGCTTGGTTGGTGAGGCCAAAAACTTACAGACAGTATTGCGTTATATAGAGCAGCTAGAAGCTCAAGATGTATTGCAAGAGGTGTATTTGCAAAAGCACATGGTAGAAGAAACCGATGTTTCTAAACCAGTGACTTTTAATGC
>JAZKDM010000121.1:0-8038 GCA_040387535.1 Pseudomonadota bacterium | reverse complement strand
TAAGTGTTGTAGGTATTGATTAAATCAGGCATTTCTTTAATGCAGCCAGGGCAATCGGTTGCCCAAAAGTTGATTAAAACCACTTTACCTTTTAAATCAGCCATGCTGATTTTTTTGCCTTCAATGGTGGTGAAGGTAATATCGGGCGCTTGTGATTTATTGCTCAAGCTTAAGCCCAAAAAAACCAATAAAGCCAAAATGGCGATTGGGATGAGTAATTTTTTAACCGTTGACATCGTCATATTTTACCGCTTTTTAGTGAAATCTTTGAATGTAAATGCTTATTAAAATATTGAATAAATTTAAGTGCAATAACCATAGAACGCTTGCAGTTATTTGCTGGTCTACAGCATGTTATAATCTTTTAATCAATTTAGTTTAAATTCAAAGCTTAAATGAACGCACCCATACCCGCCAAAATCTTGCAAGCCGAGCCAGCACCAGCTGCGGCACGTTTGCGTGAAATCCCTTATAACTACACCTCATTTTCAGACCGCGAAATTGTTATTCGGTTTTTGGGCGAAGAAATTTGGGCTGTATTAAATGAATTGCGTGGCGAACGTAAAACAGGCCGCAGCGCACGCATGTTGTTTGAAGTGCTGGGCGATTTATGGGTAGTCAGCCGCAACCCGTATCTGCAAGACGATTTGCTAGATAACCCAAAACGCCGCAAAGCCTTGATTGACGCGCTTTATCATCGCATTAAAGCGATTGATGAGCGTAATAGCGTTGGTAATGGCAATGAAAAAGTACAAAAATTAGTAACAGCCGCCACCAAAGCCGTAGAAAAGTTTGCCGAAGATTTTCGCCAAACTTATGATTTGCGTAAAAAAGCTTTAGCCAAGTACAGCAAAATCACGCGTAAAGACAATATTCAGTTTGATGGTTTAGCCCGCGTTTCGCATGTAACCGATGCCACTGACTGGCGCGTGGAATATCCGTTTGTGGTGCTGAACCCTGATACGGAAATCGAAATTGCTGCTTTGGTTAAAGCCAGTATTGAGCTGGGCTTAACCGTGATTCCGCGCGGAGGCGGAACTGGCTACACAGGTGGTGCAATCCCGCTAACGCCATTATCTGTGGTGATTAATACCGAAAAACTAGACCGTCATACCGGCGTGCAAATGCGCACTTTGCCTGGCGTAACGCGCCAAGTCGCCACTATTGAATGTGGCGCAGGCGTTGTGACACGCCGTGCGATGGAAGCAGCAACTGAAGCAGGCCTTGAATTTGCGTGCGACCCAACATCGGCTGATGCTAGTTGTATCGGCGGTAACGTTGCCATGAACGCAGGTGGTAAAAAAGCCGTGCTGTGGGGCACCGCGCTGGATAACTTGGCTTCATACCGCATGGTAACGCCAGACGCAACTTGGATTGAAGTAGAGCGTTTAGATCATAACTTAGGCAAAATCCACGATATTGCCATGGCGCGCTTCAAAATCAGCCGTTTTGATATTGATATGAAAACGCAGTTGGGCGAGCCTGAGATTATCAGCATACCTGGCCCTAGCTTTAGAAAAGTCGGTTTAGGTAAAGACGTAACCGATAAGTTCTTAAGCGGTTTGCCTGGCATTCAAAAAGAGGGTTGCGATGGCTTGATTACCAGTGCCACCTTTATTCTTCATCGCATGCCTAAATATGTGCGCACGATTGCCTTGGAATTTTTCGGCAATGTGTCACACGCTGTACCTGCGATTGTTGAGATTAAAGATTATCTGGATGCGACTGCAAAAGGCTTAAATAATGGTGCAGGGCCAGCGGTAATTATGGCTGGTTTAGAGCATATGGATGAGCGCTATATCAAAGCGGTTGGCTACGCCACCAAAGCGGCCAGACAGCAACGTCCAAAGATGGTGTTGATTGCCGATATTGCCTCTGATGATGAAAATGCAGTGGGTGAAGTGGCTTCTGCCATGGTGCGCATGTGCAACGCCAAAAATGGTGAAGGTTTTATTGCGGTGTCAGGTGAAGCACGCAAAAAATTCTGGTTAGATCGCGCACGTACTGCCGCCATCGCTAAGCACACCAATGCATTTAAAATCAATGAAGACGTTGTGATTCCATTGCCTAAGTTGGGTGATTATTCTGATGGTATTGAGCGCATCAATATTGAGCTTTCAATTGATAATAAGCTCAAATTGGTGGATGCCTTAGAGGCATTTATGCAGACCGAGTTACCGCTGCAAGCTGATGAAGATGGCAATGCCGATGCGGAAATGGTGCATTCTAAGCAATTGATTGCTTTGCAATTATTGCGTGATTTGCGTGCCAAATGGCGCTTGATTCTCAATACGCTAGATGAACCAGTGAGCGTATTAGGCGAGCTAGGCAAGCCTCATACGCAATACGAAAATGTCTTCCGCGCGGTGCAATCTTACGATTTGCGCATCTCTTGGAAGCGCGAACTGAAACGCCCGATGGCGGAGATTTTTGCTGGCCGAGAATACCAAAAAGTCTTGACCCGCTTTGATGAAATCCACAAAGCTGTGCTGAAAAGCCGCGTCTTTATTGCCTTGCATATGCATGCGGGTGACGGTAACGTGCACACCAATATCCCTGTTAATTCAGACGATTATGGCATGATGAAACAGGCACATGACGCAGTGGACCGCGTGATGGCGCTGGCTAAAGGCTTAAACGGTGTGATTTCAGGTGAGCATGGTATTGGTATTACCAAAATGGAATATTTGGACCAGGCGACGATTGATAACTTTACTGCGTACAAAAATAAAGTAGACCCAAATGGGCACTTTAATAAAGGTAAATTATTGGCCGGTTCTGGACTTGAGAACGCCTACACGCCAAGCTTTGGCTTGCTGGAGCAAGAATCTATCATCATGGAACAATCAGCCATTGGCGAGATTGCCGATGATATTAGTGATTGTTTGCGTTGCGGAAAGTGCAAGCCTGTGTGTACCACGCATGTGCCGCGCGCCAACCTTTTATATAGCCCACGCAACAAAATCTTAGGTACCTCACTGTTGATTGAAGCGTTTTTGTATGAAGAGCAAACGCGGCGTGGTATTTCACTCAAGCATTTTGATGAATTCAATGACGTGGCCGACCATTGTACGGTCTGCCACAAGTGCTTGAATCCATGCCCTGTGGATATCGATTTTGGTGATGTTTCTATCAAAATGCGTAATTTCTTGCGCGAACAAGGTAAGAAGCAATTTAATCCAGGCACCTCTTTGGGCATGCTTTTTTTAAATGCAAAAGATCCCGCTACCGTTAAATTTTTACGAACCACTGTGATTGGTTGGGGCTATAAGGCACAAAATGTCGCGCATATGCTGGCGAAAAAATTTGGCCTGCTTAAAGATAAAATTCGCCCGCCTGCTACAGTTGGCAAGCCAGAAATCAAGGCACAGGTGATTCACTTTATTAATAGGCCAATGCCCCGGAAAATGCAGTCTAAAACTTCACGCGCCATGCTGGGTGTAGAAGATAACAGCATGATCCCAGTGATTCGCAATCCGCAAAAAGTGACAGAAGATAGTGAAGCCGTTTTTTACTTCCCTGGCTGCGGTTCAGAGCGTTTGTTCTCAAATGTAGGCCTTGCTACGCAGGCGATGCTATATGAAGTCGGTGCAATCACCGTGTTGCCGCCTGGTTACTTGTGTTGTGGCTATCCGCAGACATCAGCGGGTAATCACGACAAAGGTCAGGAAATCACGGCGGATAATCGCGTGCTATTCCATCGCGTTGCTAATACCTTGAATTATTTGGATATTAAGACGGTTATCGTGTCTTGCGGTACTTGTATGGATCAGCTGCAAAAATACGAATTTGAGAAGATATTCCCAGGTTGCAGGTTGCTGGATATTCATGAGTACCTGATGGAAAAAGACATGCGCTTGCAAACGGTAACGGGTACGCGCTATATGTACCACGACCCATGCCATAGCCCAATGAAAACCTACAAGCCAATGGAAGTGACCAATAAGCTGATGGGGCAAGAAGTACAATTGAACGATCGTTGCTGCGGTGAAAGTGGTACCTTTGCTGCTGCGCGCCCTGATATTGCTACGCAAGTTAAATTCCGTAAGCAAGAAGAACTGGAAAAAGGCATGAATAAAATGGGCTTGACCGTTGGTAATCCTGAGGAAAACGTCAAGATTCTGACCAGCTGCCCAAGCTGCCTGCAAGGTCTGGCGCGCTACGGCGATGATACAGGTATTGAAGCAGACTATATTGTGGTGGAAATGGCTAAGCATATTCTGGGTGAAAACTGGATGGAAGAATATGTGGAACGGGTGAATAATGGTGGAATTGAGAAGGTTCTGCTTTAATTAAAACTTAACCTTATTTTAAGCATTTGGTTTTATTTGGTTTGTCAGTTAGCGACATTTAATATCAAATAAAGTCTAAATGCTTAATCGCTAACTACATATTCGTCTTTAAAAGGGCTTAGCAAAGAACTTAGCAAAGATTGGTAATAGTAAATTTATTGATGTTCTGCGCGGCTATTATGAATGACTTAAAGATACCAACATGAAAAGCTGTATCGGCAAGTTACTATTATTAATCTGCTACTTCTCTGCCAATGTTGCTTACTCGGCAGTATTGGTTGGCTGGTCAAGCATGGGGCTAAACACCTATACGGCAGGCCCGTTTAGTCAACATCAGCCTGCTTCAGGCTGGGCCCCTCCAAGTTCTCAAATCGTAGGTGGTTTTTCTGCCGCTGAAAAAGCGGCCGACGGAAGTTATATTTTTTTAATTGATACGGGGTTTGGTCCAAAACCTTCATCGTTTAGTTCGTTGCTAGGACTTTACGATTTAAAAATTGATTTCAACGATTTTCAAGGTAACGATAAAGACACTGAAGTTTTAAAATTAATCCGTTTTAATGATATTGACAATAAACTAAGTTTTGCTAAACAAGCAGACTTTGAATTCTACGGGAATAATCCAAAGAACAACCCTGTCGATTCAATCATCAAAAAAGGTAAATTGTTGACGGGTGGAGATATTGACCCTGAATCGGTGCGGGTGGATTACAAAGGCAATATATGGGTTGGTGATGAGTTTGGCCCATTTTTAATCAAGCTGGACAATACTGGCAAAGTATTGCGGCAGGAAATTTCAATCCCAAATATCACTTCCCCAGAGAATCCATTACTAAAAGCAGGGGATATTCCAACGATAAAGACGACGGCTGGTTTAGAGGGCATGGCAATTAACCGCCAAGGCAATAGGCTTTACCCCATGTTGGAAAAACCTGTCATTGGAGACCCTGAAAAAACACTTCGAATATATGAATTTAATGTAGACACTGAGCGTTTTGAAGAGGGGTATTATCTATACAAAATAGATGGCGATGCTACTGAAATTAGGGAATTGGTTGCTATAAATGACAATGAATTTTTAACAATTGAGCAAAATGAGAGTTGGGATTCAAATACACAAGTTAAGAAAGTGTATTGGCTTTCAATTAAGGATGTAGAAAAATATGGCTATGTTAAAAAAAGAGAGTTAGTTGATTTAATGAATATTTCTGACCCTGTTGATTTAAACAAGGACGGAAATATGGATTTCTCTTTCCCTAAATTAACCATTGAATCCATTATCATTTTAGATAAAGATACTTTGTTAATTACAAACGATAATAACTTTGGTGAAAGAACAGAGTTTATTAAAGTTCGCTTAGATGAATCGCTAAATTTGCAGCCATTTAATAGCCCAAAGCTAAACACTGCTGATTGGAAACCGCGCGATAAAAATTATTATGCGTGGCAGGGGTTTCACAATCAAACGCTTGAGTGGATTAATATTGCGGCGACTTTATTCGTATTCTTGCTAGTTTTGGCTACTACAATTAAGAAAGTGCTAGCAAAAGCCGATGGTCGCTATTATTGGGCGGTATTATCAGCCGTAATATTGGCCTTACTTTTGTACAATTACCTTAGCCTTTATTTTTACGCCACACAGGCTTTTAGAGATCTTTTTATTGATTCTGGCTTGTATCAAAATCGTGGCCCGCTGCAACGTTCAATCATGATGGCCATTGTGGTGGCAACTGCATTACTATTTTTTGCAACCTTGTTTTATGTCAAAAATAAATACACCAAATATTCTATGGTAGTCATTTGTATGATGTTAGGCCTAAAAGGCACGCAGTTTGTGTCATATCACCGTATTGATGCGATTACGGATTATCAGTTTGGTATTGGTAGAGTGTTTGATTGGGTAGAGGCATTTTTTATTATTCTATTATTTTTAGCATTCCTTCATGATCGTAAAGTTAAAACTTAAGAACATATTTTCAAGCCAAGCACCTTCTGTGCAACAGCTTCACAAGGCTTAATCGTGCATGTTGGTGATCCTACATTTGCTGGTTGGCTAATCTTTTGCGCTTATTTGGCGGTTGTATACCGTTGTTATCTACAATATATAAAAGCAAAAACAGAATTTTTAGATCATCATTTTTGGCTCGTTATCGGTGTATTTTTATTGTTATTGTGCATCAATAAACAATTAGACTTTCAAACCGTTTTTGAAGCGAGCATGAAAGATTTAGCTCAATCGCACGGATGGTATGCGCAACGTAGAATGATGCAGACAGTTTTTATAGCCATATTAAGTGTCAGCCTTTTAACTGTACTAATTGTTTTGCGTAGCGTATTAGCAAAAGCTTGTCGTCAACATAAAGCGGTCTGTTTAGGGGTGTTTATGCTCTGTTTGTTTGTTGTATGGCGTGCGGCAGCCTTTAATCATCTGAGTTTCTTAAACACACAGACTTATTGGGGATTTAACGCATCTTCCCTATTAGAGTTATCAGCACTGTGTGTGATATTTTATGGCACTTATACAAGCCATTTTGAACACAAAAAAACAGAAAGCCAGCCAGTAAAATACGCCTGTTGTGCCGAAAATGGTGATGATGTGTACTGCCCGTATTGCAACACACAAGCCGTTGCCAAAGCGGCACAAGGTCGCCAATTCAAATGCAAGACTTGTGCGGCTATGTATACTGTGCGCATTCAATAAGCTTCAAACTACACTAACTCGCTTAAGATAGCATCATGAACTATTACCAATTAGCAAAACCCCTTTTATTTCAACTAGATGCCGAAACAGCGCATGACATCACGCTTAAAAGCTTGAAATGGGCCGAAAAGTTGGGTGCTTTAAGTGTGTATCCAAAGCCCCCAGTTTGTGTGCCGCGCCAAGTTATGGGCATTACTTTTCCTAATGCGGTGGGCTTAGCGGCAGGCTTGGATAAAAACGGCGCTGTGATTGATGGCATGAGCAAACTAGGTTTTGGCTTTATTGAGGTAGGCACTGTTACGCCACGCGCGCAACCTGGAAACCCCAAGCCACGCTTATTTAGAGTGAAAGATGCGCAAGGCATTATTAACCGCTTTGGCTTTAATAATTTGGGTGTGGATAATCTCATTGATAATGTAAAAGCAGCGCAATATAAAGGTGTGCTTGGTATTAATATTGGCAAAAACTTTGACACGCCGATGGAAAGCGCAGGTGATGATTATTTAATTTGCATGCGTAAAGTCTATGCGCATGCTAGCTATATCACGGTGAATATTTCCTCACCTAACACTAAAAATCTGCGTGCCTTACAAGAGAAAGAGGCATTATCCAGCTTGCTAGCCAGCTTAAAGCTAGAACAAACAAAATTGGCGCAGCAACACGGCAAATATGTGCCCATTACATTAAAAATCGCGCCAGATTTAACGCCAGATCAAATTATAGAAATTGCCGATTTGTTAATGCAACATCAAATAGATGGGGTGATTGCGACCAACACTACCTTGAATCGCGATGCGGTAAAAGGCATGCCTCATAGTGAAGAAGCCGGTGGCTTATCTGGCGCCCCAGTGCGCAATCAATCTACCATAGTGATTCAGCAACTTTCAAAGCAGTTACAAGGTGCGCTACCGATCATAGGAGTTGGCGGAATTTTAAGCGGTGCCGATGCTGTTGAAAAAATTGCAGCTGGCGCCAGCTTGGTGCAAATTTACAGCGGTTTAATCTATAAAGGCCCTAAACTTGTTCATTCTGCTATTCAATCCATAGG
>JAZKDM010000120.1:1366-2745 GCA_040387535.1 Pseudomonadota bacterium | reverse complement strand
ATACTTAAATCGCGGTCTAGCAGTTTTGGGGCAGTCATTATCATAGGTGATTATCTTATGACAAATTTCCTGCTTAATTATGACATTTTTGTGAAATATCCCTAAAGTCAGGGTTTTTAGAGCTTATCGAGATGCGTTAACAAATACGTGGCATGCATTTGAATGGCCTCAACTTCTGCTTGGCTAAATCTATCCACATTTTTAGCCATTAAAGCGGTGCGTGGATTTCGCGCGAAAGTATCGTAATGCTTGATTAAAAAATGCCAATATAAAGTAGTCGTTGGGCAGGCTTGTGGCCCAGTTTTAAGCTCTGGTTTGTATTTGCAGTTGCTACAATAATTACTCATGCGCTTAATATAAGCGCCACTTGCCACATATGGCTTGCTGGTAAAGCGCCCACCATTGGCATATAAAGCCATGCCTGCCACGTTAGGCAACTCAACCCACTCTACCGCATCCACATACACCGCCAAATACCAAGCTTCCACTTCACGCGGATTCAACTCAGCCAAAATGCCGAACATACCCGTCACCATTAAGCGCTGAATATGATGCGCGTAACCATAAGCAAAAGTGTCATTCACCGTTTGGCGCATACAGTTCATCTGCGTATCGCCTGTCCAATACCAGCTAGGCAGTACGCGTTGATGATTGTAATGATTACTTTGCGCCATTTGCGGCATATCCAGCCAATACACGCCACGAATAAATTCACGCCAACCCAAAATTTGGCGGATAAAGCCTTCAACACTGGCCAGCGGTAGTGCATTTTTCTTGTAAGCTTTTATGGTGGCGGCAATTACTTCGCGCGGATTTAATAATTTTAAATTGAGCGATGTTGATAATAAGGAATGCCATAAATAAGGGCTTTGAGATTTATCAGCGGCTTGCCACATCGCATCTTGATGGTCACCAAAGCCAGCCAGTTTGTGCTGAATGAAGTCATCCAAAAACTGTAATGCCGCTTCACGTGTTACAGGCCAAATAAAATGCTCAAGCGAGCCTGGGTGTTGTGGAAATTGCCGCTCAACTAAATCAATCACCTCTTGCGTAATCGCATCAACACTCACTTGTGGCGCTACAGGTACGTTTTGAGGACCCGCCTTACCAAATGTCTTACGGTTTTCTGCATCATAATTCCATGCGCCGCCTTCAGGCTCAGCTCCTTGCATCAGCACTTCGTACTTTTTACGCATCACACGGTAAAAAAACTCCATACGCAGCTGCTTGCCACCCGCAGCCCAATGTTTAAAATCCGCTTTAGAACACATAAAATGCGTGTCATCACGAATCACTAACTGCGTACTGGTTTCTTTGCAGAGCGCAATCAAATCCTGCTCTAGTCGATATTCGCCAGGCTCACAAATAATCACTTTTTG
>JAZKDM010000120.1:0-1266 GCA_040387535.1 Pseudomonadota bacterium | reverse complement strand
CATGGCTTAGTGGGTAGATAACTTTTATTACCTTTAAATGATGAGAATTGGTTCACAAACAAATGACTCTATTTGTGTCACGAGGTTCAAGAAACGATTATTAAAATAATATTTTTTGAATAGCCAATTGCGCTGCCGTAAACCCAAATGGCGCTGTCACACAAACGCTTGAGCCATAACCTGCACAATTTAATCCAGTGATTGCGTTAGAATCCACTTCACAAGCTGACTCTGGCTTAATAGCTTGTTCATCGGAATACACACAATCAATACCAAATTTGGCTGATTTTTTGGCATGCTTTAAGTCTGAACCTTGCGCTTTGGGGAAAGCATAGTCACGGCGCAATTGATTACGCACTTTAGATAGCAATCTGTCACCTGTCACATGTGCTAAATCAGCTACTTGAATGCGTGTGGGGTCTAAGCGCCCGCCTGCGCTACCTGCCATAATCAGCGCAATGTTTTGGCGCTTGCAAAAATCTGCCAGTGCAATTTTAGCCTGCGCATCATCAATGCAATCCACAATTACATCACATTGAAAATTTAGCAGAGTTGCAATATTTGCTGACGTAACAAAATCTTCAATTTCATGCACTTTACACAAGGGGTTGATACTTAAAATGCGCTCACACATAGCGCTTACTTTGGCTTTTCCAAACGCGCCGTCCACCGCATGCAATTGACGATTCACATTGCTTTCAGCAATATTATCTAAATCAATTAAGGTGATATTGCCAACAGCGTTGCGCGCTAATGCCTCTGCCGCCCAGCTACCTACACCACCTATGCCAATCACTACAGTGCGCGCAGCGTTTAGCTTGTCTAAACCTGCGTTGCCATACAAGCGCCTCACGCCACCAAAGCGGCGCTCAAAATCTGGTGTTTCGGTCATTGTTCTAATATCACAAACGCAGCCGCCAGATTTCTCTCGTCACTGATACTAATATGGGTTTGAGTGATATTTTTGGCGGCCAAAAGCGCTTGTAACTCTTCCGCCAAAACCAATATTGGCTTACCTAAATCATCGTGAGAAACGGCTATATTTTGAAAAGTGGCGGGGGCGCGCAAACCTGTACCTAAGGCTTTTGAAAAAGCCTCTTTTGCCGCAAAGCGCTTGGCTAAAAAACGTGGTTTGATTTGCGATTGTTGATAGCTAAAAAATTCACTTTCCGCCAGTATGCGTTTGGCAAAATCATCGCCAAACTGAGTGATAGAAGCCTCAATGCGGCTGACTTCTACGATATCGGTACCAATGCCAAAAATCAT
>JAZKDM010000119.1:8634-14240 GCA_040387535.1 Pseudomonadota bacterium | reverse complement strand
GAGCTACAAGATAAATTTAATAATTTAAAATTAGTTTTCGAGAAAACCATGCGTTTGCCTGCCAATATGGCAACGCCAAATGCAAACCCAGATAAAAGCCCCGATACAAGCAATGTGGCTGTTGATTCGGCAAACAGCACTATTGCAGCTACGGTAGCGATAGAAGTTAAGGCGGCAGAAATACCAGTGGTTGTGGATACAGGGCCAGCTAAAAAAGTATTTAAAAACCTGAATCAAGCGCCAACCGCCGCCTCAACTACCACAGCGACTGATATTGCTCCACAACAGGCACCAAAACCACCCAATCAGCCAGTATTTAATTGGTTTAAATATGGTTTATTGGTGCTATTGGCCCTGATGGCTTTGCTGAGCATTGCGGCTTATTTTGTTAGAAAACGCCGCCAACGCATGCTTGATGATATGAGTAATAACATGCCTGCAATGGACGATACGCTGACGGATTTTGGTGGCCAATGGCAAGATACGGAGCAAGAATTATCCACACAATATGTGGTTGAGCAAGAACAAAGCGCATCGGCTAACGGCTTTTTAAATACCGAAATGCGCGATGAGCAAGCAAAAGCGACTTCCACTTTAGAAGAAGCTAAATTGCTGATGAGCATTAATCGTACGAATGATGCCATCGCCCATTTAAAATTAACCATTGAAGCGCAACCAAAAGTATCGATTAATCATTGGTTGTATTTGCTTGAGATATTTAGAAAACAAAACGCAAAAGAAGAGTTTGAGAAATACGCCAAAAGCATGCACATCACCTTTAATGTGATGACGCCTGTTTGGTATGAAAGCACTGCGGCAATCGTGGTTTCGCAGCATTTAGAAGATTTTCCTCATATTATGGAAAAATTGGATGCAGTTTGGCCAAGCGAACTGGCCAGAGTGTACTTAGAAAGCTTGATTACCGATAATCGTGATGGCGAGCGCGCAGGCTTTAGTCATGGCGTGCTAGAGGAAATCTTATTGCTGATAGGCTTGTTAGACGCGCGCAAAGAGCTTGAATAAAGCATTCACTCTAAAAATAAACCCAATAAATCGTTTAAATAACGCTGGCCTAATGCGGTCGGTTTAATGCGCTTTAAATCCTGGGTGATTAAGCCTTTTTGAGAAGCCGCCGCTAGCCCTTTATGAATAGCCTGCAAACTTAACCCAGTGCGCTGCTGAAACAAACTGACTTCAACGCCATCGCTTAAGCGCAGCGCGTTCATCATAAATTCAAAACCCAAATCGGCGCGTTCAATTACCCAAGTGTTATCAACCGCATTGCCATTTTCTGCATTTTCCATAAAGGCTTTTGGATGCTTGTGCCGCGTTTCGCGTGTGATTTTATCGTGATAGCTCAGCTTAGAATGCGCACCTGCGCCAATGCCTAAATAATCGCCAAATTGCCAATAATTTAAGTTATGTCGTGATTGACTTTTAGGTTTACAAAAAGCAGACGTTTCATAATGCTCATAACCATGCTCAGCTAATAAAGCCTCAATTTGTTCTTGCATATCAGCACTCACATCGTCATCAGGCAAGCTGGGTGGCGTACGGTGAAACGGTGTGTTGGGCTCTAAAGTTAAATGATAAAACGATAAATGGTCTGGGTTTAGCGCCAATGCTTGTTTTGCATCTTGTAGCGCATGCTCTAAACTTTGCTTCGGTAGCGCATACATCACATCCAAATTTACACGCTCAAACGTATTTAACGCCAATTCTGTCGCAGCAAGCGCCTGTTTATCGTCATGAATACGGCCAAGCGCCTTGAGATAGTCCGCATTGAAACTTTGAATACCTAACGAAATGCGATTAACGCCTGCCTGCTTATAGCCTGCAAAACGCGCTATTTCTACAGTACCTGGGTTAGCCTCTAAGGTAATTTCAGCGCCGTATTCCAGTGGTGTTAGCATACGCACCGCGCTTAAAATCTCGTCAATAGATTCTGCCGAAAACAAACTGGGCGTACCGCCGCCAAAAAACACACTTTTAATTTTGCGACCATAAACGCGTGGTACAGATTGCTCTAAATCCGCAATTAAGGCCGCCACATAGCGCTTTTCGGGGATGTCAGTGCGCGATTCATGCGAATTAAAATCGCAATAAGGACACTTTTTAACGCACCACGGAATATGAATATACAGCGATAACGGTGGCGGGTTGGTCAAGCCAGATAAGGTTGTATCACCTAAAACTGGTGAAGTAGTGTTGATGGGCTTAAAGTCATTAATAGGAATAATGGGAATCATAAAGCGTCGTTTTGCTTAAATTGGTATAAGTGGCCTATTTTACGCTGAAATGGATTAGCTAGAATTTAGCATTGTTTACAGTCTTAGTATTAATACAAATATATTAATGAAGTTTGAAAAAGTGCCTGCACTTTGAGCATACAATAGTATAAATATTTCGCATTCCACGATTAACTAATTTATAAAAATAAAATGGATACTCAAACTTACGAAGGCTTAATTCGCCAGCTTGAAGCAAAATCAGAAAATAACCCTGCTTGGTTTCGGTCGCAAGTATTTTTAATGACTAACTGCGCCTATTTGGTTTTGTTATGCATATTTGCATTGGTGATTGGTTTAATCTATTTAGCTTATAAGTGGCAGCAATCAGGTAATAGTGGCTTAGGCCTTTTAGTTGGCTCAGCGGTGGCTATTATTCCTGCCATATATGTCAGCATTAAAGCTTTTTTTATCCGTTTTGATGCCCCAAAAGGTTTTGAACTCACCCCAAAAAATGCACCAGAGCTTTTTAAAGTGCTGGGGAAAATGCGCAAAAAACTTAAGGGTCCGCCTTTTCATCATGTGATATTGAATAATGAGTTTAATGCTGCAATCGTGCAGATGCCACGCTGGGGCTTGTTTGGCGGCTATAAAAATCATCTAATTTTAGGGCTGCCGTATATGCTGGGCATGTCGCCGATAGAAATGATTTCAACCATTGCGCATGAGTATGGCCATGTGGCGGGCAACCACGGAAAATTAGGTGCTTGGGTGTATCGTCAGCGCATTACCTTTGGTGAGCTCAGCCGACATTTAGAAAACAGCAAAGATGATGGCATTATTCAGGCGGGCATTTATGCGGCGATAGACGCTTTTACGCCGTATTTTAATGCCTATACTTTTGTGTTATCGCGCCAAGATGAATATGACGCTGATAAAACGGCAACCGAGCTAGTTGGCGCAAAAGCCAGCGCGGCCAGTTTGATTCGTGGTGATTTATTGGGTAACTGGATACACACGGATTTTTGGTCAACCTTGTATAAACAAGCCAATCAGCATGCTGAGCCCATATTTAAACCGTATGCCAGCATGCAAAAAGCATTTGCCAGCAATTACGATGTATGGGCAACACCTGCCAAACTACAAGTTGCTTGGCGGGTACAATCGGATTTGCACGATACACATCCATGCTTGAGTGACCGCGTATTAGCGGCTGGCGAAAAGCCAGTATTGCCACCACCTGTAACGCAATCAGCCGCGCAAGCTTTGATTGGGAATATATTGCCTGAAGCAATTAAGAAGTTTGATGCGGATTGGTGGGCACATGAAAAAGCAGGCTGGCAAAAATATCATCACCGCGCTATTTCTAGTCGCGCACGCATTCAAAGCTTATCGCAAACCGCGCCAGAAACCTTAAATATTAATGATTTACACGAGTTGGCGCTGTTAAGTGTTGAGTTTGAAACAGCCGATAAAGCAAAACCGTTATTGGCTTTGGTTTTATCTAAATCTAGCGGAAATTACAGTAAAGCCGAGTTTGAATACGGCAAAATTTTATTAAGTGAGAAAAACGATGCAGGTTTGGACTATTTAGAAAAAGCCGCCATTGCCGATAAAGCACTTACTGAGGTATGCACACACACAGCCTATTATTACTTGCTTGAATACAAAGGTGAGGCGGCGGCAGGCTTGTGGTGGGGAAAAGTATATGCGCGCATAGATTAAGCATGCGCTAACAAATATAACTATTTGTAAGGGTTAACTAAGCTCTGCACAATAGCATTTAAAGTTTCGCGCATTTGCGCTTCATTCACTTCCATCAGCAAGCCATCTTCAAATGCGTCTTGCATCATTTGTTGAATCTCTTCAAAGTTCTCTTGCATCACTTTGATTTTTTCGGTGCAGGCAACAATGCTTTTATCGTCGCGAAGCCAAGTTGGTAAAGGTTTCATGATTAATATCAATAAGTTAAGTGTTGAATCAATTGCAATATTTTACGCAAGGCATGACCGCGATGACTGAGTTTATTTTTAATTTCTGGCGTTAATTCGGCGGCCGATTTACCTGTAATAGCATCCAAAAATAATGGGTCGTAGCCAAAACCATTATCACCTCGCGCTTTTTTTAAAATAGAGCCTTTCCAAATACCTTCGGCAATCAGCGGTTGCGGGTCGTCATGTTTGCGCACCAGCACCAAGCAGCAATAATAATGCGCGAAACGGTTTTCATGCTGCTTTAAGGTTTTAAGCAAGTGCGCGTTATTGTTGGCGTCACTTCTGGGCTCGCCGCCAAAATAGGCTGAATGCACACCTGGCGCGCCTTGCAAGGCTTCTAAACATAAGCCCGAATCATCCGCTAATGCTGGCAAGCCGGTGGCAAGGCTGGCATGGCGCGCTTTGGCTAGGGCGTTTTCAATAAAAGTGCAATGCGGCTCTGCCGCTTCTGTCACCCTAAAAGCCGATTGCGGCAATACTTCAATATCAAGCGGTTGTAGCAAAGCCTGAATTTCGGCAAGCTTGCCTTTGTTGCCTGTGGCAATGACTAATTGCTTAAACATAGCTTATTAAACACCTAGTATTTATTGGCTTAATACGGCTTTTTGTTTAGCTAATAAATCGCTAATGCCGCTAGAGGCTAAATCCAGCATGGCATTCATGGCTTCGCGCGCAAACGGTTCGCCTTCAGCTGTGCCTTGAATCTCTACAAAGCCACCATCCGCCGTCATCACTACGTTCATATCAGTATCGCAGTCGGAGTCTTCGATATAATCTAAATCCAATACTGGGGTGCCTTTATAAACACCAACCGAAATCGCCGCAACCGCTTGTTTAAGTGGGTTTTCTGTAATTTTGCCTGATTTTAATAAAGTAGAAATCGCATCATGCAAGGCTACATAAGCACCTGTAATGCTAGCTGTACGCGTTCCGCCATCAGCTTGAATCACATCGCAATCGATATGCACGCTGCGTTCGCCCAGTTTTTCAAGGTCAATAATGGCGCGCAAGCTGCGGCCAATTAAGCGTTGAATTTCTTGGGTGCGGCCAGATTGTTTGCCTTTGGCGGCTTCTCTATCCATGCGGCTACCCGTGCTGCGTGGCAACATGCCGTATTCTGCCGTTACCCAGCCTTGATTTTTGCCTTTTAAAAAGCCAGGTACTTTTTCTTCCACACTGGCGGTGCAAAGCACATGCGTATCACCAAATTTAACCAGCACAGAGCCTTCAGCATGTTTGGTGTAATGGCGGATGATTTCAACGCTGCGCAATTGATTGTTGCTGCGTTGGCTTGGGCGGCTATTGGTTTGAGTAGTAGCGGTTGTTTGCATAGTAAGTGCTTAATCTGCATGAAATAAACGGCTATTATAAGCCATGCATTATT
>JAZKDM010000119.1:0-8534 GCA_040387535.1 Pseudomonadota bacterium | reverse complement strand
CGGCTATTATAAGCCATGCATTATTAAGATTAAGAAACTTAACCTAGATTAAAAAAAATTAGCTTAGATTAAAAAACTTAACTGGGCTTTGGGGCTAGATTTTTGGTTTTTGTTGCGTTTTATTTAGCGCGTTTTGAATTTCGGCAATAGTGCTTTCAATGTCATCATCCGACAAATCATTTAAATCGATATCGTCGCTATTTTGTTGCTGAACCGTGTTCATAATAGTGGTAGTTTCGCCCAAAGGCATTAACTGGGTAGAAACGGTGGTATTACTTTGTTGCCTATCACCCCATTGCAGGCCAATCGCGCTCATATTATCACCGCGCTCGTCGCTGGCAAATTCGGCACTATCCATCAGTTTATTAGTGGCATCCGCAATCACCGCGTGGTGCTGAATAATTTCTTTAATTTGCTGATCGCTCAGCACGCCCCAAACGCCATCGGTGCACAATAAAATGGTGTCACCTTCAAGTAGCTCAAAGCGGTCCGACAAATCGATTTGTGGCGGTGTTTCGCCGCCTAAGCAGTTGTAAACCTTATTTTTGTAAGGATGCGTAGCCATTTCCTCTTTGCTAATCATGCCTTTTTTGTACAGCGATTGCACCACTGAATGATCTTCTGTACGAAACAGCAAATGACCATCGCGAAAGTGATACAGCCTAGAATCGCCCACATGCGCACAATACAAAAAACCGCGCTGAATAATCGCCACCACGATTGTTGTGCGTGGCGATTCGATTAGCTCATCCCGTTGTGTCACGTTATCAATCATATCGTGCACTTGTTGAATATGATCGATTAGAAATTTGGCTGGGCTACTTAAAAAAGGCACAGCTAGGCGCTGAAATGCATCTGTTAAGGTTTTAACGGCCAATTGCGCCGCCACTTCGCCATTGCGATGACCACCCATGCCATCTGCCAACACCAACAACAAAGCATCTTTGCTGTAAGAATAGGCTAAGCGATCTTGGTTGTAGCTTCTGGGCCCTTGGCGGCTATTTTGGTAGATAGAAAATTTCATTTAAGCGGCTATTATTCAATGTTTTTATGTGATTAATATGGCAATAATATCTTAAAGCGGTTTATTTAAAACGTCTTTGATTTTTCTGGCCAAACTGGGTTTTTTTACCTCAAGCGGCGGTACGATTTCAAATAAGGTTTTTTGCAAAGAGAACACGCTTTGTGGTCGTTCTAAGTAATTGAGTTTGAGGCAATTATCAATAATTTGTAGCAACTCTTGCGTATAAATACCTTTACCCACTTTGGTGGCAGGCGCTAAAAAATCATTTTTAACGCGCTGGTTTGCCGCCATGGGGGCAGATCTGACCAAACAGGAATACATGCTGGCACCTACGCTGTAAATGTCGCTCCAAGGGCCTAATTGTTTGCGCTCAAAGTATTGCTCTGGCGGTGCAAAGCCTGGGGTGTAGCTGGGTGATAATTTAGATTGAGTTTGCGTTAATGTTTGGCGCGCAGAGCCAAAATCCAGCAGCACGGGTGAGCCATCTAGCCGAATATAAATGTTGGCGGGCTTAATATCTAGATGCAGTAATTTTTGCGTATGCACTTCACGCAAGCCATGAAGCAACTCGCCAAACACGCGGCGCACAAATTTTTCGTTTACAGGTTCGGGTTGCGACAGAATGAAATCTTGCAAGGATTTGCCGCGCTCATACTGCATCACCATGTAAACCGTGTTGTTTTCTCTAAAGAAATTAATCACGCGCACAATATTTTTGTGGTCAATTTTAGCTAGGGCTAGGCCTTCTTCAAAAAAACATTTTAGGCCGTGTTTAAAGGTGGCGGCATCGTCGTCAGAACCCAGTAACACAGTAGCGCCGTCTTCACGCAAGGCCAAGCCAGTGGGCATATATTCTTTAATGGCAACAATATTCTTGTTCATGTCTTGCGCAAGATAAACAAAACTAAAACCACCCGTGCTTAATACACGTGTGATGATGTAGTCTTGCAGAATATAGCCAACAGGCAAAGATTGGTTTTTAAGTGTGGCCATTTAGTATCGTTGTAGCGTCAATTGTCGCGTGCGATAAACCTAATTTTGTTAATAAGAGTTTGAATCTTCAATCAATTAATAATGGCATTCTCGCATAAAAAATACGTTAAATCATAGGGGTTTGATACAATTATCACAAATTACTTTAACAAATAAACAGAAGAGTGCAACCATGATATTAAGCATGACAGGCTACGCATCGCAAGAATACAACACCAAACAAGGTGTTTTGATGGTTGAATGCCGCTCGGTTAATCACCGCTATTTAGAGTTGCAGCTTAAATTAGATGACAATTTACGCGTATTTGAAGCCACAGCACGCGAATTAATTCAGGCCAAACTAGGCCGCGGCAAAGTGGATATTCGCATGAGTATGATGCGCGAAGCAGGCATGGATAGTGTGCCGCAGCTTAATCACACCGTTTTGCAACAAATAGCCGAAAGCGCAAAAACCGCCGCACAATACTTCCCACATACGCAGCCTGTGAATATGCTGGATATTTTGCGTATGCCAGGCGTGATGATGTCTGAAGCGCTAGATACTGACGCGCTGGAAGCGGATTTCAAGCAAGTATTGAATCAGGTTTTGCAGCATTTAATTGATGCGCGTGCGCGTGAGGGCGAAAAACTAAAAGCGGTAATTTTGGATAGATTGCAACAAATTGAGCAACATGTGACCAGAGTAAAGCCTATGATGCCCAATCTGGTTGCGCAATATCAGGCAAAATTAAGCGCTAAATTGTTTGAAGCAACCAATAGCCACGACGATGACCGCATTCGCCAAGAAATGGTGTTGTATGCGCAACGCATTGATGTAGACGAAGAATTATCGCGGCTGGATTCACATATTTCTGAAGTAAAACGCATTTTGCATGCAGGCGGCGCGGTGGGTAAGCGTTTGGATTTTTTAATGCAAGAAATGAATCGCGAGGCGAATACATTAGGCTCAAAATCAGTAGCAGTAGAAACCAGCCAGATTTCAATGGAACTTAAAGTGCTGATTGAGCAAATGCGCGAGCAGATTCAAAATATTGAGTAGCATTTCATGCCATGTTAAGTGATGCCGCATCATCCATTTAAAAATAATCAATTAAAGCCAAACATTAATGCGGGTATGAAGTACTTTTTGTTAATCATCATGATGGCGGTTATTACAATCACTGGTTATCGCTGGTTTGATAGTTTTGGGTTAACAGGTATTTCAATGCTCTACCTGTTGTTGGTGGTTGGGTTTGCTTATTACTCAACTGCTTTGTTATCCGTTAGCGTTGCATTTTTAAGTTTTCTTTGCATCAATTATTTTTTTGTGGAGCCACGCTTCACTTTCCAAGTAAGCCATGTGGCATCATGGACCAGTCTGCTTAGCTTTCTAATTGTTTCACTTTTAATTTCTTCGCTGGTTAAACAGCTTAAGAAAAAATCTTTTCAATCAGAACAGGCGTATCAAAGGGCTGAGTTATCACGAAAATTGGCCGAAATATTGGCTTATGCAGAAGATGTGCAAGTGATGCTAAACAATTGCGCGGAATTGCTACAAAAGGGGTTTAAAAAGCCTGTATCAATCATTAATCGTCAAATCGCTCAATCTAGCCACCATCAACTCACTAAACAAGAGCAAGAAGCCGTTGTGTGGGCAAATGCAAATGGCAAACCTATAGGGCCACATACTGGCAACTGGCCCCAATCCGATTTTTGGGTTATTCCCTTTAATCGCTTGCCTGATGTTAATTACTTGCTTAGCGGTGAACCCGTGGTATTTGTCTCGCAAGTGAGCGATTTGGAGAGTGAAGAAACTCTAAACGCGATTAAACTATTGACGGACCAAATTGCCCTTGCTTACCGACATCAAATACAAAAACAAAGAGCGTTAACAGCAGAAAATCTAGCACATGAAGAAGCCATCAGAGGCGCCTTGTTGGCATCAATTGCGCATGATATGCGCACACCTTTAACGTCGATATTGGGTGCAGCTACCACGCTTAATCAATCAGAAATTACAGTGAGTGGTGAAGAGATGCAACGTCTTACGACAATCATTTCTTCACAGGCAAAACATTTAGCCATCACCACAGAAAATATCCTGTCACTCATTCGCTTAGAGTCCATTTCAAAAGATACTATTTCCATGAGCTTGCAATCTCCAGAAGAGATTGTGGGGGTTCTTGCGGACCTTTATAAAAACCAAACCAATTCTCCAAGGCTCTCAATTAACGTTAATCAAGCAGATTTACTGATTAGTGCAAATCATGATCTGATCATACTGGCGCTCACTAATCTGATTGAAAATGCTAAACAAGCAAATATTGATAATCATCACCCACTTGCCCCAATTGGAGTAGCAGTCGGTGAGGCCGTCGATGGAAAAATATACATTCAAGTGTCTGACGATGGTCAAGGTTTTATAGAGGGGTTTGATTCAAGCCAAATTAAAAAATTTGAGTCCAGTCACAACAAGGGGTTTGGATTAGGTTTGTCGATTGTGGAGGCGGTAGCTAAATTACACCACGCAGAGTTAACTTTTGAAAAGGGCGCAAATAGCGGGGCTGTAGTCAGCTTACGTTTTGCTAAACCTGTGATAGATCTGCATCATGACAGATAAACCCTATATCTTAATTGTTGAGGATGATGCCGAAATTAAACAGTTTTTGCAGTCAAGCTTACAGCTTAATGGTTATGTTTCGGTAAGTGTTAGCAAGCTAGATGAAGCTAAAGAATACTTTTTGCAACACAAACCACAACTGACCATTTTAGATTTGAATCTACCGGATGGTGATGGGGCAGAGTTTATCACTAGCATACGTGCTTACTCAGATTTGCCCATAATCGTGTTATCGGCTAAACAATCAGAGCAAGAAAAAGTAAGATGTTTTGATTTGGGTGCGGATGATTATCTAGCCAAACCATTTGGAATTAAAGAGTTGTTAGCGCGTATTCGCGTTAGTTTAAAACGCACCACCAAAATGAGCCTAAGAGATGATGTTTACAAGGTTGATGCACTTGAAATTGATTTGGCCAATCAATTAGTCAAACTCGATAATGCTGCACTTCATCTAACACCCATAGAGTTTAAATTACTATTTGAACTGGTTCAAAAGCCAGGCAAAGCTTTTACACACCGCCAATTGCTGACAAACGTATGGGGCAGCGAATATGTGGATGACATACATTATTTGCGTATACATATGGGTAGGCTAAGAGCAAAGCTTGAAGATAATCCGGCAACACCAAGATACATATTGACTGAGGCGGGTATAGGTTATCGATTAGCAATTAGTTAAATTGTTTGGTTTGTTTATGTGATTGATATATCGAGGATGATGAAATGACCCTCAATCTTAATTGAGGGTCAATCATGAGTCATTCAGCAAAAGGTTTAGCAGCACTTACCTTGGGCGCTATCGGCGTTGTATATGGCGATATCGGTACTAGCCCACTTTACACAATCAAAGAAATCTTTGCCGAATCCACAGGCATTGCACTAACACAAACCAATATCATCGGCGCTGTATCCGCCATTTTTTGGGCGCTGATGTTTGTTGTTTCTCTCAAATATGTGCTTCTAGTGTTAAGAGCGGATAATAAAGGCGAAGGTGGAATCATGGCTTTGCTGGCACTAGCCGCATCGGCGGTCAGTAATCATCGCACCAAAACCATCTTACTTGGGCTAGGTGTCTTTGGCGCCGCACTTTTTTATGGGGATAGCATCCTAACGCCCGCTATTTCAGTGTTATCGGCAGTTGAGGGGCTATCACTGATTACGCCCAAACTGACGGCCTATGTGCTACCAATTTCTATTGCCATTTTAATTGGGCTATTTATCTTTCAGAAAAAAGGTACTGCGCAAGTGGGTAAGTTGTTTGGTCCCATTATTGTCTTGTGGTTTTTAACATTAGGCGCAGTTGGCACATGGCATATCATACAAAACCCAGTGATTCTGCAGGCATTAAATCCTGCCAATGCGCTGCAATTTTATGCGGATAGAGGGGCTGGTGTTTTTCTGGCGGTAGGTGCAGTGGTGCTTGCGATTACTGGTGCTGAGGCACTGTATGCGGACATGGGTCACTTTGGGCGTCCAGCCATCAGAATTGCATGGACATCTTTAGTATTGCCTGGTTTAGCACTGAACTACTTTGGTCAAGGCGCCTTATTGTTAGCGCATCCTGAGGCAGTCAGCAATCCGTTTTACCTTGCTTTCCCACCGGATCTTTTAATCCCTGCCGTTATTTTATCTACGCTGGCTACCATTATTGCCTCTCAAGCCGTTATTTCAGGCGCGTATTCCATTACAAGGCAAGCGATACAGTTAGGCTTTTTGCCACGCATGCGCATATTTCATACTTCAGCACGTGAGTCTGGGCAGATCTATATTCCTGCGATTAATTGGGCGTTATTGGTAGCAGTGATACTGACCGTAATCGCCTTTAAAAACTCGTCTGCTATTGCGGCAGCTTATGGTATTGCTGTTACAGGTACCATGCTGATTACAACAATCCTTACATTTTTTGTAGTACGCAATATTTGGAAATACCCACTTTGGATAGCGCTGAGTGCTACGAGTATGTTTGTTGTGTTGGATATAATGTTGTTGGCATCCTGTTCAGTGAAATTCTTTAAAGGTGGCTGGTTCCCAGTTGCGCTTGCTATTATTTTGGTGATTGTAATGTGGACATGGAGACAAGGCAGGCAGACATTGCTGGGCAAAATTCACGAAGATGACCCCAAGATGCATCAGTTTATCAACACACTTGCTAACAGCCATATTCCCAGAGTAGAGCGTACGGCGGTTTACTTGAACTCAAATTCTGAGACAGTTCCTCAGGCCTTGTTACATAATTTAAAACATAATCAGGTTCTACATCAATTTAACCTGATTGTTACCGTTGCGTTTACTGATACGCCAACTGTTCCGTTGCAGCAATCTTATGTAGTGAAGTCATTAGGTGAAGGCTTTTGGCAACTGACGGTGAACTACGGGTTTATCCAAACACCCGATATTCCAAAAGCACTGTCAGAGTGTGAAATTGAGGGTTTCTCATTTGATCCTTTCACAACGTCTTATTTTGTAAGCAGAGAAACAATTATTTCTGGGCATGGCGGTGCAATGGCTAAGTGGCGGGATAATTTGTTCAGCACGATGTCTCGCAACGCAGGTAGTGTGGTTGATTATTTTAATATCCCAAGTAACAGCGTTATAGAGCTTGGCTCAAGAGTACATATTTAAATAACGACAAAAGGTTGCATCGTGAAATGTGCAGGCAATTGGGTCAGTAAGCTGGCTAGTGAAAGTCGCTGGCTATGCTTAACTTTAGGATTAGTGACGGTAGATTCATATGCAAACGAGGAGGCGCCAAAAGGCAGTGATCATCTACAATTTAGTGGGTATTTAGAGACTTATTATCTTCACGACTTTAATGAAAGCAGTGTCAATAGGCGCCCAATTTTTACTTACAGCCATAATCAAACCGAAAAACCGAGCATCAACTTGGCAATGGCCAAAGTGGCGTTCAAAACCAATCAATTAAGAGCTAATCTTGCGCTGGGTTCAGGCTCTTACATGAGAGCTAACTATGCAGCTGAGCCAAGCGCTTTTCAAAACCTATTTGAAGCAAACATAGGAGTTAAGCTGCTAGATAGTTACGATGTATGGCTTGATGTGGGTGTTATGCCCTCACACATTGGTTTTGAAAGTGCAATCGGCACTGAAAATTGGACAGTGACCAGAAGTATTCTGGCCGATAATTCACCGTATTTTGAAACAGGGGCACGCCTCTCTTACACTTCGGAAGATGGTAAATGGTATGCAAGTGGATTATTGCTGAATGGCTGGCAGCGTATTCAGCGTCCAGAAGGCAATACAACACCGTCGCTTGGGCATCAGCTTACTTATAAACCCAACGCAAATATCACGTTAAATAGTAGCTCTTTTGTGGGTAACGATAAATCAGACCGCCATCGAAAAATGCGCTATTTCCATCATTTTTATGGTCAGTATCAGCTTAACGACTATTTAAGTTTAATCACAGGATTTGACATTGGCGCTGAGCAAAATGAAAGGGGTAGCCATAAATACAATGTTTGGTTTACGCCAATAGTTGTTGCCAAATACACCCACTCGGATAGGCTGAGTTTCGCTGTGAGGGCTGAATACTATCGTGATAAAGATGCGGTGATTGTGGACGCAGGCACAACTGACGGATTCGGAATGACAAGTTATTCGGCCAATATGGACTTAAAATTATCCAAAGACATCACCCTCAAAACAGAGCTTAGAAAGTATGAAGGCGAAGATAAATATTTTGTTGAAAACAATAGGGCGAGTCGTGACAGCCTGACAGCAACAACTGCTTTGTGTGTGAATTTTTAATGTTGGCAACGGCTGGCAATAGTTAGAGAGCGGCATATTAAGTACTTTGCATAAGCTAAAGCGGTATGCACTAATCTGTTGCGTGTTGTAATAAACCGGTTTTTAAGTGCACTTTTTAAGTGCACTTTTTTTACACCTATATAAATTTACATA
>JAZKDM010000118.1:0-1980 GCA_040387535.1 Pseudomonadota bacterium | reverse complement strand
ATTAAATTCCATGAAATAGCACCGCCAAGTGCGCCGAATATCACCGCATTATCAATGACTTCTTTATTAATAATGCCAGAGCCCACGGTATTGGCGACATGCAAGCCAAAAAACAAAAATGCAATTAAATTAAAAAAAGCTGCCCAAATAACGGCAGCCTGCGGTGTTAATAATCGCGTTGAAACCATTAGCGCGATTGAATTTGCCGCATCATGAAAGCCGTTCATAAAGTCAAAAATAAGCGCCACAAACACCAGCAGCGCCATGACAATCATCGCGTGCTCAATCATATGCGTTCCAGCACCACACCATGAATCACATCCGCTACGTCTTGGCAGCTATCAACTGCCTCTTCAAACATATCGTAAAGCTCTCTTGAGCGAATCAGCGTACGTGCGTCGGTTTCTTCTGCAAATAAGCGGCGCATGCCTGCACGCATCACATGATCGGCTTCACCTTCAATGCTGTTAATTTCTTCACAAGTGCGCAGAATTTTTTCCGCATTTTTCATATCAGAAAGCATATTAACGGCTTCACGTACCTTTTCTGAGGCGCGCAGTAAAATTTGCCCTAGCGCCACCATTTCTGGCGTGAAATTACTGTGCCCATAAATGCTCGCGCTTTGCGGAATATTTTCCATGTAGTCGATAATGTCATCTAAGGCCATTGCCAATTCACGAATTTCGCGGCGATCAAACGGGGTAATAAAGGTTTTGTGTAAGCTTAAAAGAATATCTTTGGTGTATTCATCCGCTTCGCTTTCAATGCGGCAAATCTCTTTAAAGTGTGCATCAAAATTGTTGGCATCATTCACAGCCGTCATCATTGCCAGTACTTTAGAGCCTTGTACAGCGCAATCAGCCAAGCTGTTAAATTGCTTAAAATAATTGTCGCTACGCGGTGAAATGGATGCCATCAGCCTGCTGAATATTCCATTAGCCATATCTTGATCTCCCAAAAACGTCATTTTAATTATGACAATTATGTTACATGACAAGAGGCCAAATCGCATCATTAAAAGTTAACAAAATTGCATGTTAATATCTGCATTCATTTATTTTTTGATATTTAGCAATGGCCACACATAAAATATTGGGTGAACTCGCATCAGAATATATAGGCACTGCTTTGCTGCTTATGGTGGTGACAGGCTCAGGTGTAATGGGCGTGCAACTTAGCCCAGATAATTCCGCAGTGGCTTTGCTGGCTAATAGCATTGCTACTGGGTGTGGCTTGTATGTGTTGATTACATTGTTAGTGCCAATTTCGGGCGCACATTTTAACCCCTTAGTTAGCTTATATGCATGGCGAGCTGGTTTTATTCAAGCTAAAACTTTAATCGCATTTAGCTGTGCACAATTAGCTGGTGCTGTTAGCGGTGTGTGGTTAACGCATCTGCTATTTGCTTTGCCGATTATTCAGTACTCAAGTAAGGCAAGAAGTGGTTTAAGCATTTGGGTGAGCGAACTAATTTCAACTGCTGTTCTGTTGGCTGTGATTCATGTTGGCATTAAAACGAATAAAGAAAAGTTACCCATGTTAGTGGCGCTAACAGTGACAGCAGGCTACTGGTTTACCTCTTCTACCTTCTTTGCAAACCCTGCTGTAACAGTGGCTAGAAGCTTGACAAACACATTTGTAGGAATCGCCCCAACTGATATTGTTGGTTTTATCAGCGCGCAATTAATTGCGCTATTATTAATGTTGTTTTTTGTGAGAAAAGTATGAGTGATGTGACTATTTACCACAATCCGTCCTGTGGCACTTCGCGTAATACTTTGGCGATGATACGCGCCAGCGGTGTAGAGCCAGAGGTGATTGAGTATTTAAAAACGCCGCCAAGTCGCGAAAAATTGATTGAACTCATCACGCAAATGGGCATAGCGCCGCGTGATTTATTGCGCGAAAAAGGCACGCCATATGCTGATTTAGGTTTGGGCGATTTAACGCTAAGCGACAGTGTTTTGGTGGATGCCATGT
>JAZKDM010000117.1:0-28424 GCA_040387535.1 Pseudomonadota bacterium | reverse complement strand
TGAAAGGTTTTATGAGCGAGTTAGGTTTTATACCCGTTACCCTAGTGCCCATTGTTTGGATTGTTGCTGCCTATTTAATTGGCTCTATTTCGTTTGGCATTATTGTAAGCAAATTATTTGGCCTGCCAGATCCGCGCACGGTGGGTAGTGGCAATATTGGCGCAACCAACGTGGCACGTAGCGGCAAAAAACTGCCAGCCATATTAACGTTGCTAGGCGATGCATTTAAAGGATGGTTGCCAGTTTGGCTGGCCTTGCAATCGGGCATGTTAATGTGGGTTGTGGCGGCGGTGGGCTTGGCGGTGTTTTTTGGGCATTTATTCCCCATTTTCCATCGTTTTAAAGGTGGCAAGGGTGTGGCAACGGCGCTGGGAATTATGCTGGCCATTTCTTTAATGCTGGGTTTTGCGGCTTTAATCACATGGGCAATCGTATTCGCCATTTCGCGTTACTCTTCATTGGCGGCACTGGTTGCGGCGGGTTTATCACCTTTATACGCGTGGCTTTTATTGCCGTATAAAGATTATGTCATCATGATGGTGGTGATTGCGCTGATGCTGATTTGGCGCCATAAAAGTAATATTCAAAAATTACTGGCAGGAACAGAAGCAGGGTTTGGTAAGAAATAATCACTTAATTAATTGCATAATTAAGGCGTCTGCAGCTCAGCTAAATCCCATCTTGGTTTTACGCTAACACTGTAATCTTTTTGTGTGGTGCCAGCTTTAAGTTGCGCTAATCGCATTGCTTCTAGTCGCATCGCACCCGCAAACGCAATCATAGCGCCATTGTCGGTACAAAACTCTAAGCGTGGATAGCTGACCTTGCATAATTTACGCTTGGTCGCCGCATTTAAGCGTTCACGCAATCGTGTATTTGCACCCACGCCACCAGAAACCACTAAGCTGTCCAAACCTGTTTCGCGCAAGGCGCTCATGCATTTTGTGGTTAAAATTTCAGTGACTGCTTCTTGAAATTCCCAAGCAATGTCGGCTTTAATCCTATCGTCAAGCGGCTGATTGTTATTGGCTAATGTCAGTACCGCTGTTTTTAAACCGCTAAAGCTAAAATTCAAATCTTTACTGTTTAACATCGGTCTGGGCAAGGTAAATCTTGGCTTACCAGTAGAGGCCAGCTTTGCTAATGCAGGCCCACCAGGGTAGCCCAAGCCTAATAATTTAGCGGTTTTATCAAAAGCCTCACCTGCCGCATCATCCAGTGTGTCGCCCAATAATTGGTATTCACCAATGCCATCTACACGCATCAATTGGCTGTGACCGCCTGAAACCAGCAGCGCCACAAATGGAAATTGCGGCGGATTTTGCTCTAACAAAGGCGCAAGCAAATGCCCTTCTAAATGGTGTACGCCAACGCTGGGCACATTTAAGGCAAAAGCCAGCGATTGCGCGATGCTGGTGCCAACCAATAAGGCGCCCGCTAAACCTGGGCCTTGTGTGTAGGCAATGCCATCTATGTCGCTTAGTGTTTTGTTGGCTTGCTTTAAAACAGCTTCAGTCAGTGGTAAGGCGCGCTGAATGTGATCACGTGAGGCGAGCTCTGGCACTACGCCGCCAAACTCGGCATGCATGGCTACTTGTGAGTGCAGTGCATGCGCTAACAAACCGTGCTGAGTATCGTATAGAGCAACGCCTGTTTCGTCGCAAGATGATTCAAAACCTAAAACCAACAAATGATTATTCCTAAGATATGGGTGTAGAAAAAGTGTGATGTTTTCAAATAAGTGGCATCATTTGTCAGGTAAATGCACAAAATCATTGAACAAAAACAATTATACGATTAAAATAGTGGACTTTTCTTGAGTTTCAAATAGATTCTCAAGTGTTATTTTAAAGCAATTGCCGATAAGAGAGAACGAATGTCTAGTGTACGTGTAAAAGAAAATGAGCCGTTTGACGTTGCATTACGCCGTTTTAAACGCCTAATTGAAAAAACAGGTTTGTTAAACGACCTTCGCGCACGCGAATTTTACGAAAAACCAACTTGGGAACGTAAACGTAAAGCGGCTGCAGCGGTTAAACGTCAATATCGTCGTTTACGCAATCAAACATTGCCAGCAAAACTTTACTAAGTTTTATTCGGTCGATTGAATAAAGTGGCTGAGACAAACGTAGCGGACAATCAAGCCGCTAGTAATACAGCAAACGAAGTACCTGCATTTTTGCATATTGCCGATCGATTTATTGCGCTAGCCAACGAGCAAGCGCAACAAAAAGATTTAGCTACTGCAAGTGCAGGTTTTTTGTATGCCAATGCACGCTTTACGGCTTTTTTGGTCGCTTCACAATGCGGTACTGCTGAGGCGCTAGAAGCTGAAAAAGCCGCTGCAATTGAGTATTTTGTAAATCAATACGCACAAGCGCTTACCAGCAATATTACCGATTACCAAAAAAACTTTGCACAATACTTTAGCAAGTAATTGGTAAGTTAGCCTCCATGACCTTAAAAGCCCAGATTTCAGAAGACATGAAAACCGCTATGCGCGCTAAAGATAGCGTGCGTTTAGGTGCAATTCGCTTATTGCAGTCTGCAATTAAACAGCGCGAAGTTGATGAGCGTATTGAATTAAGCGATGCTGATGTAATTACTGTCATTGAAAAAATGCTTAAACAACGTCGCGATTCAATCTCTGCATTTGAATCTGCCAACAGAACGGATTTAGCCGATATTGAGAAGTTTGAAGTCAGCGTATTACAAACTTACATGCCAAAACAGCTCAGTGATGATGAGTTAAATCAGATTATCACGCAAGTGATTGCCGATTCAGGTGCCACTAGTGCTAAAGATATGGGTAAAATCGTTGGTTTGGTAAGGCCTTTGGTCGCTGGTGTGGCCGATATGGGAAAAGTTTCTGGTTTGATTAAATCGCGTTTAAGTTAGGTGTAAAACAAGTTGTAAAACTAAAGGAGCGTAAGCTCCTTTTTTGTTTTCTAAATTAAGCTAAAATCATCAACTTAAGCACCTTCAATTGAGCACCTTCAAATTTTGGCAGCAATTACTATAAATGGCGCATATACACTTTGATTCCTGACAGTTTTATTCAAGATCTACTCAATCGCGTCGATATCGTTGATGTGATTGATAAAAGCGTACCACTTAAAAAAGCGGGTGCCAATTACTCTGCCTGCTGTCCGTTTCATAATGAAAAGTCACCTAGTTTTACCGTTAGCCCCACCAAGCAGTTTTATCATTGTTTTGGTTGCGGCGCGCATGGCACGGCCATTGGTTTTTTGATGGAGTATGCAGGTTTAAGTTTTGTAGAAGCCATTCACGATTTGGCCAAAAATGTAGGCATGATTGTGCCGCAGCAGGATTCAACACCCGCTTCGCGAGAGGCGGATGCTCAAAACAAAACGATCAAGCTAGGCTTGCAAGAAACCTTGCAACAGGCTGCCAATTATTACAAAACCCAGCTAAAAGAAAGTCCGCGTGCAATTGAATACTTAAAAGGGCGTGGCTTAAGTGGCGTAATTGCCGCTAAATTCCAAATTGGTTACGCCCCTGCGGGTTGGCAGAATTTACAAGAAGTATTTTCGAATTACGAAAATGAAGCCTTGCAAACTGCGGGCTTGGTAGTTGAGAACGAGCAAGGCCGTCGCTATGACCGCTTTCGTGACCGTATTATGTTTCCCATTCATGATCAAAAAGGCCAAGTAATTGGTTTTGGTGGACGGGTCATTAATCCTGAAGATACGCCTAAATATTACAACTCTCCTGAAACGCCCTTATTTCAAAAAGGTCATGAGTTATATGGATTGTTTGTTGCAAGGCGCGCGATTCGCGACGCGGGGCGTGTGTTAGTGGTTGAAGGCTATATGGATGTGGTGGCGCTGGCGCAATACGGTATTGAATATGCGGTAGCCGCTTTGGGCACGGCCACTACGCCGTTTCATATCACCAAATTAATGCGCCAAACCGATGAAATTGTATTTTGCTTTGATGGCGACAATGCAGGCCGCAATGCTGCCTGGCGCGCCGCTATGAATGCGCTGCCTGCTTTAACCGATGGCTTAAAATTGCGCTTTTTATTTCTACCCAAAGAACATGACCCCGATAGTTATGTGCGCGAATTTGGCAAAGAAAAGTTTGAACTGGAAATGCAAAATGCCCTGCCGCTCTCGCAGTATATTATCCAGCATCTAAGTGAGCAAAATTCGCTTAATTCGCAAGAAGATAAAGTGAAATTTTTAAACGAAGCCGAGCCGATTTTGCGACAAATTGTTGCGCCAAGATTTTCTCTATTATTGCGTAAGCGTGTGGCAGAGATGGCGGATGTGACGGATGCAGAAATGCAAAGTTTGTTAAAGCTGCCTGCCCCCAATAAAGCGCCAGCCAAAGCCACGCAAAAACAATCGCGTGCGCCCTTGTCGATTGAAAAGCGCTTTATATTGATGTTGATGATGCAGCCTAGTTTGGCCAAGCCTGAGCATCTTAATTTTGGATTGGGATTTAGTGAGCAGGATATTTTGCTGAAAGCAGTTGTGAATGCGGCACTGCAACAACCACAATCTAAACCAGCCGCATTATTGCACACCATAGAGCCACAAGTAGAGCCGCGATTATTGCGCGAGCTGCAGCGTGAGCTGCAACTATTAGATGAAAGTTTAGACTTTAAGCTTGAATTTGCGGGTGCTTGTACCCAATTAATGGAGGCGACACAGCAAAAGCGTGAAGGTAGTATGCTGGATACCTTAAAAGAGAAGCCATTAAGCGCTTTAACAAGCGAAGAGCGTGAAATGTTGAAGGGTTTGACTGCTAAAAAATAATCAGTTGGCGAAACTGGTTAATGCAAAGCCTAGCCTCAAAATAAGGCACTAAAACAAGTAGTTAAATTAAGCGTTTAACGCAGCAGCAAAACGCTTCTTACCAAAACACGGCATATTTTGCTTAAAATTTAGCACTTTTTACAGTATAATTTAGGGTTGTTCGTTACCGTCAAAAGTTGATAGTGACGAAGCGCCGGAATCATAGAAGTAGTCTCATAGAATAGGATCAGGCATGGCCAGACCAAAATCAGATAAAACATTAGAAAAAGAGCGTAATAAGCTAGCAGCAGAAGCGGCACTTGACCCAGCTGCACAAGCGTTGGACGCGGAAGCGCGCCGTACCCGCTTAAAATCGCTCATTATTTTAGGTAAAGAGCGCGGCTATTTAACGTATGCCGAAATCAATGACCATTTGCCTGATGATACGCAAGATTCTGAGCAAATTGATGGCATTATCGGTTTAATCAACGACATGGGTATTCAGGTGTACGAAGAGGCACCTGATGCCGAAGTGTTGTTAATGTCTGATGCACCGCCACCTGTTACCGATGAAGACGCGGTAGAAGAAGCGGAAGCGGCGCTGGCTACAGTCGATTCTGAGTTTGGCCGCACCACCGACCCAGTGCGTATGTATATGCGCGAAATGGGTACCGTAGATTTGCTAACACGTGAGGGCGAGATTGAAATTGCCAAACGTATTGAAGATGGCCTAAAGCACATGGTGCAGGCGATTGCTGCTTGCCCTACCACCATTGCCCAATTATTGGACATGGTAGATAAAGTTGAAAAAGACGAAATCAGTGTGGATGATTTGGTTGATGGCTTAATTGATACCGATATTGGTTTAGACGACGCCATGGCTGCGGAAGCGGATGACGAAGAAGAGCCAGATGTGGATGATGAGGATGACGAAGATGAAGATGGTGCCAAAGCGGCTGCCATTTCTGCAGAAGCCTTAGCTAAGCTAAAAGAAGAAGTATTAAAACGTTTTGCTATTATTCGCAAAGCTAATACAGAAATGAACGTGATTCGCGAGCAAAAAGGTTCGCAAGATGCTGGCTACAAAAAGCTGCACGAAGCTGTATTAGAAGAGTTAACCGCATTCCGATTCTCTGCCAAACAAGTAGAGGCGTTGTGTGAGCAAGTGCGCGGCTTGGTTGAAGAAGTGCGCGGCCATGAGCGTAAAGTGATGGATTTTTGCGTGGATAAATCTGGCATGCCACGCCCACATTTCATTAAAAGCTTTCCAGGCAATGAAATCAATTTAACTTGGTTAGATACTGAATTAGGTTTTGATAAGCCGTATATTGAAAAATTAACGCGCTACAGACACTCTATTATTGATCAGCAAGATCGTTTAATTGCGCTGCAAATTAAAGTTGGTATTCCGATTAAAGAGCTAAAAGAAATCAACAAGCAGATGACCACGGGTGAAGCGCGTGCGCGCCGTGCCAAACGTGAAATGATTGAAGCAAACTTGCGTTTGGTGATTTCGATTGCCAAAAAATATACAAACCGTGGTTTGCAATTCTTGGACCTGATTCAAGAAGGCAACATTGGCTTGATGAAAGCGGTTGATAAGTTCGAATACCGTCGCGGCTACAAGTTCTCAACCTATGCAACATGGTGGATTCGTCAGGCGATTACACGCTCAATCGCCGACCAAGCACGTACCATCCGTATTCCTGTGCATATGATTGAAACGATTAATAAAATGAATCGTATCAGCCGTCAAATTCTGCAAGAAACAGGCGTAGAGCCAGACCCCGCGCTGCTTGCTGAAAAAATGGAAATGCCAGAAGATAAGATTCGTAAAATCTTAAAAATTAGCAAAGAGCCGATTTCAATGGAAACGCCGATTGGTGACGATGAAGATTCTCACTTAGGTGACTTTATTGAAGATAACACCACGCTAGCTCCAATGGATGCAGCCGTTTACGCCAGCCTGCGCGATGCAACGAGTGAAGTGCTTGAATCATTAACGCCACGCGAAGCAAAAGTGCTGCGTATGCGCTTTGGTATTGAAATGAATACCGACCATACGCTTGAAGAAGTAGGTAAACAGTTTGATGTAACGCGTGAGCGTATTCGTCAAATTGAGGCAAAAGCATTGCGTAAACTACGCCATCCAACTCGTTCTGAAAGATTACGCAGCTTTTTAGAAACAGGCCAAGATTAATTCTAATTTGATAAAGCTTACGGCCCCCTAGCTCATGCTTGGTTAGAGCAGCGGACTCATAATCCGTTGGTGCTGTGTTCGACTCACAGGGGGGCCACCATTTAAGACGACTTAGGGAGTGATCTCTAGGTCGTTTTTTATTATGAGCTGCGCATTGGGAATTAGTAAGTTAGAAATGCCGATCATCTAGGAAGTCAATAATGATAAGGCTTTCACAATACTGTTATTTATTTAATAAGTTAACGTGACAGAAATTTTTATGAATTGCTCAACTTTTCCAAAACGGACCTTATATCCACTTCTAATAGTTAAGATACTTTGACTTGTAGCATGTTGCTACAGAATAAAATTTATTAGGAGAAGATAATGAAAGTAATTTTAGCTCACAGCACACCAGTTAATGGGCCTAGTAAAACCGGCAATCCTTCAGGTGGTGGGAGAAGTAATAATCCATCTAAGAAATGATGTAAACAAAAAATCTATAACTTAGAGTCAAAGCAAAGTTGAAGTCATTAATCTTCACTTTGCTTTGTAGCTAGATCACATTGGGTTTAAATTTATGGAAATTTAGCAATGCAATATCAAAGTACTGAGGATATCTTTTCAGAGACTCAATAAAAAGCAACCGAATCTCATCTGTTTTACAAAGCTTAACTAAAAGATTAACCCAAAAAGCAATACAGAAATACAAAATGTCACCACGTTCAATAATCGAGCCAATGTGTTTTATATGCACTTTTCTAGTGCCATTCATATAACGAGAAAAAGACTTAGGTTCTATATCTAACTTTTCACATAATTTCTCTGTAGATAACTGTCTTCCATGCTTTACAAAAATCTCTTTAATTGACATAACATAATAATAAAAAGGCGATTTCAACTTATCTATATCAGACAACAGCTTTACAAAAATTAACTGAAAATTAGAATACTCGTTTCTTCCATTATTAACATCTAAACATGCGCAAAGATAAAGAAGTAGATTGAGACTGAACTTATTATGTATAACTTCATTAACGCCTAGGTCGATATAAAGATCATTGTCTAAATCGAGTTGTGATAGAAGATCGTCTTTTAATAAGAAGTTTTCAATATCGTTAGTAGATATCCCACCATCTTTTTGAGCAACCATATCATATAGAGTAGTAAATATTTTACTTATCTCAGAGCTAATAAAACTATCCTCTGTCTTAGTAGCTTCGAAGAATTGAACATATCCAGATTCTATATAAATTAAACTCTCTTTAGTATTTGAAATACGAACTTGAGAGTAAAGGTCAAGTTGATCTATTTCCATGTGAAAACTACTATGTGGAATTAGTTTTTTAAAAAAGTCCTTAATACCATTAATAGTTGTTCTGCTTTGGATATGTTTATTTGAAAAGCTATTAGCTATATTCTTTCTAAGCGAATCAGAAATCTCTACATTGCGTAGTTTTGCAAGTTTTAAAATCGTTTTATCATCTATTGTTTTACCAATTAAGAGCCATGTTATAGCATCGGGGCTTATTATCATTTTAGCGAATTATCTTTCCAGCTAGTTCATATTGCCGTGCTGATTTATTTATCTAAGCATACGATATTTTGTACAGACAATCACTTGTACTAAGCAATATGTTGTACCCAATGTGAAAATTATGTCACGATATGGCGAGACTAAGTGAGTGAAGAAGCCTATAACGATATATAAATGATGATTATTACAGTTGAAAATCCGCGTGTCGCAGGTTCGATTCCCGCTCCGGTCACCAGTTTTTAGAAAGCTCACAGCAAAGTGGGCTTTTTTCATTTGTATTAGTTAGTTTCCTGGGTATCTTTCCGAAATGTACTCTTGCTCATCCCCTTCTGCACCATCATATAACTTCCAATCAGGCGCTGAAGCTAAATCATCTGAAATTTCTTCAATGACGGTTTTTAGCTCTAATTCTATTAGCCATTTAGAGGGTATTGATGATTCACCATATATTGACCCTAATATCTGGCCTGCAATAGAGCCTGTTGAATCGCTATCACCATCATGATTGACAGACATTCGAATGCCATCTTCAATATTACTTGCTCTAAGCGCGCAGAAAATACTGATCGCCAAGGCTTCTTCAGCTATCCAACCCTCTCCCAATTGCTTTATTGCATCGTGATGATTAACTGTTTCGATGGATAATTTAACTGCATGTTCTATTGCTTTTAAGGTTTCAGCATGATTAGCCTGAGCTCTTAGTATTTTTTTAGCTTGATGAATTGATTCCTTGAGAGTTTCACCTAGTAACAGTAAGTATATAATAGCTGAAAATACACCTGATGAAAGCTGTCCAGTAGGGTGGCCATGTGTTATGCCAGCCGATTTACAGCCCATTTCAAAGGAGTCTAAAAGAAACATCTGCTTTAATTCAGGCTTTCTAATTGCTAAACTAGCATGGAGCATCCCAATCGGCGCAACTCGCATTACGCCACCACACCCCTTGCTGTTGTTAGCGCATCTTTCACCACCAGCTTCAATGTTATAAAGTGCTTCAAGACATGTGTTTCCTGGGGCTCTTAGTGAATATAATTCGCGATTGCTAACCAGCCACCCATTTATGTGCTCATTTGGTGCTGCTATTTCAGTTTTTTGAGTATGTAGCCATCTAAGATATGCACGAGCAACAACACCTGTTGAGTCACAGATGCCTCTAGTTGAATGCCTGACATAAGCTCTTAAAACACCTTCGGCTGTAAACAAAGTCATTTGAGTGTCGTCAGTGATAGCACCAATCCTACCAAACGCTTTGGCATAATCGACAATTCCTGCTGGGCCGAAAGTTTTGTGAATCTGTTCTATCTTCATAAATTCAACTGGAGCACCCAAGGCATCACCCACTGCACCGGCTAACAAGCATCCACGAAATTTCTCACGTAGCTCTTTAGATTGCGTTCGCTGAAAGGTGTAAGTTGTAAATTTAGTTGTATTCATGGACTTTGCAAATGATTCGATAATAAATTCATTCAAAAAATGAGTCACATTCATGTTAAGTTCTGTTGAAAATTAATTTCTAGCGGTACTCATTTTTACACCACTTAAAATTAATTATAACCTCTAAGAAAGTGTTGTTTTCAACTAGAACATTACACTTTTACCAATTACATTGATGCCTAACTATTTTTTTGACCTGTATTTATCTTAGTAACATGCAAATTTAAATCACAACAATTAAATACATGACCTTAGATTTATCAATTCTAGAGTTAAATATCATTAATATACTAGCAGTGATTTAGTCTGATAAATGGCCTGATTGCTCAAAACCAGCAAATTCATAATACAATTCACTAATAATTAAAGCAGGGTAACGTATGGAAATAGAACAAGAAAGATTACTGGCCTTAATCGATTACGCTCAAAAAAGCGCTGCGATGAACAGCAAGCAGGCGACTAATGTTGCCTCACATCTTTTTTGTAAATACGAAAATGTAATTGCAAATTTGCCAGGCGTTCATCTTAATGTTTCATCCGAAGATAGTGGGGATGAGGTATGGCTAATCGTTAACAGACTTCATGAGCAAAAGCCACCAGATATTCTTAGCCATTTACTCAATGCCTGGATAGATTTAACCAATAGCCCGACAAAAGAGCCAGTACTAAAGAAATATATTGAAGCTCACCAGCTCATTGATTTGGGACTAGAAGTTTCAATTGAATATTCTGAGGATAAAACTTTAGATCCAAAGAAACTTATTTTTCTTGACAGTTATAAGCTGAGAAGTGATGTGGAAACTCAGCTGGAAATTTATATTAAAAATCGATGGATGCCTTGGTCAATAGAAGAAAAAATTCGACGCGAATCTATTAATTTTTACAAAGCACTTTTTACACTAAAGCAACAGTTAGAAGGCTCAATAATTGAGTCACAGTTGGAGTTGGTTTGGGGTACTGGTCTAGCAGTCTGGAAGATGGGCGATACTTCAGTTTCATATCCGTTGATAACTAGATTGGTTGAAATTTCATTTAATGAATTGACTATGGATATTGAAGTCAGGCCTAGAGATGTTGATGCTAGGCTGGAGCTTGAGATATATTCAGCAGCAGATAATCAGGGAGTTGCCGACTTAGAGCGTATTAGCAAAGATTACTTTTCTAAGGCTAATCAAACATTCTCTCCCTTCGATTTCACAACTTTTGAGTTTTTGCTTACATCGGCAGTTACATATCTTGATTCACAGGGTGTTTATTGGCCAAACCAAACTTCCGCAGACGACCGAACGCTCCCTAAAGCGGAATTAGGCTTGAAAGTTACCGATACCTGGGTTTTGTTTGCAAGGCCTCGTAGTACGAGTGTGTATATTCAAGACTTAGAAAGATTCAAAGAACGTCTTTCGGAAGAGAATGTTTTATTGCCTGATGCGATAGCATGTGTGGTTACAGAGCCATTGAACGAAAATGCTGATATAGAGTTGCCGAGTTTTCGAGGATTATCAAACGTGTATGGCTCAGATGACCGCGAGTTATCTAAAACTTCTTCAGTGGCTGATTTATTTTTCCCTAAGGCATATAACGAAGAGCAGGTTCGCATTATTCAAATGTTAGAGCGATCACCTGGTGTAATTGTTCAAGGGCCGCCAGGTACAGGTAAAACACATACTATTACAAATATCATTTGCCACAATCTCGCATTAGGGAAACGAGTTTTAGTGACATCTATGCGAGATCCTGCATTAAGTGTTTTGCGCGATTATCTCCCAGATGATATTCGTCCCCTTGCAATCAGTTTACTTAGTAGTGAACAGGAAGGAATGAAACAGTTTGAGTTTGCTGTAAGTAAAATAGCTTCAGAAGTACAACGTATAGACCGAGTTACTTTAGGCCGTGAGATATCTCAACTTGAGACACATATTGACGGACTTCATGGACGAATATCTAATATTGACCGTGCTATAACAAAGTTGGCTGTAGCCAATCTTAGTAAACTTGTCATTGATGGTGAGGCCATTGATCCACAAGAGGCAGCAAAAGAACTGGTTCGTGAACATGGGAGTTTCGATTGGATTGAAGATGAGCTCACTATCGCTGCCGAACATAAGCCGCTTTTCAATGAAGCTAACGTGGCCGAGCTAAGAGACGCAAGAAGACGATTAGGTGTAGACCTCGATTACCTAAACAAGAAACTGCCAGACGTATCTGCTTTTCCTGATTCTAGTGAACTCTTGCGTGTACACCAAGATCTAGGGCAATTAAGTAAACTAAAGACTGCTATTGAGAATGGTTCGGTTCCTCCTTTGGTGGACTCATCAAAAGAAACATTTCAATTAGCATCGGCACTTGCTGAACAAATTTCAAATATTAAGCTTCTTAAAACACAGCTTCATCAATCCGGACAGGATTGGTTTAAAGCTCTGCGTGTGAAATTAAAGAATGGCCACTCACAGGATATATTTAAGATGTTTGAAGCGTTGTCAGCGGAAATCGATTCGGCTTACGAAGATAGGCGGCGGTTTCTTGAAAAACCTGTTGAAGCGCCGGGTGACGTTGACCAAGACCATGAGCTTGTACAAGCCATTAGTAATCTAGCACTAGGTAAGTCTCCATTTGGGATTACAGGAATACTGGGAAAAGCAGACAAAAAAAAGAGTTTGCAAACAGTCCGTGTTTTGAGCGTACCACCAAACGGGAATTTAGATTGGCTTCATATATCCGACTATATAAAGCATATTAAGTGCCTTCGCACGCTTGTCACTAGATGGAATGTGTTGGCTTCAGAAGTTAATGTTAAAACTCTCCCTAATAATGAGCCAGTACATTTTCAGCAAGCAGTAGAGGCACTAGGTGTTTTTAGATCTACAAAAAGACTTATTGCAGTTGAAAAGATATTAGATGAAAAAGCTAGGGAAGTAATACCTACTTGGACTCATGGTGACGAAACAACTAATAACGAAGAAAACCTGCAACGATTTGAGTCTTTCCTTATTCATCATCTGACACGTAACAGGTTGGCAGAAACATGGGTTCTGAAAGAGCGTTTCCAAGAGATAACGGCTGGTTGTAGTGGCCGGATAATTGAAGGAATCAATAAATTTTGTGCAAAGACACTTGGAAATCCACAATTACTTGATGCTCAAATGCAAGCGGAGTGGACTGCTTTAATGGAAGAGTTAAGGCGTTTGCATGGATCATCTTCATATTTGAAAGTCGTAACCGAAACTTGTAATTTGATTCGTGAATCTGGGGCATCTAAATGGGCTTCAAAACTTGAATCCAATCCAGTAACGCAAACTGTAGATGAATTTCTACCTAGTTTTTGGGCACAAGGATGGCGCTTGAGGCGTTTATCAAATTATCTTGATAGCATTGATGTGCGCAAAGATCTTAAACAACTTAGTCTTCAAAGATCTGAGGCTGAAACTGACTTAGCTAGGGCTTATCAAGATGTAGTTTCTAAACGCACTTGGCATAAACTTGCTACCAATGCGACTCCTAATATACGCCAAGCTCTCGCTGCTTTCTCTAATGCGATTAGCAAGATTGGAAAAGGTACAGGAAAACGTGCGGTACGATATCGTCAGGATGCGCGACATGCAGCAGCGCAAGCAAATCCTGCTATCCCATGCTGGATAATGCCACATTACAGGGTGTCTGAATCCCTTCCACCTGAACTTGGGGTATTTGACCTAGTTATAATTGACGAAGCCTCTCAGTCAGACCTAACAGCGCTACCTGCAATTTTGCGGGCTAAAAAGATATTGATTGTTGGTGATGACAAACAGGTTTCACCTGAGGGAGTTGGTATTGAAGAGGAGAAGATTCGCAGCCTCATGGCACGATTCTTAAGTAACCAAGTGGCAACTTTCCGCGCACAAATGACTCCCGAGCGCTCTATTTACGATCTTTGTAAAGTGGTTTTTGCTGAGCACTCAGTTATGCTAAAAGAGCATTTTCGTTGTGTGAGTCCTATCATCGAATATTCAAAAAGGGAATTTTACAATAATGAACTAAAGCCCTTGCGTTTGCCAAAGGTATCAGAACGCCTTGATCCACCATTGATTGATGTATTTGTGGAGGATGGTTTTGTTAATAAGAATGATAATACAAACCTTGGTGAAGCTCGATTTATCGTTGATGAAATTCGTGCTATATGTGCTGACCCCAATATGACCAAGCGTAGTATCGGAGTGGTGTCTTTACTGGGAGAAAAGCAGGCGTTAAAAATTTGGCAGATGTTAGAAGATGAGCTAGGGCCAGAGCTTATTGAGAAATTCAAGATTGCCTGTGGGGATGCTAGGACATTTCAAGGTAAAGAGCGGGACATAATGTTCCTCTCAATGGTAGTAGCCCCCAATTCATCAATTACGGCATTAGGCCGAGAAACGTTTTCTCAAAGATTTAATGTTGCTGCATCTCGTGCTAGAGACCGAATGTATTTAGTTAGAAGCGCTGAGTTGAATGACTTAAGCGATAAAGACCATTTACGTAGGGGCTTACTTTCGCACTTTGTTCATCCTTTTGCACAAGATGAGCAAAGAGTAGAAGATTTACGCGAACTTTGTGAGTCACCATTTGAGCGAGATGTTTATGACGAGCTTGTTGAGCGAGGTTATCGTGTTATCCCTCAAGTAAAGGTTGGAGATTTCAGAATCGATATGGTTGTTGAGGGGCATCATGATGCTCGGCTCGCCGTCGAGTGCGATGGTGATCGCTATCATGGGCCAGACAAGTGGGATGCAGACATGAATCGTCAACGTGTTCTAGAGCGCGCTGGCTGGAAATTTTGGCGTTGTTTTGCTTCGACTTATGTAATGCGCAGAAGTGAAGTCATTCAGGATCTTGTGGATACTTTGACAGAACGCGGAATTGAACCAATTGGAGCTGAAAATGCACCTAGAAGTGTTTACACGGAATTTCGCACTTTCTCTACTAATAAAACTAAAGAGCAGCAATCAAATATTGATAATGAGACTCTTGAGTTGGATGATTCAGAAAATGAATTTTCTATAGAATCACCAGAAATTAATGCAGATGATAATTCAGTTATTTTGGTTGGCCGGAATGGTATGCCTATTGATAATTTAGACTCGTTGGTTGTGCAAACAGGAGATCATGTCACTTACATTGATATGTCAGCACCTGATGTCAAAATTCATGTTCAAATCGTATCTGGTGTTGATAGTTTGGAGGCCGGCATAATTAATGAAAACCGGCCTCTTGCTCAGACGATTCTCGATATGGCTGAGGGCGATGAGGTTGAACTCAGTGTGCCTGGCAGACCAGTTCATAAATTAAAGATTCTCCAGATAAGAAGACAAAGTGTAATCTAATTAACGCAGAAAAACTGCACTGATGTATTCATGATTAATATGGGGCTCAATTCTGAGAAGCAATTAGGTTCCAGTTTCATTTGATAATGATGACGCTTAACCGCCTAGGGCTCATTAAGGTAGGCTTTTTAATTTCTCGATGCACTAATAGCTTGACGTAAACTAACCAGAGAGAGGCTTGTTGAGAATGGAGTTGATTTTTTTAGCCAATTCCTCATGCTACGGATTTGTTGTATTTAATACCACTGAATAAAATAATAATTTAATCTGAGAATTTTAGAATTAAAAATAAGCTTAGCAGAAAGATAGATCTACCCTTTGTAACAAATACTTCAAAATCTTCTGATGTCAGCTCCAGTACCATTGAATTACGGTAAGCAGTTTTTGAAACAGCGAAGGCTAAGGCTAATGATGCCGTAAAATTTTGACTACTAAAGCCGAGCTTATGAGTGATCTAAGCGGGAATTGCAATCTCGTTGTTGAAGATGCAAAATCAGCGCTAGAAAAGTAAAGTAAGTTGTTTTATCTGTTACTAATGAAACTTTGATGCTTGGCAATGAAGTAGTTGATAAAAGGTGTTGCGCCTTATACAGTTATCGGAGGTGTTATTGCTATCACAATTCCTTTTATTGGTTCTGCAATATGTGCAGTAATTGGCGCTGGATTTTGGCTTTATAAAAACGCTACTAAAAAGATGTAGCACTACATTTTCAACAACCAGAAAGGGAACTACATGAAGTTTGCATTTATAGCGCTAATTGCGTTAAGTATGAGTGGTTGCAGTGATAACTTAATGAGTAAAGAAAAAGTTGAAGAGGGCAAAATGCAGGCAGCTGTTCTAGCTAGTTTGAAAGATCCAGATTCAGCAAAATTTGGCAAAATGACACGAATTAAGGATAAAGGAGCATGCCTAACTGTAAATGCTAAAAATGCATTAGGTGGGTACACGGGAGATCAGCAGGCATATTTAATGAAAACTGAAAGTAAATGGGAAGTTTTCCAAATTGAAGGTGGGCTAGGGCATCAAGGATGCATAGAAATTATGTCCAGTTCAGATTAACGCAAAAATAGTCTAAAAAGCACAGATCTTATTTTTTGGTTTCATACCGCCCGTTGTCCCTAATAAGACAGCGGGTTTTTTACGCCTATATGCAGCGGAAATTCCACCATCTTATTTGAAATATAGGTGCCATTCATTTCAACCAAAAGGAGTATTACATGACAAACAAAGACATCAACAAATCGGCAATACAAGTATCCCGCATCATCAAAATAGCAACATGCCCAACCTGTTCTGGTAAAGCAACTCTCACCTATAATTTTGGCAGTAACGAAGATAAGCAAGTCTATATTCGCATTACGGCAAATTCTGGTGGCGGTTTCTTCAGTGAGGAATGGGTAGCGTTGCTTGATATACAAACAGCCATTGATGCTGCACCATTCCCGGTGACATCATTCCCGTTGACTAAGTTGTTTATCGGTAAGTCAGTCAATACGCCAGGTTTTCTATTAGCTGTATTGAAGCATGAAGGCTTGGTAAAACTTCTTGAAGGAAAAATACGTGGTTATGAAAAACTAGACCTAGCACTTTTTATGCTTGAGCTGGGTAAGCTGGTTTCTTCAGACGTCAATCTAAAAACCGAACCATCCCTGGCCATCAAAAAAATCTCACCAACACACCCACCTAAAAAATCTAAACAGGCATTAACGCCAATTTCAAGTAATCCATAAACCTCAAAAAATCACTCCGATGTAGTAGAAGTCCGCTGCTCTTAAAAATTAACTAGCCATAACACCAAGCCAGACAAGGGCCTATCAGCTTCGCAATGAAGCAAACAAGTTATACCGAGGTTATACCGACCCTAATTTCAAATTCTTACCTAATTTATAACCAATCTGGAGTTACTTATGGAATTCATCACATTAACTGTGATTACTTTTGTGTGCCTGCTATTCGAGACCACCCGAAAGTTTGGCATGTTCTTATTCATCTTTCTGTTTTTAGCTTTTCCGCTCACCGTCATTTCACTCGCAGCAATCGTCATTCATTTTATCAACCGTCACAAACTTAAAGGAACAAAACATTATGTACCGCCAACTTTACCTGGAAGCAATTGAAACTGTGCTTGCTTGGGATTTACCCGAAGAAGCGTTAGCCGATGCCATCAATCAACAATACGTATTAATCACACATCGAACAGGAGACCTAAATGATTAAGTTACTTAACTTTAATGATGCCTATCAGCAATACAAACAACTTAAAATACCTTTCAGACTGTTGCAGGATCAAGCTACTGTCCTGCTAGGCCTTCGCTACAACCCAAATCCAACAGCCACAAATCCACTAGAAACTACCCATGCAGATATCGATTGGCTCATGCAGCAACCAGAAGCTATGCAAGACTTTAACTTTTACTTGGGCGGGTACGTTTATATCTGTGAAGTGGAAGAAAACCTTTTGCAAATCCTTGGCTGTGATTTTGAGTGGGCAAAAGCACATAGTGGAAATTGGCCAAATGTTACTGATATCGCCATGTCTTGGGATGCCTGCGAATATTTACCTGAAAGCATTGGCAGCCCACAATGGGTTATGTTTCTAATGTGTTGGAACAATGCTGGGGGGTCTGTCTATTACGTACCCAAGCACCTTTGGGTTAGCGCAAGAGTCGTTGAACACATAGAAGCGACAAATCGAGCTAGCCTTACCTGAGTGCAACGCTCAGCTGTTTTCTCTTTGATCTACCTACCACCTCCACCCACTCGCAATTAAGTAGGCTACAAAAAAATCCGACTCTACGCGGATGATTTTGCACGTCTGTTGATAGTGGAGGGAGGGGTAGCACTTAAATTTAATCTTAAGGAATATTAATCATGACTCAAACAATCATTACCTGTCAGCAAGTAGCTGACAAACTACGTATACAACATACCGCCGATTTATTTGGTATTCGCTTTCCGCTCAACATTGAGCCTGCCATCTATTCAATCGCTAGTAATATTGCAAACGAATACAATGGGGCTTATTGGGAGTTTTATGCATTAAGCAACGGTGGCTTTTATATGGCTCCATGTTCTGATCAATCGTATCAAGTCAGTTGTGAAAATGGCTATGAAGGTAAACTTTCGCCAGATGCATTTGGTATTACTGCTTGCCTGTATGCTTTTAGTCATTTGTCGTTTAGTAGTAATCAAGCTTTCGCTGAAATATGTGCTAATCATTATCACTGTTTAAGAGCTTACATGCTTGAACAGCCTGAAGCTTCAGCAATTTTAGGGGTTATTGACTGACAAAAACTTTACTCGCGACTCGTCGCACATGACAAAATGGCGCTTGGGCATTTTGCAGGAGCAATTGCGCGCATGAACTGGCGACGAGGCGTCGAGTGTGGCGGGTATCTTCAAAAATTTATTTGTGATTTTCTTTTAGCCATCTGCTCGCCTCGTCATTTTCTTCCTTAAACAGCAATTTATCAGCTTCGTAATTAAGACTATCAATGTTTATATGAATAGCTTCTTTCTCCGCTCTTACCTCAGCATTTTTTCTATCGTCGACAAGTTTGAATTTAGGCCTATAACCATCAGTTTTATTAAATGGAAGGAATGAATCACCTGATAACCCAGTAAGTTTTTCGAGTGATCTTCTGAGTTTTGCAATCGCTGTTTTATTTGCCTGACTGATTTGAGCTGCAACAGGATATTTTATTTTTTTACTAAGGCCAATCAATATAAACGCTATTTCATTTGGTTCAACTTTGCGTTTTCCCATTAAACCTATATCTATAAAAGAGGTGCGTTTAAAGTTACCGCTACCTATTGAATAGCCTAACTTATGATGTGCATATATTTTGATTGTGACGTCATCCCAGTCGGGTGATTTTGTGTTGGCAGCTGGGTTTAGATTTTCATGTGCAAGAGTTTTTTTATTTGGAATGACAATACCAAAGCGATCAAAAGCCCACTCAGTCAAACTCTCCAGTGTAACGAGTGGATTTTCATCAGTAGAGTCATCGTCACATTCAATAAGCGTCTCTTCGGTGTACACGGCATCTTCAAAAAGAGACTTTTTAAGCATTAGAGCTAGGTTATGTCTGTTCGCACAAGCATTCATGCGATTCTCAAGAGCCTTCAACTGATATTTGTCATTCCCAGAGGCGTTTTCATATTCCACAGTTGCTTCTTCTAAAAAAGCATCCGTCATGCTCAGAACAGTTTCACCGTCTGGGATGAAATCCATATTGATCATCAGTGCCACTGATTCTTCAACGGTAAGTGATGTGCTCAATATTTATATCCTTTTAATGTCAAGTTGCTGCTGGTTATAACTGAAATACCTGTCTTTGTCCTGGCTCATTTTACCTTGAATGTTACTAGTAACCTTATGTTTGTATGCTGACTAGTAAAAATTTTAACTTGTTGATATTAATGTAAATTATTCAAAAGCAATACTGCTTATATCCTGAAAATTGTTACCAGTAACGTATATGTATTAGGAGGTGATGTGTAGATATTGCTTTTCAACTTGCCGTAATCTCTTTAATCGTGATTCCAGAATAAAGCTGGAATCTTAATCCACTAGTAAACATTTTTAAAAGGTATTAACAAATGAATATTCAAACCAAGTTATATCCATCAGCAAAGGGCTTTGTGCTTATAGAGAACTTTATGGTTCCGATCGAATTTATAGAGCAATTACATTATGAAGTTTATTCGAGGTGTTTTGCCACTGGAGTTGTGTCTGCATTAGAAGAGAATTGCAGTGAAGAGTATTGGGCTTCTTTAAGTTACTGTCAACGCAGTGTATTTGGTCCGTGCTTACTCATTCTTATTGAGAATGGTTTGGAGCGTAATTTTGATATTAACGATTATAACTTGCTCAGTAGCTAATGGTCATCGTTATATAAGCTCGGATTAACTATCGGGCACTATTTTTATGGCTCATAAATTATTTTTATGATTTAAGTTATGGGCCCACTTACGTTGATTCGCCAATTTTGAAAGGCTTAATATTGTGCAACAAAATAGTACAAAAGACTTAGTACCCCCCGCTGTAATAAGCCAGAATATTATCGATTTTCCGGCTCTAAAAGAAATAATTAAACAGCCAAACATATGTATTGAGAATGAACACGCTGTTATTGCTGAAATAAATAATCAGCTGCCGTCAACCACCACCTCCCCTGCTGAAGGTTTGGAAAATCCACAACCCCTTAATTCCAGGGGTTTCCCTAATCAACCTCTAAGCGGCAGCAATCAATTACCCGCAACAATCGCAAATATTGCCTTTTTATTAATGAGTTATGGCATCTTTGTTCGTTATAACATCATGCGAAAAAAACTCTACATTATTTTGCCAAATACTTCAGGGACACCTGATAACGCAGACAACGTAGCAATTGCTCACATTATCAGTTTGGCTAATTTGAACGGCATTACAATCGGTCAAATCCCAAGCTTTGTTGAAGTGATTGGAGATCGGAATCAATACAACCCGGTTGAAATGTGGATTCACAGCCAATCCTGGGACGGTACAGATCGCTTAAAATCTTTCTATGCCACGTTAGTCCAGCATGCAGATTTTCCGGAAGAGCTTAAACAGGCGCTTATGTACCGTTGGTTGCTTAGTGCTGTAGCTGCGGCATTAAAACCAAGTGGATTTAAGGCCAGAGGAGTACTAACTCTACAGGGCTCACAATCAATCGGTAAAACATCTTGGATAAGTGCTTTAGTTAGTTGTCCCTTCCTGCGGGAAGAAGTGCTTAAGCTTGATCATCATCTTGATGCAGGCAACAAAGATTCTATTATTACCGCCATTTGCCACTGGATCGTTGAAATCGGTGAACTTGATTCTAGCTTTAAAAAAGACATCGCGCGGTTAAAAGGCTTTCTCACGGCAGATCGTGACAAAGTGCGTCGTCCTTATAGCAGAACCGATTCCGAATACCCTCGGCGAACGGTATTTTGCGCCACCGTGAATGAACATGATTTTTTGGTTGACTCAACAGGTAATTCACGCTGGTGGACGATTCCGATTACATCAATTAACTACCTTCATGGCATCAACATGCAGCAGTTATTTGCACAGCTTGCTGTGGATTTCAACAACGGTACTCAATGGTGGCTCACACGTGAAGAAGAGCAATTGCTAGAACTTCACAATAAACAGCACCGTAACGTCAGCTCGATTCGTGATCGCATCCTTGAAGCCCTGGACCTTGATTATGTTAATGACAGCGGCCTGCCTGCTTTAACACCTACACAGCTATTGCAAAAACTGGACATTAAAAATCCAACCAATTCTCAATGCAAAGAATGCGCATCAGTGCTGCGGGAATTTGTGGGTGAATCCAAAAAAATCCAAGGTGTATATAAATGGCGTATTCCTTTTAAAAATGATGATTGGGAACCGTTAATCAAGCTTAAGGCAGCGCCAGATGATGGTTTTTAAATACTACTTTAGATTTGCGGTTATTCAATATTTTTAGCTATTGGGATGAGTCAATTGCAATTTTTAGGGGGGGTAGGTGGGGTAGCAGAAAGTGAAATTAATAAATATGTATAGGGCTGATGAGGGGCTTGGTCATTCGCATTGCCAACTATTTTTAATTCTTGCCTCCCCATCCATCCCCCATTGCTCAGCCGTTACAGTGCATCAGTATTCGGAGTGGTAGCAGGGGTGGCAGCAAAATTTTAATGAAATAACAGAACAAAATAAATTAATTATTGGAGTAATAAATATGACACAAATTTTACAAAATAAACCCGTAGTACCGACTCAACATGATTTGGTTATTCAAATGGTTATGAGCAACATTTCTGCCTTAGTAAGTGGAAATGATTATTCGGCCCAGGACTTAATTGGTAAAGATGCTTGGTCGAGTTTTAGCAAAGGGTCGCGAATCGCTCTAGGCACTTTAATTTCTGAGTTGGTACAAAATAATCATTTGCCTATCAAGTTTGCAGGAAAGACTAAATCCAACAAGTGTTTATATCAGCTTGAATAAATAATTTTAATACATGGTTGCGGTGTATTTAGACCGCAATCATTAACCTATTTTTTAAACTTGAAGGAGGAGTTATGGCAATAGTAAAACTTACACAGCAATTTATTGATCATCAATTAGATTGCCCAGAAGGCGTGCAACGTATTGAATTTGTTAGCGATGAGCGAAGCGGGCTTTATGTAGAGGTGCGCAGCGCAAGCAACGGTTATGGTACATATTACCTTCGTTACAAAGACCAAAATGGCAAATCGTCTCATCAAAAGATTGGCCGTACGGTTGATATAAGTCTTGCCGATGTGAGGCGCAAGGTGAAAGAACTAAAAGCAGAAATTGCTTTAGGTGCTGATCCGCGAGCCGAAGACAAAGCCAAAAAAGCTGTTGTCACATTTGATGTTTTTTTCAATGATCACTATTTACCTTATGTGAAGCCAAGAAAACGCAGTTGGGACCGTGATGAAGAGTTGTACCGTTTACGCATCAAGGACATATTTGGTGCTAAGCGGTTAAATCAAGTTTCACGTTTGCAAATACAAAACTTTCATTCTGGATTGTTAGAAGAGGGTTTGGCTGCAGCAACTGCTAATCATCACGCCAAGCTAATACGCCATATGTTGAACTTGGCGGTTGAATGGGAAATGCTAGATAAAAACCCAGCAAGTCGCATTCATATGTTTGCCGAAGATAACAAAGTCGAACGCTACATGAATGACGCGCAGCTGGCGACCTTACTAAATGTGCTTAGAACAGATTCAAGTCGATCAGTTTGTTTAATCGCGATGTTCTTACTGGCAACTGGCTGCCGGTTGAATGAAGCCTTGTCCGCTACGTGGTCTCAAGTGGATAGAGTTAAGCGTGTTTGGCGTATTCCAGCAAGCAACTCAAAGTCAAAGCGTATGCGTCCTGTACCTTTGAACGAAACAGCATTAGACGTTATTAATCAATTAAACACAGAAGGAGAATACACACACCTATTTGTTAACAAGAAAACGAAGAAGCCATATGTGAATATCGCTAAAGTTTGGGAGAGGTTAAGGTCAGAGGCTGGGCTCCCCCACCTCAGATTGCATGACCTTAGACATCAAGCGGCTTCTAACTTAATCAATTCAGGTTCTAGCCTTTATATCGTGCAGCAAATATTAGGTCATAGCGATCCATCAGTAACACAGCGGTATAGCCATTTATCAATGCAGACTTTAAATGACGCTAGCGATAATGCTTCGATAATCACACAGCGCGGGACTACAGCTCCGACTTTGCAAGGCGCGGTTGAAAGGTAATTCTAAGTGGGGACGGGTGCAAAATCGGCCCGCCTCACTACCTCTTTAGCTGCATACGTGCTTTTTTGGCGGGGGTGATAGTTTGGGTTACAGCGATACTTAAAACCCGCCATTATCTCGTGATAACTAAGATGAAATCTTTCGTAAGATTTTGAGTTTAATTGGCAGTCAGTTTACGGCCCAAAGCAGTCATTCAAAATTCTGGCATCGTTGAAATGATATGAGATAATTTTTCAACAATCATCTTCTGATAAATCTACCGATGTAATTTATTAACCTGCAATAAAATAGCTTAAAATCCCCGACATGCTAATATTTAATAGTAATGCTTAAGCTTCCTGCTTGTTTGGAATAAGCACAGTCATGCGTGAATTAACATCTCTAATTAATAAGGCTTGAGAAATAACTTTAGCAAATCCCTCTAACGCAGCTTTCTGATACTCATTTAGTTGGTTGGGCTTAGTATCAATTACACACAATGAGCCTATTCTTTCACCTAATGGCAAGGTGATAGGTGCGCCAGCATAAAATCTTACATTTGGATTTCCTGTTACTAGAGGATTGTCTTTGAAGCGCTCATCCACAGTTACGTCATTAACTTCGAGAATTTCATCTGATAAGATAGTTGCCGCACAAAACCCAAGCTCTCTAGGGGTCTGGGTAACTCCATCTATCCCGATTATAGACTTGAACCATTGACGGTCTTCATCAACGAAAGAAATTAGTGCAATGGGAGTCATACAGATTTGACTTATCGAGCGGGTAATCGTATCAAATAAAGATTCGTAGGGCGAATCAAGTATCCTTAATTTACGCAGAGCCTGTAATCGATTTTGCTCTTCAATAGGGAGGTTAGAGTAATGATGCATTTGATTTTCACGATTCGGCAAAAGAAAGTTAAAGTAATCTAATCTATAAAAGGATATTTAAAGCCAAACTCTATATGTTTTTTACTTATAACAGATGAACTTTAATTTGTCTTTACATTAACCTACGCAAAATGACTTATTAACGATGGTGGACGAAGTGTTGACAAGGGATAATCTTAGGCCATTACAGTTAATGGTATGAATGTGCCTGACATGGCTATTATTGGATAAAATCTCAGGCGTCAGATTTTATTTTTAATCTAGGAAAAAATCATGTTGAAACAAATCAATAAGAACATATTAACTGGCTTAATCACTTTGCTGCCTGTGATACTGACGCTATATTTGCTTTACTGGTTTGTTTTAACAACTGAAACAATTCTTGGGGGTGTAATTCGAGATGTTGTATCGGTGGAGTTTTACAAACCTGGAATGGGCGTAGTTGCTGGGTTGATTGTTACCTTTTTTGTCGGGCTAATTATGCAAACCATTATTGCGCGGCAAGTGCTTTCTTCTGTCGAACAGCTTGTGGAAAAAGTGCCACTGATTAAATCGGTTTATCTATCTATTCGTGACATGCTCAATTATTTCTCATCTGAAAATAAGAAAGATTTTGAACAAGTTGTAGCAATCACTATTGGAGAAACTGGTATGCAACTAATTGGACTTGTTACTGAGGCCGACATGTCCAAATTGCCAGTAGGATTCAACCAAAAAGACAACTTGTTGGTTTATATTCCAATGAGTTACGGTATTGGTGGTTTTGCTGTACTTGTTCCACGCAAGTCTACAAAAGCGCTTAACATGAGCATGGAAGATGCCATGCGTTTCACGCTTACTGCAGGAGTGACTGGAAATTCAAAGTTAGATAGCGTGTAGATTGAAATAATAAATTATTAAAAGCCCAAAGATTTTCGGGCGAAATGAACTTGCTGAAAATAAAAAAGCCCACATCTCTGTGAGCTTTCTAAATACTGGTGGCTGGAGCGGGAATCGAACCTGCAACACACAGATTTTCAATTTTAAAAATTATTAACAATACATTGTTATAGGCTTGCCCTCACTCGCTAAAACTCGCCTGAACCTGTCAGAGTTGTCACGTTGTAAATTTTTATTTATAGACAAATAATCTGAAAATATTTAATGTTGCAGTATGAAATACGTATGCATTAAATGCGGCCACTTAGACTATCCCTCAAAATATACGGAAGGCACGTTTATTGGAGAGTTATGTCTTTGGATAGTGTTTGGAGCAATATCATTTGCTACAACCTGGATATTGTTGTTTATACCTTTTGCATTTACTTTATACAGAGCTATAAGCAAAAAGCAGGTTTGTAGTCTTTGCAATTCAACTGAAATAATTCCTGAAAACTCACCCAATGGCAAAAATTTATTAAACGGTAAAAATATAATTAACTAATTTATTGAAAGAACAAAATGGAAGCTTTAGGCGGCGTTTACTTAGTAGTGGCTTTGTTTTTATTCGCAGTGGCTGTTTTATGGTTTTTTATGCCATTTGCTGTCTTTGGAACCAAAGATAAGTTAGATCAACTCATTGCAGAAACTAAAGCAAATACTGAAGCGGTAAAAGCTTTGCATGCGGCCATTATTAATAAGTAGCTTATTACTTTCACTTTTCATCCAGCCAGCTTATACCAAGCAACAGAGAAGCTATAACTCTATTAAATAGTTAAAACTAGATCATTACAGTTGTTGTCGCCCATGATTGCAGCACTTGCGATGAGTATAAGTTCTTTCTCTGTCATAACGAACGCGCTAAGATTGAAAAAGACTCGGGGGTAAGTGAGTTAAACGTCCGCTTTGGGCCGTAAACAGTCTTTTAAAGCGGGTGATTACCAGTTAGATGAAATATTAATGCGTAAATTAACTTACCTAAAGTTTAATAAGTAACATGGTTATTTAAAGTTCGTATATCGGAGTATCTATGTGCAATTTAATTTTAAAAAGAATTAAGGTGCTCTAAAAATTGACCTAGAGTAACTGGCTTCGCAAACAAATATCCTTGTCCGTAATCACATCTAAACTGGTTTAATAAATTTTTCTGGTTAACAGTTTCTATGCCTTCTGCAATAATTTTGATGTTAAGTTTTTGGGCCATATTAATAATTGCCTCGCAAAGAACAGCGTCATAATTGTCAGAAGCGAGATTCTGAATAAATGATTTATCAATTTTCACATAGTTGATATCAAATTTTTTCAGGTAAGCAAGTGCCGAATAGCCGGTGCCAAAGTCATCGATAGCTAGTTCAATTCCTGCATCTCTTACTGCCGACAAAGTATCCAAAACTGTATTAGAGGCCTCCAAAAGAAGACCTTCCGTAATTTCCAAAGAAAAGCAACTTCCTGGAATGTCTTGTGTTTTTATATTTTTCAACCAATTTAAAAGGTTGTCTGGATGCTGAAACTGATATGGGGAAACATTAATACTTAATTGAAAGTCAGAACTCAGATAATTGCGAATTGTAGATATATCGTTTAATGCTTGACTTAAAACCCATTGACCCAGTGACTCAATCAAACCTGTTTCTTCTGCGATTGGAATGAAGTCAATTGGGCTAATTAAACCTCTAGTAGGGTGATTCCATCTAATCAATGCTTCTGCTTTAGTTATACTTGTGTTATCGAGATTTAGTATCGGCTGATAGTAAAGAACAAACTGATTATTAAGAATAGCGCTTCTTAAGTCATTAGCAATGGATAGTCTATTTGATGAACTATCTTGCATCGATTTTGTGAAAAACTGATAACGATTACGACCAAGTCTTTTTGCTTCATACATGGCTTGATCGGCATACATAAGTAATGTTTCAGAGCTTTGGCTATCTTCTGGATATAAACTGACTCCTATACTAGCTGATATAAAAAATGTGTTGTTATCGATTGAAAAGGGATTTTGGAGTTCGAATAATATTTTTTGACATGTGTTTTTTAGGCTATTTATGTCTTTCAACTCCGACATAATCACCATAAATTCGTCTCCACCTATACGCGCGGTGGTATCTGATGATCTAACACAGCCGCTAATGCGTTCTGCCGCAGCTACCAATAACTTATCACCGATGGTATGACCGGATTGGTCATTTACTCTTTTAAAGTTATCTAGGTCTATGAACAACAAGCCTACGGGCAAGATAGATACTTTTGCTCTTTCTAACGCTTGGTCTAAGTGATTATTTAATAAGTGTCGATTAGGTAATTTTGTAAGATAGTCAAAATTTGCCTGATACCAAATTAAGTGCCTAGAATTAGCTTCTTTTTTCTTAATCGCTTCCTTATATCGATAAAATTTTACTAAACCTATTACAAATATTATAGATATGAGTCCAAGTAGTGCATTGATAACGTAATTATATTTATTATCTGAAACTATCCATTTATCAAGTAAATCCTTATTATCTGGATCGATTGTGGCTAATGCCTTTTCTAATATTGAGGTGAGTTCTGGAAGATCATTTCTGACCGCCATTGAAACTTCAGATGTAAATGGTGTGATTCCTGATTTTTCTGCGAACTTTAGGCGGTTAAACGCTATGTGGTAATCAACCACCATTTCGTTGCCTACATAAGCATCAACAGTCCCAGTTCTTAATTTCTCAAATGCTTCATCAGCAATGTCAACATGGACTAATTTCAATTTAGGATAATTCTCACCTATTTTCTGCCCAATCGCACCAGCTTTAAAAATAGCAACACGCCCATCTTCAAGGTCTTCTAAAGACTTAATCTTTGATTCCTTCTTTATATTTTTATTCGTATATATAGCTAATGGAAAAACTAGGAATGGTTGATTCAATAAATGAAAGTTTGGGTTTCTCAGATTCTTGTTGCTTACCCCAGAGATGATATCTGCATCGGCAGGACTGATATTTTCTGCGTAATTGATGATGACAAAGTTGACTTGCAGGAGATTTGCCAGCCGTGTGAGGTAATCAATTGATAATCCACTATGAACCTTACTCTCTAGTGTAAATTCGACAGGCATCCATCCACTTTTAACTGCTACTTT
>JAZKDM010000116.1:0-1629 GCA_040387535.1 Pseudomonadota bacterium | reverse complement strand
TACCTGAAAGATTTATCTTGTAGGCGGTCTAGCGCGATTTGTTTTTCATGCTTATCGCCCACCGCCAGCAACATTTCCTTGGTGTAAAGCAAATCACCACGTTGCTCACCGTGATAATCAAAAATACGTGTTTCTACAATACTATCTACTGGGCAAGATTCTTCACATAAACCGCAGAAAATACATTTGGTTAAATCAATGTCGTAACGTGTAGTGCGGCGCGTATTGTCTTCGCGCTGTTCCGATTCAATGGTAATGGCCATGGCTGGGCAAACCGCTTCACACAGTTTGCAGGCAATGCAACGCTCTTCACCGTTTGGATAGCGGCGTAGCGCATGCAAACCACGAAAACGATTCGATTGCGGCGTACGCTCCTCAGGGTATTGAATAGTAATTTTACGTGCAAAAAAGTAACGGCCTGTTAGTGCCATGCCTTTTAGCAGTTCCCATAGCATTAAGCTACCAAGTGTATTTTTAATCGTATTAAACATATTAATTTAACAAGTAAGCCCTAATGAAACAGATAAGCCAGGTTGGTTTGCATCATCGCACCCACGAATATAATCCACACCAAAGTAATTGGAATAAATATTTTCCAGCCCAAACGCATAATTTGGTCGTAACGATAGCGCGGGAATGTGGCCCTAAACCATAAAAAGAAGAATACCAAGAAACACATTTTGGCTAAAAACCACAAAATGCTATCGGGTAAAAATGGTACCGGCGACAACCATCCGCCCAAGAACATGGTGGCGGCTAACGCGCAAACCAGCCAAATATTGGCATATTCCGCCAAGAAAAACACCATAAAGCCAGGGCCAGAATATTCCACATGGAAACCCGCCACAATTTCTGATTCACCCTCAGCTACGTCAAATGGCGCGCGATTAGTCTCTGCCACCGCACTAATAAAATACACCACGAATAAAGGGAATAAAGGGATGAAATACCAGTGCCAGAAACCGCCCGCTTGACCCATCACAATTTTGCCTAGATTTAATGAGTTGGCACACATTAATACGCCCACCAATGCAAAACCCATGGCAATTTCGTAAGACACGATTTGTGCCGCAGAGCGCAAGCTGCCTAAAAAGGCGTATTTAGAGTTAGATGCCCAACCTGCGATAATCACACCGTAAACCGCTACAGAGGTCATGGCTAAAATGTACAACAGCCCCGCATCAAGATTCGCCAAAACCAATGTGGCATCAAATGGAATGACTGCCCATGCGGCAAAAGCTGGTGCAATGGCTAAGACTGGCCCAATAAAAAATAGCGCTTTATTTGAAGCTGTTGGCACCACAATTTCTTTGAATATCAGCTTAATCGCATCGGCAAACGGTTGTAGCAACCCAAAATAACCCACGCGGTTAGGGCCTACTCGCACTTGCATGTAGCCAATTACTTTACGCTCAGCCCATGTCAGATAAGCCACTGCAATCATCAACGGCAATACGATGGCGACGATTTTGATTAATGTCCAGCCAGTCAGATGCACCGCATCCCAATACCCGCCAAATATGTTAGCCAAAAATTCCATTATGCAACCACTTTCATCATGGTTGTTTCATAAGGTTTGTAAAGCTCTTTACTGGTTTTTTCAATCGTAATGTCACCCATCAAATCACC
>JAZKDM010000115.1:25550-40978 GCA_040387535.1 Pseudomonadota bacterium | reverse complement strand
TGGGCTCTGAAGCCAATCTATTCCGCGCCACTGGCCAAACTTTAGTGTTCCCCGGCTTTATCGCGGTATATATGGAAGGCCGCGATGATGAGGAGGAAGAAGGCGAAAGTAAATTGCCGCACCTTGAGGCTGGTGAGATTCTAAACGTTGAAAAAATCTATGGCGATCAACACTTTACTGAGCCGCCACCAAGATACGGTGAAGCCAGCTTAGTGAAAATCTTAGAAGAATATGGCATTGGCCGCCCTTCTACTTATGCCAGTATTATCAGTACGCTGCAAGACCGTGAATATGTGATTTTGGACAAAAAACGCTTTACGCCAACCGATGTTGGGCGTGTGGTAGTGAAGTTTTTAACGGAACATTTCACCAAATATGTGGATTACGACTTTACCGCCAACCTAGAAAATGCGCTGGATAATGTAGCCGATGGCTCGCGTGAGTGGGTGCCACTGATGGATGAGTTTTGGCAAGGCTTTAATGCGCAAATCATCAGCAAAGCCGATGTTGACAGGCCAGGCAATGAATTAATTGATGAAGCCTGCCCAAAATGTGGTAAGCCGCTACAAAAGCAATTAAGTCGTTATGGCACATTTATCGGCTGTACTGGTTATAACGCTGAGCCAAAATGTGACTACAAACGTAGCATGAATGGTACTGCGCAAGCGGGTGCTGATCCAGTCACTATTGGGGTGGATGCTGATTCTGGCAAAGAAATTTACTTAATGAACGGACCCTATGGGCCCTATCTACAAGTTGGTGTAGCGGTTGAAGGTGAAAAGAAAAAACCAAAACGCGTGAGCATTCCTAAAGAAATACCGATTAGCAATGTGAATATCGATATCGCCAATATGCTGCTATCGCTGCCGCGCGATTTAGGTTTGCATCCTGAAACCAATAAAAAAATCGTGGCTAACATTGGCCGCTTTGGTCCTTATGTGAATCATGATGGCAAGTTTAAATCGATTCCAAAATCCGACAGTGTATTTAGCATTGATAACGCTGGCGCAGTCGCATTATTGGCTGCCGCTAATACAGGCCCTGCTCCACTGTTAGAGCTTGGCGCGCATCCTTCTGGCGAAGGTAGAATTGAAGTATTTGCTGGCCGCTATGGGCCATATGTACAACATGGCAAACTTCGCGCCACCTTGCCAAAAAGTATTGAGCCTGAATCACTTACATTAGAAGAAGCGCTTGGCTTGTTAGCTGAAAAAGCCGCAAAAGATGAAGCAACGGGCAAAACGGGCACTAAAAAAGTGGCCGCTAAAAAGGCCGCTGTTAAAAAAGCAGCGGCCAAAAAAGCCAGCCCAACTACGAAAACAACTGTTAAAAAAGCGGCAACAAAGAAACCAGCCGCTAAGAAAACCGTAGCTAAAAAACCAGCCGCTAAAAAAGCAACGACCAAAAAGGTAGCAGCCGAATAACGAGCTGTTATTAGCAGTAACAAAAACGGCGCTAAATTAAGATTTAGCGCCGTTTTTTTGTCTTACATACTGCTTAATTTGGTCTACTGCTTTGCTTAGTGTTGTAAACACTAAGCTTATTTTAAAATCTAAAAGTAACTTAAGAAATTCTGCCCGCCATTACTTCATTAGGTGATGGGTTAAGTTTCAAAGTATCGGCTTGGCCTGTGGTGGTCATTTTTGGGTCGCTATTGTGTTCCATCCATTTACGTACACGGTTGGCATCACCAATACGGGTCATTTTACCGTTAGAATCTAATAACACAATAATCATAGGCTCGCCTGCAATCTGCGCCTGCATCACCAAACAGCGACCTGCTTCAGAAATATAACCTGTTTTTGACAATCCAATCTGCCACTCGCCACCGCGAACCAAACCGTTGGTGTTATTAAAATTAACGCCATAAGTATGTCCGTTTACATACACTTCATGTGATGGACTGGTACTTGCCATTCTAATTTCTGGATACTGATACGCAGCCGCTACCATTTTTGCTAAATCTTCAGCGGTAGATACATTGCCACTATTTAAGCCTGTTGAATCCAGAAAAGTAGTATTAATCATACCCAACTGAATCGCTTTTGCATTCATGGCTTTAATAAAGGCATAACGGCCACCCGGGTAATTACGACTAAGCGCTGAGGCTGCACGATTTTCTGAGGCCATTAATGCTAATTGCAACATATCGCTGCGGCTTAGCTCTGCACCTACTTTTAATCGTGAGCTGGTACCTTTAAGGTAATCAACGTCACCTTCGGAAATCGTTAATGTTTCATCAAGCGACAATTGCGCATCCAACATCACCATTGCCGTCATTAACTTAGTAATAGAGGCAATAGGAGTCGAAGCGTTTGTGTTTTTTGCGAAAATCACTTCGCCTGTATTTTGATTAACAATCAATGCTTTAGCAGAAGCAAGCTGCAACATACCACTACCGTCATAGCGATCTGCCGCTAAATATTGTGATTGTGTAAAGGCAGGCGCACTGCGCTGCTTGTAATGTATTCTTTTTACTCGGCTACTTTTTGAGCGCAGGCGTGTAGAAACGCGTGTTTTAGAAACACTGCTTTTTTGACTAGTATGAACGCGTTTTTGCGATTTTTTTTGCACAGCCAATGATTCTATTGGTGTTGCCACCAAAGAAAAGGCCGCATAAAACAGCACTAGCTTTTTGAGTAATTTAGTCATTTTCCAACCTTTAATTCAACACCGTTTAAACAAATAATATATAGAAAATGTTTATTTGTCATCAACTTAGCGCATATTTGTAAATATAATCTTAACATGATATTTAATTAGTCTTTTTTGACACAAGCACATCTAATTAATAGGTAGGTTTTGTCTTTTTTGACACACAAACAAAACATATCACAGAAACTTAATCCCCGCAGATGGACACTAAAGTTAGTGACAAATTCGTTTGATGTGAGAAAATTACTGTAATTAAACCAGCTCAGTATTATATAAAATAATGAAATTTCCTGAAACCTATCATTACACCACCGAACATTTATGGGTCAATCAATCCCCCTCTGGCGAGTGGCTGGCTGGCATTACCGATTATGCGCAGGATTTATTAGGTGACATTGTTTTTATTCAACCACCCACTGTTGGCGATGTCATCAAAAACGGTGTCGCTTGCGGTGTTGTAGAGTCGGTTAAAACGGGCTCTGATTTACATGCGCCTATGAATGGTGTTGTTACTGAAATTAATGACGCCTTACTAACTGCGCCTGAAGGCATTAATGACAAGCCTTATTCAGCTTGGATATTTAAATTTAAGCCGCTGGATGACACTGATACTGGCCATTTTTTAACGGCAGTCACTTATGCCGATTTAGTAAAACAACCAATCTAGGGTAGTACAAACTTTACCTTTAACAACAATTGCTGCAACTCATCGGTTAGTTGCAGCCGCAAATCTTGCTCTAGCGCTGGCAATGCGCCCGCCAAAATCTGCTGAATATTATCGCGCAACACTTCTTGCACGGACGGCAAATCGCCATTCACGGCTGTTAAAAAGTCTTCTCTTAATGTCGAAGTTTGTGCATTCATTTCTTCTACAAACTTTGCTTTAACTTCACCAACTGCAGTGCTGTAAATATCTGGCAGTGCCGTATTCAAATCAGACCGCACTTGCGTCAAAGCTTCATTTTGTATAGTTTGCATATGCTGCTGTAAAGCTTGGCTTGCTTGCTGCGAAATATCTTGATACACGGCGGTTAACGCTTCGTGCGCCAATGTTTGCTGTTGTTGCAAAGAGGCTTCGTGAAAAGCCTGCATCTCTTGCGTTAATTCCTTAGCAACGCGTTGTGATGCTTCCGTTTTAAGCGCTTCAATATGTGTGCTAATTTCGGCGGTGGCGGCTTGGCTAGAGGTTTGCATCACATCGGTGAGCATTCTATCTACTTTAGTCACCACATCGGTTTGCAAAAGTGCCGTTCTTTCTTGCAAACTAGCATGCACTAAATCGGCACTGGCCTGATACATGCGCGGTAATTCTGTTTTAAGATCAGCTTTTGTTTTATCGACAAAATCGCTCACGTTGGCTTCGATATTGAGCTTGGTTTTGCTTATTTCGGCTTGCAACTCCAGCATTAAGTCTTTTTTTAGCGTATCACGTAAATTGTCCATAACGGCTTGTGTGATTTCCGCCTCTAGCCTTGGCCGCACATGGCCTGTTACGCGCGAAATAAATTCTGGCGTAATGCCCAACGTTGGATCATTTGTTCGATTGCTTTGCGCTTTAAAATCTTGCGTAGTTATGCCAGACTTTGGCTGATAGACAGTGGTCAGCACCGGTATTTTGCTATCTGATGAGGAGTTATCGGCCAAAGTAATCTCTATTCCGCGTTTAGCGTTGTTAATGTTGCCTGATATTGCTTAGCATAATCGATATGTTGAATCTCATAGCCTCTGTCACGGTAGAACTTGTAACGCAAGCGCCCATTTTGCTTGTCAGCTTCGTCATTGCCAACCATTTCAACCAAATGCGTAAAGCGGCTAAAAAATGCTGGCTCTTGCGCGGTTAAGTTAATCAGCAATTCATCTTGCGTGACCTTATCCAATTGCCCTATTGCATTAGTTTTACACGCAATGACAACTGGCGTTTTTGCTGCATGCGCATGATTCGCCATGACATGCGGCAAAAAACTAATGGCATTTTGTTGCCATAAACAGTCTGATATTTGGGTGGCGCCGTGCATATCTTCAGCCAGCACCGTTACTTGCCTGCGTTTAAGCAAGGCGCTTTCAACCAAGCTTATCAGCAAGCTTGGTTTATCTGCAACGTTAGAATAAAACTCAATTCTAGTCATACCGCGTTTTGCTTATATTTTTGATTGTATTAAGACGCGCGTTGAATCAAAAATGTGGTTAACAATGGCACAGGACGGCCTGTACCGCCTTTTTCTTTGCCACTTTTCCATGCCGTGCCTGCAATATCCAAATGCGCCCAATCGTATTTTTTTGCAAAGCGCGATAAGAAACAAGCGGCGGTAATACTGCCACCTGCACGCCCACCAATATTCGCCATGTCGGCGAAATTGCTGTCTAGCTGGCTTTGAAATTCTTCCCATAACGGCATGTGCCACGCTCTGTCATGTGCCGCCTCACCTGCTTCTAATAGCTCTTTAGCAAGCGCATCTTTATTACTGAACAAGCCACTTGGATGATGACCCAAGGCAATCACACATGCGCCTGTAAGCGTGGCAATATCTACCACCGCACTTGGCTCAAAGCGCTCTGCATAGGTCAGCGCATCACATAAAATCAAGCGGCCTTCTGCATCGGTATTCAGCACTTCAATGGTTAAGCCTGCCATAGAAGTCAGAATATCACCCGGCTTAATCGCGCCTGCATCTGGCATATTTTCGCAAGTTGGAATCACAGCCACCACGTTGAGGGCTAAATCCATCTCACCAATCGCTTTAAAGGTGCCCAGCACACTGGCTGCGCCACACATATCGTATTTCATCTCATCCATATCACCACCTGGTTTTAATGAAATACCGCCTGTGTCAAAGGTAATACCTTTACCCACCAGCACTACTGGTTTTTGCGATTTTTTACCTTTTAAGTGTTGCAACACAATCAAGCGTGGCGGCTCTACGCTACCCTGCGCAACGCCCAAAAATGAGCCCATGCCCAATTTCTCAATTTCAGCGCGCTCTAAAACCTCTACTTTAAAACCGTATTGCTTTGCCATTAGCTTAGCTTGCTCACCCAAATAGGTTGGCGTACAAATGTTTGGTGGCAAATTACCTAAATCTTTAGCAACTGTAACGCCAGCCGCAATAGCGGCGCCCTGTTTAATCGCAGATTCAGCGGCGTCATTATCGGCTTTATCCACATGAATCGTCACTTTAGTTAAAGCAACTGGGTCTGCTTTCTTGGCTTTAATTGCGTTTACTTGATAAGTCGCATCCAAGACAACTTCTACCAATTGCGCCACTTTGATGTGAGTATTGGATTTTTTAATCGCGATTTCAGCTAAAAACAAGCTGGCATGCGCAACGCCTTTAGGTAGCGCTTTAACGGCGGCACGTACTGCTTGGCGATATTGCTTTTCAGTAAATTCATCTTGTTTGCCTAAACCCACCAGCATCACGCGGCTGGCTTCAACACCGCTCAATTGATGTAATACCAAGCATGAATTTAACTTGCCTTCAAAATCCCCATTTTTTAAAACGGTTGAAATGGCTTTATCTGAAGCTTTATCCAGCTCTTTTGCGGCGTCACTTAATTTATTGCCTTCAAATACACCTACAATGGCGCAATCTGAGCGTTGTTTTTCAGGATTTCCGTTTTTTATGCTAAATTCCATTGCTAGTCCTTTTAGATTTAAAGCTATTTACTTAAGCTTTCATTTTATTTAATTCGTTTTAACCAATTATCCAGCGTTTTTGGGCGAAATCAAAGCCTAAATTGGAACAATATTAAATTGCGTATATTCAAAAAATCATTATTACACGAGTTGATAAGCACCGCTGGCGCGCTGTTCTTAATACTCATGGGTATTGTTATTGCGCAGCGCGCAGGTAATCTGATTCGATTAGCGTCCAAAGGTATTTTGCCAAACGATGCAATCACTACTTTGTTAGGCTTTAACATGGTTAAGTTCCTGCCCATGATTTTATCGCTAACCATTTTCCTTAGTGTATTGCTTACCTTAACCCGCTGGCACCGCGATTCAGAAATGGCGGTTTGGTTTAGCTCAGGCTTAAGCATTAGCAAATGGATACGTCCTATTTTAAGTTTTGCGATTCCTGTGGTGATTGTGGTTTCTTTACTTAGCTTTTTGGTCATGCCATGGGCTACGCAAAAGGTAGAAGACTACCGCGTTCAGCTTAAAAGTCGCGATGAGCTTGCATCGATTACTCCCGGCGTTTTTAAAGAATCCAATGGCGGTGACCGCATTTACTTTGTCGAAAGCTTTGACGAACTGGGTAAAGTCGTCAAAAATATCTTCGTCCAATCAACACAGCATCAAAAAAATGGCGTGATTGTGGCCTCTGAAGGTAGTCGCGAAAAAGCCAAAAATGGCGATAATTTTATTGTGTTGCAAAAAGGCCGTCGCTACGAAGGCAAACCCGATTCGGCCGAAGTGTCGACTACCGAGTTTGAACGCTATGCGATTCGCATAGAAACCAAAGAAGTAGCGCGCGAACCAAACAGCACCAATGCAACTTCTACCCAAGCCTTATTAAATAGCGCTTCACCAGCTGACGCGGCAGAGTTGCAATGGCGTTTAGCGATTCCCATATCAGCGCTGATATTGGTTTTATTGGCCGTACCGCTTAGCTTTGTGGATCCACGCGCTGGGCGCTCACTCAACTTAATGTTTGCATTGCTCATCTACATTGTTTACAACAATATATTAAGTATCTTCCAAGCTTGGGTAACGCAGGGGCGCCTAAGCACTATGATTGGCCTGTGGCCAGTGCATTTGTTTTTCTTAGTAATGGCGGTTTATATGTATTATCGCCGCACCTATCTATTGCCGATTATGCCTATGTTTATATCTGGGCTTTGGTCTGGCAAACGCTTTAAAAAATAACTAATTACTATGAATATTTTTAATCGTTACCTTTGGCAAGAAACCTGCATTAATATTTTAATGATCATGCTAGGTTTATTGGCCTTGTTTTCCTTCTTCGATTTAATTCAAGAGTTAGATACGCTTGGCCGCGGCGATTACGGCATTAGCACCATGCTTATGTTTGTTGCGTTAAGTATCCCTGGCCATATTTACGAAGTTGTCCCTGTAGCGGTTTTAGTGGGCATGATGTACAGCCTTGGCACACTAGCGCGCAATTCAGAGTTAGTGGTGATGCGCGTCAGCGGCATTTCAGTGATCAATATTGGCTGGATTCTAATTAAAGTAGGCTTTTTATTCACGATTATCACTTTTTTAGTGGGTGAATTAATCACCCCAATCAGCGAAAAAATGGCGCAGCGCATGCGTATTAAAGCCACCGATTCTGTGGTTGCGCAAGACTTTAAAACGGGCCTGTGGGTAAAAGATGGTAAAAGCTTTGTAAACGTAGAAAACGTGCTGCCTGACGCCAGCTTATTGAATATTCATATCTACGAATTTGATGAAAATTTTAGATTGCGCAGCATTAGCAACGCCAAAAATGGCTACTTTGATAATGAGCGCTGGCGCTTGTCTCAAGTGACGCAAACCAAATTTAATAACGCAAAAGTCATTCAGCAAAGCAATATTCAAACGCAGACTTTTAATGAAGCTAATTGGAAATCACTGATTCGACCAGAGTTGCTTAACGTACTATTGGTGGCGCCAGAGAAAATGTCGGCGTGGAATTTATATTCATTTATCAACCACTTAAGTGCTAATAAGCAAAAAACTACGCGCTACCAAGTGGCGCTGTGGGCAAAGATGATTTACCCACTAGCCTGTATGGTGATGGTCATTTTAGCGCTACCGTTTGGATTTTTGCAGCAGCGCTCAGACGGCACCAGCACCAAAATCTTTATTGGTGTGCTGCTAGGGGTGGTGTATCAAATCATGAACCGCGTATTTATTCACTTAGGTGTTTTAAACGATTGGCCGCCATTGATGAGTGCGATTATTCCCACTATTCTGTTCTTGCTGGCGGGATTAAGCTTGCTGTTTGTAGTGGAACGGCGCTAATTATTTAGCGATTTTTTCAAGCTGAACAAAATGCGTTTTAAGTATTCTATCGTGTAGATATAAACGGTTTCTATCTACTAAAGCCCACAAAAAACCTAGTCCAAAAATGCTGGCAGACGCGCTTGCCAGCACATAGCGCAGCATAGCTTGCTGGGTACTTAGCACGGCACCTGATTGATTCACCAGCTGCATACGCCACGTTTGCGTTGCCAGCGTTTGCCCACTTTTGCGCCAACACCATACAAAATAAGCACCCGTCACCAGCCACAAGCAAATCTGCAATAACAAGCGTTTATACGATTGCGTTGCATCGCCAAACAGCACAACAAAAATCCATGCACTGATAAACCACAAGGCGATTAATAACAGCAACTCGTATACGCAAGCAGCCAATAGCTTGAAATAGCTGATTTTACTATTTGAGTTTTCGGTAGCAGCAGTTGAGTGTTCAGGCATTTTGATTAGTTAAGTCTTAAAAATATTCGCACGGAAAAAAGCCCGCAATACTAGTGCGGGCTTTATTAAAGTTAAGGTTTCGTTACTCTAAATCGGGTGAGTACTCTAGCTCAGGAGAATCTTTGCGCAATTTTTGGCGTTCAACTTCTGATAGCTTTTGGTAATCGGCCCATTTCTTACGCACTTCATCTTTTTTCTCTGGGCTTAGCGCATAAAATTGTTGATAACGTTTACGCGCGTTTTCACGTTCGTATGGCGTCATGCGGCTCCAGCTATTTAATCGTTTTTGCACGCGCTGCTGTTTTTGCGCATCCATTTTCGGGTAATCGGCTGCAATATCCAGCATTTTTTCACGCTGCCAAGGGCGCAATGTATCCCACTCAGAACCCAAAGGCGCCAATACTTTACGCTGTTCAGCAGATAGCTCTGCCCAGGTTTTAGCTTGTGCTTCACCAGTATCAGTGAGTGATGTTTTAATACTGCCAATATCACCCATTGCCAAATAAGAAGGCGGTGCGATAGGCGGATTTTCTTGTGCGTACACTTTCGTGTAAAAGGGTGCGATAACTAGTAATAGCGACAATAATATTTTATTCATTACACATAAATTTTCTAAATGGCTTTTTAATTTTCTAAATGGCTTTATTTTATAAATAACTATTTTCTAAAAATTCAATGATATAAACTGCGATAACAATCATTAAAGCATGAATCATTAAAACACTAAAGTTTGGCTTGTGTATTGTTTAACAATGGCTCAAAACCTCTATCCACAAAGGCCTCTGGCGGCAAATCGGCACCTAATAAAAAGGCATCGCCATTTTCAGTTTGCTGACTTAATGATTGCATCAACACAAATCCAGCGATAATCGCGCCAAGCAACAAGCCTGTTGAAGCAATACGATGATGGTCGGCCCAAGAAAACAAATGGCTAATTGTGCCATCTTGGTTTACCTCAACACCTGCGTGCTGTTGAGCGTGTGCTTTTACGGCCAGCTCTCTGCTATTTTCAAGCTGTTTTAATGTACGCATACTTAAGTGGTCGGCATGCGTATTCAACAAGCCCGCAATTTGCTTGGCTTGCGCATCGGTCAAACTCAAATCTTGCTGTTTATTACTATCTAGATTTAAAGGGTTCATTGTCATTACTCTACTCCTAAATGTGCGATTGCGCGTGCGCCTAGGCCTTGCTTCTCTAGCAGGGCGGCCAGTGTATGTACAGCACGCGAGCAGTGTGTTTTTACACTGCCTTGTGAACAGCCCATCACTTCGGCGGTTTCTGCAACGTCCATATCTTCCCAGTAACGTAATATAAAGGCTTCACGTTGACGCGTTGGCAGTTTTTCAATGGCTTTTTCGATGATTTTCATGGTCTGGCTTTGTTCAAGCTGCGCCATTGGATTTTCGGACTCATCTTCTACATCAATGGTATCAAGTGGGTCATGATCTTCTTCACCATCTTGGCCTGCGCCAAACGATGAAAGCAAGGTTGTCCACATATTGCGGACCTTTTGCCTGCGCCAAAAATCGCGCATGGTATTTTGCAAAATACGCTGAAACAACATGGGATATTCGGCAACAGGCTTATCGGCATACTTTTCAGCAAGCTTAAGCATGGAATCTTGCACAATATCTAGCGCGGCATGCTCATCGCGCACAGCGTAAACCGTTTGCTTAAAAGCACGGCGCTCTACATCGCGCAAAAAATCGGATAATTCTTGAGAACTTGCCATGAATTTATTTTATAAATCGATGTTGCTAGTATAACAGTTTTAATTTTTTCGCTGATTACGCTTTTTAGCCTTGTATATCCTCGCTGTATTCATCGTCAAGTTTCTAAACAGCGCCATTTTTAGTTACAATCAATGTTGTTAAAAACATTTTAGTTTGAAGGTCACTATGACACGCGTTTTATTATTAATCGTATTAGTATGGTTGGTTTACATTGTGATTAAACGTGCATTTCTTAGCGATAATCCTAATAGCTCAACACAGCAAAACCCTAAGCCTGAACAAAAACCAGAACAGAAAATAGTACAATGCGCCGCCTGCGGCATGCATGTGCCCGAGTCGGAAAGCATCAAAAAAGACCAATTAGTGATTTGCAACAACCCTGATTGCAATAAAAATCCATAATTCAGAATGGCAATCCAGCTAATCCCCAATATTGACGATGCGCTCACCGCCACACGCTGGCGCAGCTTAAAGCTTTATAACGGCTATCGCTTACTAATTGCCCTTTTATTTTTAGTCACGCAAAGCGCTATTGGCGATGGCTCTTATTTGCAAGGTGCTGAGGGTGGCTTATTTTCTGGCTTAGTGCTGGCCTATTTTATTTTTAGCTGCATATCGGGCCTATTAACTTGGCTAGAAAAGCCAAGTATTGATTACAACTTACCCACACAAATCATTATAGAAATTGTATTGATTGTGTTGTTGATGCATGCACAGCAAGACGGCGTTACTGGCATTGGTCTATTGCTAATTATTACCATTGCCAGCGCCAGCCTCATCAGTGAAGGCCGCTTTGCCTTGTTTTATGCGTCATTAGCCACTATTGGTATCTTGCTTGAGCAATCTTATCAATTAATTTCAGCGTCTAAACCAGCGCAAAATTACACTGGCGCGGTTATGCTAAGCCTAAGCTGTTTTGCAACAGCATGGCTGGCGTATAGCTTGGCTAAACGGGTGCAGCAAAGTGAGTGGCTAGCGGCCCAGCGCGGTTTGGATGTGGAAAATATGGCGCAAATCAATGCGCTGATTACGCATGAAATGCAAGATGGCGTGTTGGTGGTCGATCAAAACTTGCAAATTAAACATCATAATATTCAAGCCAAACGCCTGCTTAATCTAGACACTGAAGACAATGAGCCAAGCAATTGGCAAGGAAAATCACTACAAACGATATCACCTGAAATTAGCGATATGATTAGGCGTTGGATGTATGAACATTCGGTTCCCGAAGAATCTAGCCCTGCCAATATTTTAAAACTCAGCACTTTGTCACGCGAATTAAGGTTGAGATTGCTACCAGTGGCCGAAAATCGGCATGAGGGTGCGGTTATTTTTATTGAGGATTGGTCGCAGATGCAAACGCAGGCGCACCAAGTAAAGTTAGCCGCATTAGGTCGCTTAACCGCCAATATTGCCCACGAAATTCGCAATCCGCTTAGTGCAATTAGCCACGCCAACCAATTGCTGCAAGAGGAAGAAGATAACAACCCTGCCACTACGCGCATGTTGCAAATTATTGCCGATAATGTGCAAAGGCTTGATCAGATTATTAAAGATGTACTAGAGTTAAATCGTCGCGATCGCACTAATCAAGAGATGATTCATCTTGAAAATTTTATGACGGATTTTTATACGCAATTTTGCGCGGTAGAAAAAATTCCAGCGCATTGCTTTAAACTTACGCTGCATAACAGCAATACCGTAATTGCGTTTGATAGACGCCACTTGAACCAAATTTTATGGAATTTATGTAAAAATGGTTGGCGCCATTCTAAAAACATTGAAAACAGCCTTAAATTAACGGTTTTAACCAGCAGCAAAAGACAAGATGTGCAGATTGAAATTTCTGATGACGGCGAAGGCATACCAGAAAATGTGCGCAGCCATTTATTTGAGCCATTTTTCACCACTGAAAAATCAGGTACTGGCTTGGGGCTTTACATTGCGCGCGAATTGGCCGATGCCAACGGTGCCAAACTGCAACTTAAAACGCCTATAAAACAGACAAGTGCTCATGTTGGCTCGCAATTTATCATTTATATCAAAAAGGCTTAATGTTAATGGTGCAGTTTAATTGCTTAGTGGTGGATGATGAAACCGATATCCGTGAACTAGTGGTATTAACGCTAGAGCGCATGGATATTCGCGCAGACAGCGCCAGTAGCGTGGGTGAAGCTAAGCAGCTATTAGCCACCCAAACCTACAATTTATGCCTAACCGATATGCGCCTGCCAGACGGGCTTGGGCTTGAATTAGTTCAACATATTGCTGCCAACTACATAGGCCTACCAGTTGCCGTGATTACCGCTTATGGCAGTGCTGAAAATGCCGTTTCTGCTTTAAAAGCGGGTGCATTTGATTATTTAACCAAGCCTATTTCACTTAAGCAATTGCGCCCACTGGTGGAATCAGCGCTTAAATTATCCAGTTCTGATGCCAAGCAAACCAGCAATACGGTGGATTTAATTGGTCAATCGCCTGCCATGGATTATGTGCGTACCATGATTGCAAAGCTGGCGCGTAGCCAAGCGCCTGTTTACATTAGCGGCGAATCGGGTAGCGGCAAAGAGTTAGCCGCGCGCTTAATTCACAGCAATAGCTCACGCCGCGATAAAAGCTTTGTGGCGGTTAACTGTGGCGCCATACCTGAGAACTTAATGGAAAGTGAATTTTTTGGCTATAAAAAAGGGGCTTTTACGGGCGCTGCACAAGACACTTCTGGCTTATTTCAAGCGGCCAATGGTGGCACACTTTTCTTGGACGAAGTGGCCGATTTGCCCTTAGCCATGCAAGTAAAATTATTGCGTGCAATTCAAGAGAAAAAGGTGCGCACTGTAGGCGGCACTGCTGAGGAAAGCGTAGACGTACGCATTATTAGCGCCACTCACAAAAATTTAAGCGATATGATGAGCAACGGCTTATTTAGGCAGGATTTGTATTACCGCCTTAATGTGATTCAGCTCAAAATGCCTGCGTTAAGAGATAGGCCTGAGGATATTCCGGAGCTGACACAAAAATTATTGCATAAACTATGCAACGCACAATCCATCAGCGTGCCTGTGCTAGAAGATAGCGCTAGCAAACTTATTAACAAGCTGCCTTTTGATGGCAATGTGCGTGAATTAGAGAATATGCTGGAGCGCGCCTTGGCCTTGTGCGATGGCCAAAAAATCTGTGCGGATGATTTGTTTATGGACCATCAGCCAAAACCCAATACTGAGGATAAGATTAGCTTTGACCCTAGCAAAACGCCTGAAGTTGGCTTGCCTGAGTATTTAGAAGATATTGAAAAACGCGCGATTTTAAAAGCGCTAGCAAAAGCCAATAATAATAAAACCGCTGCCGCTAAATTGCTGGGAGTGAGCTTTAGAACTTTAAGATATCGCTTAGCCAAGCTGGGGTTGGCTAAGGATGATGATGCAGATATGACGGATGAAAGTTTGTACGATTAATATTTTGTGCGACTAAATATAAATCCTATTAACTTAAAGCAATAAACAGATATGTCACATACATGGCGCCGTTAACCAATAAATGCCAAACGCGTATGCCGCCTTTTGCCATTAAATAGCGTAGCCATATTGCCGCTAGCAAAGTAATCACAATACCCCAAACCACTTCTTGTCTTGGTTGCCAAGGCGTTAACATAATACCAATAGCTGGTAAAAGCGTGCCTTGAAACACCATAGCACCTGTAATATTACCAAAGGCCAGCGTATCTTTACCTTTGCGAATCCATAAAATACTGTTCACTTTTTCGGGTAATTCAGTGGCAATAGGGATAATTAAAAGTGATAACAATAATGCTGAGATACCAATAATTTCAGCGGCGCCTTCCACTTCGTTGATGAAACCTTTAGCACCAAAAATCAGTAAAGCTAAACCCAAGATTAGCTGCGCGACAATCACTACCATATTGTTTGGCAGACCAATTTTGCATAGGAACATATCGCTATCGGCTTCGGTAGCATGGCCTTCTTCAACCAAGGCTTTAGATGCACGCAAAGTCATCATCACATAAATAAAATAGGTCATCACCATAATTGCGCCAATGCCATATCTAATGGCTGGCAAATCATGAGGCACATACATGGCAACGGCGGCAAAAATAAACGCAATAATAAAGAAATTTAAATCGCGGATTAGACCTGTGCGCTCTGGCCTGATATGGCCTTGTGTACCGCGGCGTTTCCACACAGAAATCGCCATTAACGCTAGCGACAATGTGGCCAACATGAGTGGCGCGCCTAAAATAGCACCTACGCCAATCTCATGACCCGCATTAGAGCCTGCCGTAGTAGAGGTGTAACTGAAAATCGCTAGCAAAGGCACTAGCGTCTCTGGCAAAGCGGTGCCAACAGCGGCAAATAAAGAGCCTGTAACGCCTTCTGAGATGCCTAGCTTTTCGCCCAAATGTTCCAGCGCATTGGTAAACACCTCTGCCGCAATTAAAATAACAATCAGCATTAAAAATAACTGTAAGAAAACCATACTAAAACATCTCTAAAAATTAGGTAAGATGTTATTTTATCGGATTAATCACAGTTTTGACTAAATAATTCATCATGTTGCAAATCAACCCACAAGGATTCATTACCAGCGCTAAACAAGTGTGCTC
>JAZKDM010000115.1:18561-25450 GCA_040387535.1 Pseudomonadota bacterium | reverse complement strand
TCATGTTGCAAATCAACCCACAAGGATTCATTACCAGCGCTAAACAAGTGTGCTCGCCAAATTTTGATGAGCGGCCTTGCCTTGATGCAGCAGCGCCAGAAATTAGTATGATTGTGATACACAACATTAGCCTACCGCCCAATGAGTACGGCGGCAACGGTATTATTGAGTTGTTTACCAATACGCTGAATCCTGACGAACATCCTTATTATGCGGAAATTTATACGCGTAAAGTGTCATCGCATTTTTTAATCAGGCGCGATGGCGAATTGCTGCAATTTGTGTCGTGCTTGCAGCGCGCTTGGCATGCAGGCGTATCAAATTGGCTGGGTCGTGAACGTTGTAACGATTTTTCTGTCGGAATCGAGCTGGAAGGCAGTGATTTTGAGGCGTTTGAGCCTGCGCAATACAAGTCACTGCAACAATTAATTGAGACATTAAAACAGACTTACCCTATTCAACATATTGTTGGCCATTCGGATATTGCGCCAGGGCGCAAAACGGATCCAGGCCCTTATTTTGACTGGTCTATCATTAAACAAGATACTTAAAAATCGCGAATCTTATGCAAATAACAATTACTAGTGCTAACCATTACTTTATTCGTGTTTTTATCATTGCTTTATTTGGCCTTAGTATTGGTGCTTGCAGCAAAGATGAGCCAGCAGACACCAATCAGGATGCCGCCAATCTTAAATCCACACAAATTAGCGTTGTTAAAGTGGACACCAAAAACTTATCCTTGTATGAAGAATCGGTGGGCACGCTTGAAGGCGTGATTGACCCGATTGTGGCAGCCGAGATTTCGGCACGCGTTTTAAAAGTATTGGTGCATCCAGGTCAAACCGTTAAAAAAGGTGAAGCCATTGCCTTATTAGATGGCAGTGATTTTGGTTATCAGCGCCAAGAGTCCTTATCAGAAGTCGCGCGTATTGAAGCCTTATTAGCGAATCAATCCAGAATTGTTGAACGCAACCGCGCTTTGGTTGAAAAAAACTTTATCTCTAAAAATGCCTTAGATGACGCTAATACACAGCAAGATGCATTAAAGCAACAACTGGCAGGCGCTAAAAGCCGCATCGCCACTATCAATCATAATGGCTCTAAAAATCGTGTTGTTTCGCCAACAGATGGCGTGGTGGAAAAACAATTAGTGGCAACAGGCGATTATGTGCGTGTGGGTGACCCTATTGTGCAAATCATCAGCAAAAAGTTACTGCGTGCGCACATCCCTTTTCCTGAACACATTGCCGCTAAATTAAAACCTGGTTTAACCGTGATAATGACAACGCCCACATCAACCAAAGAAGTGCGCTCTGTGATTAATGAGCTAAAACCGCTAATCGTAGCCAATAGCCGTAGCATTGACGTGATTGCGGATATACGTGATGAAGCGGACTGGCAACCAGGTGCCAGCGTTAATGCGCGCGTGATTTTGGGTGACAGGCCCAGCGCGATTGTGGTGCCAGAGCAATCTATAGTACTGCGTCCAGCGGGTGAAGTGGTGTATGAAATTGTGAATAACGAAGCCTTGCAGCGCGTGGTTAAAACAGGCTTGCAGCAAAATGGCGGCATTGAGATTTTAGAAGGCCTTAACGGCAATGAAACCATTGCCGTAGATGGCGCGGCGTTTTTAACCGACAAAGCCAAAGTCAGCATAATCAAACAATAAGCTTATCAAGCAAGCCCATTTGCTAAAAAGAATCATGAAAGCACAAATTTTTAAATGACATTACCTGAACTCTCGATTAAACGCCATGTGCTGGCTTGGATGCTTTCTGGCGTACTGGTATTGTTTGGCATTATTTCGTACCAGCGTATTGCGATTGACCGCTTTCCACTGATTGAATTTCCCATCATCACTGTCACCACCACGCTCAAAGGCGCTAATCCAGACATTATGGATACCTCTGTCACTAGCGTGATTGAATCAGCATTGAATACCACCGCAGGCATTGAACACATACAATCCAGCTCTTCACCCGGCGCCTCAATTATTGTCATCACCTTTAAGCTAGAAAAAGACATTAATGTAGCCTACAACGAGGTGCAGGCCAAGCTGAATCAAGTGATTCGCCGCCTGCCAACCGATATTGACCCGCCGATTTTACAAAAAGCCGAAACTAATGCAGAGCCTGTTTTATGGCTTGCATTAAGCGGCGATAGAACGATTCAACAACTCAATGTTTATGCGCTAAATACGCTTAAAAAACAGCTGGAAACCATTGATGGCGTAGGTGAGGTGCAGTTAGGTGGGCGCCGCGATCGCAATATTCGCGTCTTGCTTAAACCAGACCGCATGAATGCTTACAACGTGACCACCACCGATATTGTGAACGCGTTTAATCGCGAACACATTCAAGTGCCAGGTGGCTTTTTGGTGAGCCAAAGTGCTGAGCGTTTATTAAAACTGGATTTAGAGTTTCATCGCCTGCCCGATTTGGCTGAAATGGTGGTGATGCAGCGCGATGGCGTATCGGTCAAATTAAAACAAGTTGCCAGTGTAGAAGATGGCTTGACCGATTTTAGGCAATTGGCGCGCTTTAATGCCAAGCCAACCGTGGGTTTGGGCATTATTAAAGTGCCCAATTCCAATACGGTGGATATTATTGACGAAGTAGAACGCCGCTTAGATAAAGAGATTCGCCACAATTTACCACCTGGCATGAATATTGAAGTTTCTGCCAACGAAGCGCCATTTATTCGCGAAATGGTTAAAGCGCTGCAAGAGCATTTGCTAGAAGGTACCTTATTTGCCGCGCTTATTGTGCTGATTTTTATGCGCTCGCTTAGCTCTACGCTGATGATTTGCTTAGAGATTCCCGTTTCATTACTGGGCGCCATTGCGGTGATGTATTTTGCGGGCTACACCTTTAATAGCATGACGCTACTTGCCCTGCTCTTGTTGGTTGGCGTGGTGGTAGATGATGCCATTGTGGTGCGCGAAAGTATTATGCGGCATTTAAGCGGCGAGCTTGGTACTGGCCTTAAAGATGTGGATACCAGCAACCCAAAAGCGGTCATGGCGTTTCGCCAGCAGGCTACTATTAATGGCAGCCGCGAAATCGTGTTTGCCGTGCTGGCTTCGTCGCTCTCTTTAGTGTGTATTTTTGCGCCTGTGATTTTTATGGAAGGCATAATTGGCAAATTTTTTGAGGCGTTTGCGGTGGTTGTAACTGTGGGCGTGGTGGTGTCGTTATTTGTGTCGCTTACACTCACGCCAATGCTGTGTTCGCGCTACCTTTCTAGCAGTACAAAACATGGCAAGCTGTACCATTCTTTAGATGGTTTTTTTGCAGGTTTAGATAACACTTATGCCAAGCTATTAAGCTTGTCACTCAAACATCGCTGGAAAGTCATTTTGGTCACCATTTTAGTGGTCGCTTCTAGCGCCTTCTTTTTTAGTGCGGTTACCAAAGAGTTTGTACCAGAAGCCGATGAAGGCAAATTTAACGTAAGCTTTAAAACGCCATTAGGCTCAAGTTTAGAATACACCAACACGCGTTTAGATTTAATCGAAAAAGTCATGCTTAAACACACGGATGATATCGCCAGCTTTTTCTCGGTGGTTGGTGCTGGCGCACAAGGCCAAGTGAACGCTGGTCGATTGAGTGTGCGTTTAAAAGATAGGCATGAACGCGCCAATACGCAAAAGGAGCTGATTGCAACGCTTAAAAAAGAATTAGGTGAAATACCCGGCGTGCAAGCCTACCCCGTGCCCGCCAGTATGGTGCGCGGTCAGCGTTCTGAGAAATTACAATTCAACATTACCGGCCCTAGCATTGAAAACGTCAGCAAATATGCAAAAGCCATTCAGCAACGTCTGACTGGCATTGATGGTTTTGGTAAAGTGGATTTAGATTTGCAATTAGATTTACCGCAATTGAATATGCAGATTGACCGCGACCGCGCAGCAGGTTTTGGCATCACCGCCGCCGATATTGCCAACGCAGTCAGTGTGTATGCGGGTGGTATTAATGTCGCGAAGTTTAACGATGAAGATGGTGACGGCCAACGCTACGATATTCGCCTAAAAGCCGAAGAAGGTAATTTCAATCAAATAACCGACTTAAGTAAAATTTACCTGCGTGCCAATAATGGCGAACTGGTGCGCTTAGATAGCGTGGCGCAATTTAAGCAAACTCTGGGTGCGGCAGTAATCGGTCGCTACGATTTGCAATACGCCGCCAACTTATACGCCAGCCCATCCATTCCATTGGGTGAAGCGGTAAAAGCGGTAGAAGCGGCCGCCAAAGAGATATTGCCAGCTGAGTACAAATACAAATTATCGGGTCAAGCCGAAGAGTTTGCTAAAACCTTCAAAAATGTATCCTTCATTTTTGCGTTGGCTTTACTGCTTTTATACATGGTTTTGGCCAGCCAGTTTAATTCATTCCTACAACCGCTCATCGTCATGGTCGCACAGCCGCTAGCCATTATCGGCGGCGTATTTGCCTTGTGGTTAACGGGCAATAGTTTAAATATTTTCTCAATGATTGGCTTGGTTTTATTAATTGGCTTGGTCGCCAAAAACTCAATTTTGCTGGTCGACTTGACCAATCAATTACGCGATGAAGGGCAATCCATCAATCAAGCACTATTGAACGCCTGCCCTATCCGCATGCGCCCAGTACTAATGACATCGCTCACCATTATATTGGCACTACTGCCAGCCGCATTAGGCTTGGGCGCAGGTGCGGAAACCAATGGCCCATTATCGGTTGCCGTTATTGGCGGTATGCTTTCATCTACCTTGCTGACTTTGGTTGTAGTGCCTGCTGTGTATTCGTTGGCGATGGGCGCAGTGGATAAGTTTGAGCATAGGCATCGTGCCAAGACTAACTTTATCTAATCCTAATATTAACGCCTAATAATTTTAACCAGATACTCCAAGGTTAAGCCAGCCACTTTAGGTTGCCATAGCGCACTGTTTTCGGGGAAGTTTTTAAACTCGCCACTGCGCACATAACCTAATCGCTCATAAAAAGCGATTAACTCTTCACGCAATGTAATTACTGCCATATGGAAGCCGACTACGCGCCACTCTCTAGCTGTCATGGCCTCTGCCGCTTGAATCATGGTAGCGCCATGGCCTTTATTTTGCAGGGTTGGTTTAACAGCAATCATTCCCAGGTGGGCGATGTTTCTACCGTAAGCATCTTGCTTCTCACAACAAATAGTCGCCACAATTTGGTCACGCAAAACACCTACCAAAACAAACGCATCTTCACGTTTAATGATGCTGGCGACTTCTTGTGTGGTGGTACGCAGGCCGTCCAAAATATCGGCTTCGGTGGTCCAGCCTGCGCGGCTGCTTTCACCGCGATAAGCAGAGTTGATTAATGCGGCGATGTCTTGCGCATCAACCAGTTCGGCTTTGTGAAAATGTAGCATGCTAATTCTAACTATTTATTAACTAATTTTTGTACAACTAGACTACCAATCATATCGCCCTGTACATTAACGGTAGTGCGTATGGTATCAAGTAGCCTATCGATTGGCAGCAAAATGGCAATCGCTTCTGCTGGTAAGCCTACACTTTGCAATACCATCACCATAGTCACCATGCCTGCGCTGGGTATACCAGGTGCACCAACAGCGGCAATCATGGCGGTGAAGAAGACGATTAATTGCTGCACAAAGCTAAGCTCAATGCCCACTAAATTGGCAATAAACAAAGCCGCCGCCGCTTCATACAAAGCGGTGCCATCCATATTCATGGTGGCGCCCAGCGGCACTACAAACCCTGCGATTTCTGGTTTTACATGTAAATGCTGCGTGGTGCAGCGCATGGTAACAGGTAGCGTGGCGCTGCTTGAGCTGGTAGCAAATGCAGTAATCAGCGCCTCACGCGCACCGCGCCAAAACCATAGTGGCGTTTTGCCAGTAATGAGATACAGCAACAGCGGCAATATCACCACCCCATGCAGCAAGGTGGTGCCAACCACCACTGTCATAAATTTTGCCATAGTGCCCAGCATGGCGGTATCTTGGGTGGCGACTAGTTTAATTAACAAAGCGGCAATGCCAAACGGCGCCAGCACCATTACCCAGCCGACAATGCGCATAGTAAGCTCTAAGCCTTCTTGCAATAAGCCTAAAATATTCTTATACCGCTCACCACCCACTACTAGCGCAATGCCTAAAATCAGCGCGAATATCACCACAGCCAGCACATTTCCCGTTGCCAAAGCCGCAAAAGGGTTCATAAACAAGCCATGCAAAAACTGGGCAAAAAACTCAGGTAGCGGTAACTGCTGCGCCTGAAAGTTTTGCATAGCGTCGGCAAACATGGCAATTTCAAGCCCTTTACCTGCTTCAAAATAGTTGCTGGCAAACAAACCCAAGGCCACAGCAATTGCCATGGTAAAAGCAAAGAAAACTAAAGTGGTGACCCAAACGCGATGCATCTGGCTGTGTTGCCGCAAATTGGCAATGCCCACCGCGATACTGCAAAATACCAGTGGGATTAAAATCATTTTGAGTAAGTCGATAAACAGCGTACCGACTAAACCCGATGCGTACAAACCGCCTTTGACTAGGCTATTTTCCATACCCAAAGTGTGAAAATATAAGCCAATTAAAACGCCGAAAAATGCGCCCAGTAAAATTTGCGAATTTAGGCTTGGCGCTTTCATTTCTATTTAAGCTTTATCTGCTTTGCTGGCTTTTGGTGTTGCCGCTTTTACTTTTGTAGATGGCGCTTTTTTGGCAACTACTTTTTTCTTAGGCGTTGCTTCCTGTTCAAGCACTTCTACTTCATCCGCCACGGCTGCTTTAATATGCTCAATCAGTTCAGCCGCCTCTTCAACTATTTCTGGCGACATTTTTACGGCATTATCGGTTGGATTTGCTTTTTCAAATACAGCCGCAAAGAAACCATCGGTGC